>DHGT01000083.1 GCA_002402905.1 Desulfatitalea sp. UBA4791 | reverse complement strand
GCGGCCGGCATCATCGTGGGCATGGTGACACTCACCGGCATGGGACTCAAGTTCTCCAGCCTGGTGCTCGATTTAAGTTTCGGCATCAAGGCCCTGGCCATCCTGCTCATCGGCGCCGCGTCATTGGTGCTGGGCATGGGGCTGCCGGTCACCGCCAGCTATATCGTCTTGGCGACCCTGGCCGGCCCGGCCCTGCTGGATATGGGCGTGCCCCTGCTGGTCAGTCACATGATCGTTTTCTGGTATTCCCAGGATGCCAACGTCACCCCGCCGGTGAGCCTGGCCAGTTTCGCCGGGGCCGGCGTGGCCGGCGCAAATCCCATGCGCACGGCCTTCACATCGTGGAAGCTGGCCAAGGGGCTCTACATCATTCCCCTGGTCATGGCCTATCGGCCCCTGCTGGGGGTCGGTCCAACCTATCGACTGCTCGACCTGGAGGTGGGGCTGACCATGCTGACCACCACCCTGGGTCTGGTGGCATTCGCCGCAGGCATCGAACGCTATTTTTTCCGAAAAGCAACCTGGCTGGAAACCATCATCTTCTGGATAGCTGCGGCCTGCCTGCTCTGGCCGACATTCTGGGTCGACATGCTGGGCCTGGCGTTGTTCGTCATCGTCATCGTCATGCAAAAGATGACTGCGGGTGAAAGAGATCCGGTCGCGTCGCCCAACATTTAGCAACTTAAATAAACGCTCCTGCCTATGGCCGCCTAAAGTACCTCGAGCGCCTTGGCCAACTTAGGCACCGTTTCTTTGGGGCTGATCCGGTACCAGGCATCTAAAATCGAACCGGCTTCGTCGATGAGGAAGGCGGATCGAACGATGCCCTCGATCGTTTTGCCGAACATCTTCTTCTCCCCCCAAACCCCGTAATCGGATGCCACGCGATGGTCCGGATCGGACAGGAGCGGAAATCCCAATTTATATTTTTCGTCGAATTTCTTCTGCTGTGCCGGCACGTCCGGGCTGATGCCCAACATCGCCACGCCCATCTTTTTCATTTTGGGCAGTGCGTCCCGCACCGCCTGGGCTTGAGTGGTTCAGCCGGGGGTATCGGCCTTCGGATAAAAATAGAGAAAAAGCTTGTTCCCTTGAAATTCCGATAATGCAACACGCTTCCCATTCTGATCGAGCAGCGAAAACGCCGGGGCCTCGTCACCTTTTTTTAATTTATTCATGACGCATCTCCTTTGCTGAAAATCCTGTTTCTGTTCGGTTGAATTTTGAATTGAAAATTGTATCTATCATGTGTTTGAATGAAGGCAAAACGCAACCTGACGGAGGTTCCATGGGAAGACAACTCATCGACCTGTCCATCGCCATCGAATCGGGGCTGCCCAGCGATCCCGAGATGATGATCCCGCAAATCGACTACATCGATCACACCCAGGGGGCTGAACAAATGACCCAGTTCTTTCCAGGCCTCAAAAAAGAAGATCTGCCCGATGGTCTGGGCTGGGCCGTGGAGTCGATCCACCTGACCACCCATTCGGGCACCCACCTGGATGCACCGTTTCATTACCATCCCAGAATGGATGGGGGCGCCCCGGCCATGACCATCGACCAGGTGCCCCTGGAGTGGTGTTTCCAGGATGGCGTGTTGCTCGATTTCAGCCACAAAACAGATGGGGAGCGAATCACCGCAGACGATGTGGCCGCCAGGCTGAACGAGATCGGATACCGGCTCAAACCCCTGGACATCGTGCTGGTGCGAACCGGGGCCGACCGCTTCTGGGGCCGCCCCGAATATCTCGTCAAAGGCGCCGGCATGACCCGCGAGTCGACCCTCTATCTATTGGAACGCGGTATCAAGGTGGTGGGCATCGATGCCTGGTCGTGGGACCGCCCCCTGCCTTTCCTGGCGCAAGAATTTCAATCCAAGGGTGATCCTTCGGTCATCTGGGAGGCCCATTTTGCCGGTATCGAGCGGGGGTACTGCCATATGGAAAAAATGGCTAACCTCGACCGGATCCCTGTCGCCCACGGCTTCAAGGTGGCCTGCTTTCCCATCAAGATCAAAAATGCCTCGGCCGGCTGGACGCGGCCGGTGGCCATCATCGAAACCTGACGGCGCCGTAAAAGGCCCAATATCTGCGTTGCGCTCATCCCGTCGTCCTTGCGGCGTACGACAAGTACGCCTCAGGACACGGAATTTCGCGCGCCTTGATCTTGGACCTTTTACGGCGCCGTCTGGCAATGATTTGCTACGAAATCGTCAAACGTCTGATGGATTCTGAAAAAGTTGTTGCCGAAAAGTGCCTCAGGCTGCGGCAAAAAAGCGACCGACCTGTTCGGCGGCGGCATCGATCTCGCCGGGGGCCAGCCAATGCATCCCGTCCACTGCCTTGAACCAGGTCAGCTGACGTTTGGCATAGCGGCGATGGTCACGTTTCAAGGTTCGCAACGCCTCGTCCCAGGTCAACTTCCCCTGAATATAGGCGATCATGTGGCGGTATCCCAGCGATTGCATGGACTTGAGCTCCGGCCCGTATCCTGACGAGAGCAAACCGCGCACCTCTTCGAGCAACCCGGCTGCGATCATGGCGTCCACGCGTCCATCGATCCGGGTGTACAACTGCTCTCGCGGCAATGTCAGGCCGATGTAAAACGCCCTGTAGCGCGCTTTGCCAAAATGATGGGCTTCATGGAACTCGCTGATGGCACGACCCGTCGTCTCGACAACTTCCAGGGCTCGCAATATACGGTAGGTGTCGTTGGGATGGATGCGCGCCGCCGAGGGGTCTCGATCCTTCAAAGCGGCATACAGGGCCGGCGCGCCCTCGTCGGCCAGCTGGGCCTGTAAGGTTTGCCGAACCCTGTCATCGACGGTGCGGCCTTTGAAAAGGCCATAGATCAATGCCTTGATGTACAACCCCGTGCCACCGACGACAAACGCAACCTTATTGTCCGCCAGAAGTTGCGTGACGATCGCATCGGCCCAGCGACCGTATGCTGCCGCGTCAAACGGTTCATCCGGAGCGATGATATCCACCATGTGGTGGGGTACGGCCGCTTTCTCTTCGGCGGTGGGCTTGGCCGTGCCGATGTCCATCCGACGGTAGATCTGCATGGAGTCGGCCCCCACGATCTCTCCACCGAATCGTTTGGCCAGCTCGATGGCAAAAGCGGTTTTACCCACGCCGGTCGGGCCGCAAACGATCACGATTTTCGGTGGATCGGAAGTATTCACGGATTCGCATGCATGTTCGCCGATGTCCTCGCTGGTTCAATCACCCATTTCAGCCATAAAATCGTCATACATCGTTTCCAGCGACAACTTGTGCTTGGCCTCTTCCTGGCACAGCATCTTGAACACCTTTTTCTGGACATCGGTCTGGGCGTTGGCCAACAGCTCGTTGTACAATTTCAGGGCATTCTCCTCCCGTTTCATGGCGAGCATCAACAATTCATTATAGCCCATGCCGGGATGGTAGGTGATCTCATCGACGTAGTCACTGCGTTTGATGTCGGTTATCCACTTGAACTTGTAGTCATCGAGTTTCTGGCCCACATTGCCGGCCTTGAGATCTTCGAGCAACGCCTGGTGCTTGCGCTCCTGGGCGGAGAACTCCAGAAGCATCTCCTTTTTACCGCTGAACTTCTCCTGCTTGCTGACCTCCGTATAAAAGTCAGCGGCCTCCTTCTCCTTCTCGATGGCAAACGCGATGATATCGTCGAGGTTTTTGAATGACATACGGTTTCCTTTCTGGATTGTCTGCGGCACACCTCGGGAACCGGCCTGCCGGGTGATCGACAGGGTTGGTGTTCGGGCATTCAAACGGTTTCCCAGATAATAGCGTCAATTCGACAGACGTCAATATTATTTTGCGGTTATCCACAAAACCCAAGTGATAGAAATTTTGGCTTGGTGTGACCGTATCTGTCACAGGTGGTTGCTATAATGGCCTCAATTAAATCAAAGGAGGCCACCATGACCAATTTTACATTAACAGAGGATTTTCCCAATTCCGAAATCGAGTTTGACCGACGTTTCAGCAACACCGAAGCCTGTTACGAATATTTAGCCCGGATCAAGTGGCCCGATGGATATACTTGTGAAAAATGTGGTCACAACGCCTGTTGGCTCAGTTCCAACAACATTTACATCTGTAAAAGATGTGAACATCAGATTTCCCTGACCGCCGGTACCATTATGCATGGGACAAAAAAACCGATCACCTATTGGTTCAAAGCGATGTGGTGGTTTACGACTCGTAAATCCGGCGTCAATGCCGTCAACCTGCAAGAGCTGCTTGGCCTGGGCAGCTATCACACGGCCTGGTCCTGGTTGCAAAAGCTAAGGCGCTGCACCGTTCGCAAGGATCGCGAAAAATTATCGGGCCGTGTCGAGGTCGATGAATTTTTCATCGGCGGCAAAAAATCAGGCAAACGGGGTCGCGGGGCTGAAGGCAAAACAATCGTCCTGGTCGCTATTGAAAGATACACTGCTCAAGACCCCGAAACCTTGAATTCTTATTGGCAAATTGGCCGTGTTCGTTTGCAGGTTGCCCTGGACTGTTCAGCCTATTCACTGGAAACCTTTATCAACCACAACATTGAAACCGGCAGCATGGTCGTCACAGATAAACTCAACAGCTATCGTCCTGCGCTGAACCAGAAATACCATCATATTCCGGTTGAGCCTGCGCATCAGAAGGGCCCTGAATCCGGCCTGTATGGTGTCCATTTGATTGCCTCTTTGGTCAAGCGACTGATCCGCGCGGCACTTTCCAGGGGCGTTTAGAGCCAAAATACCTGCAGAACTACCTGGATGAATACGTCTTCCGGTTCAACCGTCGCAAATCAAGGTCAATTGGCAAAAAGTTCATGAGAATCGTCCAGCAGGTCATAAAATCATGCAATATCAGAAAGAAAGACATTCAGTATGATCTTGACCCGCTTTCGGAATACTTCTCACTTGGGTTTTGTGGATAACCGCATATTATTTTGGCAGCTCTGATCAGGTGGTTGATCGATTTGAATTTAAGCGAAATTGAATGTATAGTTCGCCTATCTCACCGTATACCATTTAGGAGAGGAAACCCGCCATGAAAATTGCCATCGTCGGCTGTGGCGATCGCAGCGTTCGCCTGATGAAAATATTCGATCAGTATGCCTTTCAAGAGATTCACCCGCTGGTCGTCGCGGTGGTCGACATCGCCCCGGATGCACCAGGGGTTCAAATCGCCCTGCAAAAAGGCATCCCGGTTTTTGCCGACTATCAAGAGCTCCTGCCGCGCACCGATATCGATTTGATCATCGAACTGACGGGCAAGGACGACATCTTCAATGACCTGCTGCGTCGCAAAAGCAAAAGTGTCCGCATCATCTCTTCCCAGACGGTCAAGCTGTTCTGGGAACTCGCCTATGCTTCCCGATTGCAGGAACAGACCAGCCGGGAGCTCAACGAGACGCGGGCCAAATGCAAGATGATCATGGATGAGCTCATCCAGGAAGAGGTGATGATCATCGACCAGGATTACACCATCGCCGACATCAACAAGCATCTGTTGAACAAGCTCGGCCTGAAGAAGGAGGAGGTGATCGGGCGCCGCTGCTTCGAAATTACCCACCACCGCGACACCCCCTGCTCGGGCGAGAATCATCCCTGTCCCCTGATCGAGACCCTGCAAAGCGCCATGCCTTCCCAGACCACCCACATCCATTTGGATCGACACAACCGCCAGATTTATTACTCGATCAGCACCTACCCGATCATCGAAAGAGGCGACGTGACCGGCGCCATCGAAATCGCAAGGGACATCACCCGGGAGATCAATGTCCAGAAGACCCTGATGCAGCAGGAAAAGATGGCCTCCATTGGAAGACTTTCGGCCGGTGTGGCCCACGAAATCAACAACCCGCTGACCACCATCCTCACCTCGGCCATGCTCGTCCAGGAGGAGCTGAGGCAGGATGATCCCAACTACGAAGAGCTTCAGATCATTGCCAACGAAACCCTGCGCTGCCGTAAAATCGTGAGCAGTCTGCTCGATTTTGCCCGCCAGCACAAACCGCACAAAAAGATGGTCAACTTGAACGAGATCATCACCGAAAGCGTGCTGCTGACCCACAAGCAGGCCGCTTTCAAGGATATCACGGTCCAATCCCGCCTGGCGCCGCAAGTTCCCGATCAGATGCTCGACAAGGGGCAGATCGAACAGGCCTTGATCAACCTGATCCTCAATGCCGTTGAAGCGACACCGGAAGGGGGCACCGTCAGCATCAGCACCGACCTGATGCCGGGCGGGGATGCCATCCATGTCGCCGTTGCGGACACAGGTTCCGGGATCGAAAAGGATTATCTGGACAAAATTTTCGAACCTTTTTTCACCACCAAGGAGTCGGGTACAGGCCTGGGGTTATCCATCACTCACGGCATCCTCGAACAGCACGGCGGGACCATCTCGGTGGAAAGCACCGTCGGGCAGGGGACCTGTTTCAATATCCATTTGCCGATAGCCAAAGGACAGGCGGATGACACAAAGCACACGCGTTCTGGTGGTGGACGATGAGCCCCAAATATGCCGTAACTGCCTTAAAATACTAACCAAAGACCAATATCACGTCCAATGTGCCTATAATGGGCAGGATGCCTTGGCCCTGTTTTCCGAAGCCCCATACGACGTGGTGGTCACCGATTTAAAAATGAGCCGTCTGGGCGGTATGGAGCTGCTGCGCCGCGTCAAAAGCATGGCACCGGACACCATGGTGATCGTCATCACCGGCTACTCCACCGTCTCCTCGGCCGTGGAGGTGATGAAACTCGGGGCCTTCGATTATCTGCCCAAACCCTTCACACCCGATGAACTGCGCTCCATGGTGGCCCAGGCCGTCAAAGCGCGCCGGGTTCGGATGGAAAACCGCGACCTGGTGGCGCAGCCGCAACGCCCACAGAAAACCATCCATCAACTGGTCGGCAACAGCCCGAAGATCAGAAAAGTGGTGGAGATGGTCGCCAAGGTGGCCCCCACCGATGCCACTGTTCTAATCTATGGTGCCAGTGGCACGGGAAAGGAGCTCGTGGCACGCGCGGTGCACGCCAACAGCCGACGCGCCGACCGAGTATTTTTTGCCGTGGACTGCGGCACCTTATCAGGCAACCTGCTGGAAAGCGAGCTTTTCGGCCACGCCAAAGGAGCCTTCACGGGTGCCCACAAAGAGAAGGAGGGCATTTTCAAACGGGCGGACGGCGGCACGGTTTTCCTGGATGAAATCGGCAACATCGATCTGGAGGTGCAGGGGAAGTTGCTGCGTTTTCTGGAGAGCCGCGAGTTTATTCCCGTGGGCCACACCACGCCGCAGCGCGTCGATATCCGGTTGATCCTGGCCACCAACCAGAACCTGGAGGAGATGGTGCAAAGCGGGCGGTTCCGCCACGATTTTTACTACCGTATATTCGTATATCCCATCTATCTGCCGCTGCTCAAAGAACGCACCGAAGACATATTGCCCATCGCCTACCACTTCATCGGCCAATTCGCCGCCAAGGTGGGCAAAACGGTCCGTGGACTTGCCGACGACGCCCTCAAGCATCTGATCGGCCACGAGTGGCCGGGGAATGTGCGCCAGCTTCGCAATGTGATCGAACGGGCCGTGATCCATTGCGAATCCGAGCTTATCCAACTCAAGGATCTCACCTTCGGAGATCCTCAGGATGAGTTGAGCCTGCTGCTGGAAAATGTTCCGGAAGATAATGAGGCCTTGAAAAGGATGAAAAAGGAGATTCGCGAAAAAGCCATCCGCAAAGTCGAAAAGAATTTCATCCTGCAGGCCTTGAACCGATCCGATTGGAACGTCACCCAAGCCGCACGCCAGGTCGGGCTGAAACGCACCAATTTCCAGACCTTGATGCGCAAGTACGGCATCCGCAAAAGAGGTCTTGCCTGAACCTTCCCTCTCTTAAAAGCCATATTCCATACACTGCCTATTTTTTTTATACATCATTGACCCTTAACCTCCGAAAATTCCTGATAATGTATTTTTAAATATTATATCAATATATTAAAACAAACGTCGCCTCTCGCAGACGCGACAACGACCCGCCTGAAATTTTTATACGATCTCCTCGAAAGGCCGAGCCACATTCTAAATTTAAACCTTTAAATCAATAGCTTGTATCGAAATCCGCCCCCCTGGCACGACCGATGCAAAACACATAGCAAATCCATTCGCAAATTCCTGCATCATGCGAACACCATAACGAGGAGGACATCATGGAAAAACAGGTCAATATCATGGTCGTGGACGACGAAGCCGGTATCTGCCGGAATGTGGAAAAAATCCTGTCCAAAGGCAGCTATCGGGTAACCTCGGCCACCAGCGGCGACGAAGCCCTGCAAAAAATGGCTGAAGGATCATTCGACCTGGTCATCTCCGACATTTTGATGCCGGAAATGAACGGCCTCGAATTTTTAAAATCCCTCAAGGCCAGGTGGCCTGAAACAAAGGCCATCATGATGACCGCCTATGCTTCCACCGATACGGCCGTAAAGGCCATCCGCCTTGGGGCACTGGACTACATCCCCAAACCTTTTACGCCGGACGAACTGCGCGCCATGGTCGAGGAGGCTATCCAGGGCAAACTGGTCGAGGCCCAGGTGAGCCCCAAGGAGAAGGCGTCGATCAATGTGATCGACGTGGACATTCCCTTCGATGCGGACGAGGTGGCCAAATATACCGGAGAACAGTATGCCCGCAGCGTAGGGCGTTCAGACATTCCCACCGTGGAAGTCAAACTGCCCAGCGCCGCCGAAGGTTTTTGCGAAGTGGGGGCCATGGTCTGCGACATCTTCAAGAAATTGGGTGCCACCTGCAAGGCCGGCACCAAAACCAAGGAGTGCCCACAACTTAAGGCCGGCAAGAAAAAGAGCGCCTCGAAGAAGGATGCCGCACCGAGCGTCAAAACCCTGGTGGGTATCGATCACCCCTTCAACTACGAAGAAGTTCGCGCTGTGACGGGCCCCGAATACTTGAATTACCTTCGCCATGACGGCGTGGTGCAACCCACCTACGAGGAACTGAAGGCCAATGTGGCCCGTATGGACCAGAAGCGACGCATCGACGTGGATGTGCCCTTCGACTACGAGGAGGTGGCCCGCAGCACCGGTGAAGCATATGCCCGCCATGTCGGCCGGTCCGACGTCCCGGTGGTGGAAGTGGTCGTCGACAAAGAGCTGGAAGGATTCTGCGAGGTCGGCGACATGGTATGCGACATTTTCAAAAAACTCGGCGCCACGTGTAAGGCTGGCACCAAAAAAGGTGCCTGTCCCCAAAAGAGCGCCAAACAGCCCAAAAAAGCCGCACAGATCAAAACTGCCGACACACGCCGCCTGATCGCCCCGGACATGCCCTTCGACTATCAAGAGGTGGCGGCGATGACCGGTCCGGAATACATAGACCACTTGGTTTATGACGGTATTGTGCAGATGCTCTACGCGCAACTCAAAGCCAACTACCAAAAGATCCTCGACGCCGAAGGGTCGGCCGCTCAAACGGCGACGGCTCCCATGGAGAGAGTGCTGGTGGTGGATGACGAGGTGGCGGTCAACAACAACATCCGCAAGATCCTGAGCAGACGCAATTACACTGTCGAGCAGGCCACCACCAAAGATGAGGCCCTGGCCAAGTTTGCACAAGGCTCATATTCATTGGTCCTGCTCGACCTGCGGATGCCCGGTGTACAGGGTCTGGAACTGCTCGCGGCGGTTCGAAAAGCCCAGCCTCAGGCCAGGGTGGTAATTATAACCGGCTATGCGAGCATTGAAACTGCCAAGGAAGCCGCGCGCATGGGAGCCGTGGACTACGTGCCCAAACCGTTCACCCCCAAAGAGATCCGCACAGCAGCCGAAGAGGCGTTGAAAATCGCCGCCTGATTCGACGCAACGGCGGTAGTCTGAGCACTTGATCGGAAGGGGCTGCTCCAAACAGCCCCTTTTTCTTTGGGAGGCGGCCCTTATTTTGAACAATGTTTCATAATAAGGGCCGCCACCATCACTCGGTTCACAACGCGGGATTACAATGGCGGCCCTGGTCCAAGACGGCGAGCCCATGCTCATGCGCTGACCCCCAGCATGATGCTTTAAATAGGGCCGATGGGGAAGAAGACTGGATATTTATAAGCTCAAGATCATATGCACGATAGGCGGTGCCGAACAGCAACTCGGTCGACGAGGCTATAGGCGCCCATCAGCGCTGGAATACATATCGATACACCCTTCTCGGCCCCGATCATCGCATTGTAACCGACTCAATGCGTAACCGTCCGTAACAGTCTAATCTCGCATCCAAATCGATTCAGGGACATGCATTGTCAGGGTCGAGTCCAACGGTCGAATTTTATTGACAAGCCCATATTCAACATATAGATGAAAACGAGCGTACGCTCAGCACATAGCAATGCGCATCATGCGGCCACTCGAAGGCTATCGCTTCATGATGATTTGGAATTTGAATCTCGTAACGTATCGTGATAGGAAATTCGATGGACAACGGGTTTGATGCTCGATCACTTAGCGCAACGCATTGTGTCAATTCCGCAAACCGCTGGATTCGATCCAAGGCAGCCAACGGGATCAAATCCAGCGGTTATTGTGTGCAACATATCAAGGAAGGAAAAACCAATGGCAAATAGTGTTAACGGCTCCGTTCTGGTTGTCGGTGGCGGTATTTCCGGGATGCAGGCCGCTTTGGACCTGGCCAATTCAGGATATTACGTCTACCTGCTCGAAAAATCCCCTGCTATTGGTGGGGTCATGTCCCAATTGGACAAGACCTTCCCCACCAATGACTGCGCGATGTGAATTATCTCGCCCGTACTGGTCGAGGTCGGCCGGCATCTAAATATCGAACTGATTACCTATGCGGATTTGGAAGAAGTTCAAGGCAAACCAGGCAATTTCAAGGTCAAAGTGCGTAAACGCGCCCGCAGCATCGACCCGGATTTATGCACCGGCTGCGGTGCTTGTGTCGAAAACTGCCCGGTGGTCCAAACCACCAGCGCCTGACACCAGGTTGCAGCATGGCGGTTTCCGAAACGATCACCGCCGTTAACCTCTAATTTATTGCCAAATTTTTGCGATTTCGGGAGAAAAGCAGATGAGCGAAGCCGCTGCGACCCTTAGTGGTCCTGTCGAAGAGATCGACATTCGCGAACTCGATGACATCATTGAAAACCAGTTCGGCAACGACAAAGAAAACCTGATCATGATTCTGCAGGCCATTCAACGGCGTTACAATTATCTGCCGCGGCCGGCACTCACCTATCTGGCGCCTAAAATAGGCGTGCCCTTCAGCAAAATTTACGGCGTGGCCACCTTTTACGCTACTTTCAGCCTCGAGCCGCGCGGACGCAACATTATTTCGATCTGCCTGGGTACGGCCTGCCACGTCCGTGGCGGTGAACGCATTCGCGAGCGCATCACCGATTCACTCAAGATCAAGGACGGTGAAACGACACCGGACGGCCGTTTCACGCTGGAATCCGTCCGCTGCATCGGCTGCTGCAGCCTTGGGCCGGTGATCAAAATCAACGAAGACATGCATGGGCGCATCGGCACGGATGAAGTCGAAAAGGTTCTGAATCAATACGAATAACGGCATTAGCGAGGCATCAACCATGAAAATCGCGTCTGCGAAAGACCTGGAAAAAATTAGAAAAGCATACGCCCCGAGCCTTTACCACCCTGAAGGAATCAAGATCAATGTGGGGATGGCATCGTGCGGCATCGCCGCCGGGGCCCTTGAGGCTTTTGAAAAGGCGGTCGAGGCCTTTGAAGATGATGACCGTATCAACGTTTGCCGAACCGGTTGCATCGGTTTCTGTGAAGTCGAGCCTCTCGTGGAAATTTTGGCGGACGGCCGACCACGGGTCCTATATAAAAACATCACGGCGGACAAAATTATAGAAGCCGTCGAGGATTACCAGAACGGTGCATCCAAAAAGAAATGGATTCTCGGGCAGATGCGGGATCCGCGGTGCGTGCTGGAAGACGATCTCGGCAACCCCATCGATAAAATCGAACCTATCGAAGGCATTCCTTTCCTGGAGGATGTGCCTTTTTACAAAAACCAGGTCAAGGTGGCCCTACGCAACTGCGGCTACATCGATCCGGACGAAATCGACGCCTACATTGCCAAAAAAGGCTACCTGGCCTTTATCGACGCCTTGCACAACCAGGAACCGAAAAAAATCATCGAGACCATCAAGGATTCCGGTTTGCGCGGACGCGGCGGTGGTGGGTTCCCCACTGGCATCAAGTGGGCCACGGCCGCCAAACACTATGGCGACCGCTATATCATCTGCAATGCCGACGAAGGAGACCCCGGCGCGTACATGGACCGCAGCATCCTCGAAGGTGATCCGCACAGCGTGCTGGAAGGCATGCTCATCGCAGGATACGCCATTGGCTCCCGGCAGGGTTACATCTACGTGCGCAACGAATATCCGCTGGCCGTCAAGCGTTTGCTGACCGCCATCAAGCAGGCCGAATCCTATGGGCTCTTAGGTGACAACATCGCCGGCAGCGACTTCTCTTTCCATATCAAAATCTCCACCGGCGCCGGCGCCTTCGTATGCGGCGAGTCTACGGCCCTGATGGCCTCGCTGGAAGGCAAGGTAGGGAGACCGCGCGCCAAATACGTGCACACGGTTGAAAAAGGATTCCGTGAAAGCCCCACCAACCTGAACAACGTGGAGACATACGCAAACGTCCCGGCCATCGTTCTCAAGGGAGCCGGCTGGTATGCGGGCATGGGCACCGAACACAGTAAGGGCACCAAAGTTTTCTCTCTGGTCGGAAAGATACAGAACACGGGTCTGGTGGAAGTTCCCATGGGTGCTTCGCTAAAGCAAATCGTGTTCGACATTGGCGGCGGCGTTCCCAAGAAAAAGAAATTCAAAGCCGTGCAGACCGGCGGGCCGTCGGGTGGATGCATCCCCGAACGTTTCCTCGATCTGCCCGTCGACTACCAGAAGCTGGCCGAGGTGGGTTCGATCATGGGCTCCGGCGGAATGATCGTCATGGATCAGGACACCTGCATGGTGGACGTGGCCCGCTACTTCCTCGACTTTCTCAAGGAGGAGTCTTGCGGCCAGTGCAACCCTTGCCGTGAAGGCATCAAACAGATGCTCGACATCCTGACCAGCATCTGCCAGGGCAACGGTAAAGACGGCGATATCGAACTGCTTGAAGAGTTGGGCGCCATGGTACAAAAGTTTTCACTGTGTGGTCTGGGCACTTCTGCACCCAACCCGGTCCTGACTACCATTTTGTACTTCCGTGACGAATATGAACAGCATATTCACGATAAGAAGTGCTGCGCCGGCGTATGCAAGGAGTTGTTTCATTATGAAATCGATGCCGAGGCCTGTACCGGTTGCCAGGTATGCTTCCGCAAATGCCCTCAAGATGCGGTGTCGGGTGAGAAGAAAAAAACCCATAGCATCGATCAGACCAAATGCATCAAGTGCGGTATTTGTTATGAAGGATGCAAATTCGACGCGATTAAAATCTGCTAAAAAACATACAGAGGAAAGTCCATTATGATTACCTTCAAGATCAACGGCCAGACGGTTCAGGGAGAAGAGGGCCAATACGTACTGCAGGTGGCCCAGAAGTACGGCATTGAAATCCCTACCCTGTGCCATCACAAGGCTCTGGAACCGGCTGGTATGTGCCGGCTTTGCACCGTGGAGATGTTCGACGGCCGGCGCTCCAGATTCGTGACCGCCTGCAACTACCCCATCTGGGAGGGCATGGAGATCAACACCGACACGGAATCGGTGCACCAGGGGCGCAAATTGATCGTGGAATTGCTCATGGCCCGATGCCCGGAGGTTCCCATCCTTCAAAAGCTGGGTAAAAAATATGGGATCGAGAAACCCCGTTTCAGGGCCGAAGACGACACATGCATCTTGTGCGGCTTGTGCGTTCGCATGTGCGAACGGATGGGCAACAGCGCCATCGAGCTGACCGGGCGCGGCGTTGAGATGAAAGTCGATACCCCCTTTCACACCCAAACCGATGTATGTCTGGCCTGTGGCGCCTGCGCATCGGTCTGCCCGACCGGACACATCACGCTGGACAAGATTCGTGACGAAATCACGAAAAAGAAAAATGTCCATCTAATTCCTTCAGAGTATGACATGGGGCTGAAGGGCCGCAAGCCGGTCTATGTGCCCTATGCCCAGGCCGTGCCCAACACGCCGGCTATCGATCGCGATGTATGCGTACACTTTAAAACCGGCGGCTGCCAAGTGTGTACCGAGTTCTGCGGGGTCAATGCCATTAACCACAATATGGAGGATGAAATCGTCGAGCTGGAGGTCGGTTCGATTATCCTGGCGCCCGGTTTCCAACCGTTCGATCCCTCCAAGTTCGACAGCTACGGCTATGCCAACCACCCCAACGTCATCACCTCCATGGAGATGGAACGCCTCCTCTCCGCCTCGGGCCCCACGGGTGGTCATCTGGTGCGGCTCTCCGACCACAAGGACCCCAAAAAGATCGCCTGGTTCCAATGCGTGGGCTCCCGCGACCTGAACCGTTGCGACAACAGCTACTGTTCCTCGGTCTGTTGCATGTATGCCATCAAAGAGGCGGTGATTGCCAAGGAGCATGCCGGAGACAGCCTGGATTGCGCCATTTTCTATATGGATATGCGCACCCACGGCAAAGACTTTGAACGCTTCTACAACGGCGCCAAAGAAAAAGGCGTACGATTTGTGCGCAGTCGGGTGCACACCATCGATCCGGTGCACGGCAGCGACGACCTCTCCGTGCGTTATGTCAATGACGACGGCAGCCTGCAGGAAGAGAAGTTCGACATGATCGTACTTTCGGTCGGCCTGGAGACCTCTCCGGAAGTGGTGCAGATGGCCAAGAAACTCGGGATCGAACTCACCGAGGGCAACTTTTGCAAAACCAGCACCTTCGAACCGGTAGCGACCAGCAAGCCGGGCATCTTCGTGTGCGGTGCCTTTCAAGGCCCCAAAGATATCCCTCAATCGGTCGTCGATTCCAGTGCCGCCGCCGCCGCCGCGGGTGAAATCCTGGCACCGGGCCGCAACACCACCACCAAGCAGCCGGTAAAAATCGACGAAGTCAATGTGATGGGCGAACGGCCGCGTATCGGTGTCTTCGTCTGCCGCTGCGGCATTAACATCGCAGGCGTGGTGGATGTCCCTTCGGTGGCCGAATATGCCGCCACCCTGCCCTTTGTGGAGTATGCCACCGATAATCTGTATTCCTGCGCCCAGGATACGCAGGACACCATGACTCAGATTATCAAGCAGAAAAAACTCAACCGCGTGGTGGTGGCCGCCTGTACTCCAAAGACCCATGAACCCCTGTTCCAGGAGACCCTGATTAATGCCGGCCTGAACAAGTACCTCTTCGAGATGGCCAATATCCGCAACCACGACTCCTGGGTGCATAAAAACAACCCCGAACTCGCCACCCAGAAGGCCAAAGACCTGGTCCGCATGGCCGTCAACAAGGTAGGCCTCATGCAGCCCCTCCAGGAGGCCGAACTGGAGGTCAACCAAGCCGCTCTGGTCATCGGCGGCGGCATTTCAGGCATGACCGCGGCCCGCAGCCTCGCGCGCCAGGGATATGAAACCCACATCATCGAACGCGGAGAACGTTTGGGCGGCCAGGCCCACAATTTGTACAAAACCATCAGCGGCGATCTGGTGGCTGATAAATTGGCCGAACTCGTCGCTGATGTTGAGCAAAGCAAAAATATCAATGTCCATCTGAACAGCGAACTGACCGCTTTGGACGGATTTGTGGGCAGCTTCAAATCGACCGTGAGCTCCAACGGCAGCCAGAAGGAGATTGTGCACGGCGTGGCCGTGATCGCCACCGGCGGCGCGCCGCTGCAGACCGAAGAGTACTGCTATGGACAAGATGCCCGGATCATGACCAGCCTGGAACTCGACCAACGTATGAAGGCCGACGATCCGGCCTTGGCCGCGGCAAAAACAGCGGTTTTCATTCAATGTGTCGGTTCGCGCGAACCCCAGCGACCTTACTGTTCGCGGGTCTGCTGCACCCACTCCATCGACAACGCCCTGGAGTTGAAAAAGCGTAACCCGGATATGAACATCTATATCCTCTACCGGGACATCCGCACGTATGGAGAACGTGAATACCTTTACAAAGAGGCGCGCGGAAGGGGCATCATCTTCATCCGCTACGATCTGGAAAACAAGCCCCAGGTCGAGGTGGCCGACGGCCGCATCCAGGTGACCGTCACCGACCATGTGCTCGGACTTCCGGTCGCCATCGAGCCCGACCTGCTCTCCCTGGCAACGGCCGTCGTACCCAACCGGGACGACAAATTGGCCCAGTTCTTCAAGGTGCCGCTCAACGACGACGGGTTTTTCGTTGAAAAGCATGCCAAACTGGGCCCCTCCGAGTTTGCCACAGACGGTGTCTTCCTCTGCGGTTTGGCCCACTACCCCAAACCCATCGACGAAGCCGTCGTCCAAGGACGCGCCGCCGCCAGCAGGGCGGTCACCCTGTTGGCCCGCGAGAAGATCAAGACCAGCGGCCAGGTGGCTCAGGTCGATCCCATGATGTGCAGCAGTTGCGGCGTCTGTGTCTCGATCTGCCCCTACTCGGCGCCCTCTTTTATCCCCGCCGATGCCCGCATGCACGCCGGCAAGGCACAGATCAATGCCGTGCTGTGCAAGGGGTGCGGCCTGTGTGTGGCCTCGTGCCGCTCGGGCGCCATCCATTTGAAGGGGTTCGACAATGACCAGATCTTCGCCCAGATCTCTGCGGTGAGCTGGGAGTAACCGTCAAGATGGCATCCAATGCCAAAGTACATATTCAACCTACCAAAACGGAGTCGACATAATGAGCGAATGGGAACCTAAAATCGTCAGTTTTCTATGCAACTGGTGCAGCTATGGCGCGGCCGACCTGGCCGGTGTCAGCCGCATGGAGTATCCGCCCAACATCCGGGTGGTACGCATCCCATGTACGGGGCGCATGAGCCCCAAATTCGCCCTGGCCGCCCTTCGCGAAGGTGCCGATGCGGTGTGGGTGTCCGGGTGACATCCGGGCGAATGCCATTACCTGGAAGGTAATTACTACGCACGTCGAAAATTCACGTTAATGAAAAGACTGCTCGAATACACGGGCATCGAATCGGACCGGCTTCAATTTTCCTGGATTTCGTCCGCCGAATCCACCAAGTTCGTGAAGGTCGTCAATGAAGTCACGGCCAAGGTCAAAGCCCTTGGCCCAAACAAACGATTCGTGAAAAAGGAAGCCAAGGTAGCCTAAGATGTCAACTTACACTGAAAAGATCAGGGAAATCGCCCAGCGGCTGCTCAAAGAGTGCCGGGTGGAGATGGTTATCGGGTTCCGAAAGGGTTCCGTTCCCATGATGAACGAGCCGTGTTTCGTACGCAAACCCGAGGAAGTCGATGCGTTGGTGTGGGACAGCAACTGCGGCATCAACCTGGCCAACTACCTCACCAATCGGAAGGAAAAGATCGGCATCGTCGCCAAAGGGTGTGATTCACGCAATATCGTGAACCATATCCTGGAAAATAAAATCAAACGCGAACAGCTTGTCATCATCGGTGTGCCGTGTCAGGGCATGATCGACAAACGCAAGATCGTCGCCATGGCCCAGGGCGAAGTTTTAGAAGTCACCGAAAGCGACGGTCAGGTGCATGTCAAAACCGCCGCAGGCGATCAGACATTTGATAAAAAAGATGTGCTTCAGCAAAATTGCAGCGTCTGTGTCCATCGCAATCCAGTCATTTCCGATGAGATGGTGGCCGATCCGGTGGAAGAGCAAAAAGATGTCGACCCATACGCCGACGTGGCTGCCCTGGAAGCAATGACCACAGATGAGCGCTGGGCCTTCTTTGACGATCTGCTGGCACCCTGCATCCGCTGTTATGCGTGCCGCAACGCATGCCCGCTGTGCTACTGCCCGACCTGCTTCGTGGATGAAGCCAAACCGCAATGGGTGGGCAAGAGCCAGGACCCCATCGATGTACGCACCTTTCATCTTCTGCGAGCTTACCACTGTGCGGGACGCTGTACCGATTGCGGTGCCTGTGAAAGAGCCTGTCCGATGGGCATCAACATGCGCCTGTTGACCAAGAAGCTCAACAAGGACTGCCTGGACCTCTATGGTTGGGAAGCCGGGCTCTCCCTGGATTCACGGCCGGCGCTCGATGTCTACAAGCCCAACGACACCAACGATTCTATCCTCTAATCAGACTAAAAGGCAAATTATGAAGGTCATTAAAATCGAAAAAAGCCAATGGTCACCGGGCTTGGAAAAATTGAGGGGGGCGTTCAGACTGATCGGGCCGGTCAAGGAAAAGACGTGGCATGACTTCCAGGAGTTGGCCGCCGGACAGATGCCCGACCTGGCCTTTCAAAACACGCGGCTCTCGCCCAAAAGCCTGGTTTTTCCCCAATCCGAGATCATGCTCGACTACTCCCTCGACAAAAAGGACCCGGATTGCAACATCCCCAAGATGGCCGAGAAGGATTATTCTCCCAGGGCGGTCATCGGCATTCGCCCGTGTGACGCAAAAGCCCTGGCACTGGTGAAGATGAACTTCGATACGGATGAGTACCAGGATCCTTACTGGCTGAATCTTTATAACGCCACCACTTTCGTGGGACTGGCATGCGATGCGCCCTGCAGCACCTGTTTTTGCACCAGCACCGGCTGCGGCCCCTACCATGAGGAAGGGTTGGATGTACTGCTGGCCGAGCGGGAGGATCATTTTGTCGCCAAGGTGTTGACCGATAAAGGGGCACGCCTGATGGACAGCGCCGGCTGGTCGACCGCTCTGCCCGATGCGGCTGTGCTGGACCAGGCAAAGAGCGCCGCCGAAGGAAAAATCGTCTCCAAAATCGAGACCGACGGTCTGGCCGCTGCCGACACCATGGCCCTTCACGGTGCCGATTTCTGGGAGGATATCTCCTTCGCCTGTATCAATTGCGGTACCTGCACCTTTTCTTGTCCCACCTGCTGGTGCTTCGACATCCAGGATGAAACCTACGGCAAGAAGGGAGTACGCATGCGCAACTGGGACAGCTGCATGTTTCCCATCTTCACCGTACACACCACCGGGCATAACCCGAGAGACACCAAATTGGCCCGATTGCGGCAACGCTTCATGCACAAGCTCAAATATTTCGTGGATAAATATGACAAAGGCATCATGTGTGTGGGTTGCGGACGTTGCGTCCGGCAGTGTCCGGTCAACATCGATATCCGCAACATCAGCAAATTGATGAACAATCTGGCATCCGAAGCCAGGTGCGCAGTTCAAGGGAGCTGACGTGCCGGTCGCCGCACAGCAACGTCCCGAACGCACCCGATCGAGGGAGGAATTCGTGCAAAATCCATATCTGCCATATCCGGTCCGTATCGACGACATTACCGTCGAGAGCGAAGATCGCAATTTAAAAACATTCAAATTCGTGTTCCTCAACCCGGACGATGAAGCCAAATTCGCATACAGAGCCGGTCAGTTTGCCGAGTTGTCCATCGCCGGCGTGGGCGAAATCCCCATCGGCATCGCCTCTTCCCCGGTGGAAAAAGGGTTCATCAAGTTCACCATCAACAAGGCCGGGGTCGTGACCTCTCATCTGCACAACATGCAGGTCGGCGACATCATGGGCGTGCGCGGTCCGCTGGGCAACTGGTACCCCTGGGACCTGCTCGAAGGCAAGAACGTCCTGATCGTCGGCGGTGGATTCGCCTTCACCACCTTGCGCTCTTCGATCATTTACATGCTCGACCCGGCCAATCGGAAAAAATTTAACGACATCAACGTCGTTTACGGTGCGCGCTCACCGGGTATGCTCCTTTATAAAAACGAGCTGATCGAGTGGGAAAAACGCGATGATATCAACATGCACATTACCGTGGACGGCACAAAAGATCCGGACTGGAAATACAACGTCGGCTTTGTGCCGCCGATTACAGAACAAAAGGCCCCCCCGGGTGATGAAAACTCTTACGCCATCGTTTGCGGCCCCCCCATCATGATCAAATTTACACAGCCGGTCCTTGAAAAACTGGGCTACGACCATGACCACATCATCCTTTCTCTGGAAAACCGGATGAAGTGCGGTATCGGTATGTGCGGCCGCTGCGGAATCGGTCGCGAATTGGTCTGCAAGGACGGCCCGGTATTCACCCTGGCTCAGGTGAACCGGACACCTAAAGAATATTGATCCGTTTGGAACAGATAAGCGCCGATCGCGTGTTTTCATATTGACAACAAACAGGTGATTCGTTATTAGGGTTAACTTCACAGTTTCGGATTAGCAAAGGCTGACTAGCCAAGAACCATAAAATATTGGCAAAGGAGGAGTTTAAATGCCGACAGTTGAATTTAGTGGAAAAACTTTTAACGTAGACGAAGATGGTTTCATCGATGATTACAAAAACTGGAGTGAAGAGTGGGTCCAGTATGTAAAGCAGCAGGAAGGCATCGATGAGCTGAACGATGAACACAAAAAGGTGATCGAGGTGCTCCGCGAGTACTATGAAAAGAATGGTATCGCCCCGATGGTTCGCGTTCTTTCCAAAGTCACCGGGTTCAAACTGAAACACATTTATGAACTCTTTCCTTCCGGACCGGGCAAGGGAGCCTGTAAAATGGCAGGTCTGCCCAAACCGACCGGTTGCGTCTAATCCGATTCGGCATCAGTTCACTCAAAGGCCCTGCTATGCAGGGCCTTTTTTATTTGAGATGTCATCCGGAAAAGTGATAGCAAGCATGGAGATGTCGCTTGCCGACATGGATTCTAAATGGATGCTATTCATAAAAACCGGGAGCACGGCCATGCAACTGAGCCTAAAAACGCATAGCCAGACGGAAATGATCGACATCACCGGTGAAGTCCAGCGCCTGATCGACGCATCCGGCGTTCGGGAAGGGATCTGCATGGTTTACGTACCGCACACGACGGCGGCGGTAACCATCAACGAAAACGCGGATCCCAGCGTGCCGGCGGATATGTTAATGGTACTCAACCAGATGGTGCCTTGGAAGGCACCTTACCGCCACCTGGAGGGCAATTCGCCGGCCCACGTCAAGACCGCACTGATCGGGTCCTCTGAACTCGTCCAGGTGGAAGGCGGCCGGTTGGTACTCGGCACGTGGCAAGGTATCTTCTTCTGTGAATTCGATGGTCCGCGCAGCCGAAAAGTCAATATCACATGGATGGCATCGACACTCCCCCCGCCATCGCAAAGCTGAGGTCAGCTCAATGAGCCTGGACGACACCGACAAGACGATTCTCAACCGGATTCAGTCGGACTTTCCCATTGAACCGCGCCCGTTCGGCGTGATTGCCCGTGAATTGAACTTGCAGGAAAGCGATGTCATCCAACGGGTCCTGCGACTCAAACAAGCGGGCATCATTCGTCGCATCGGCGCCAATTTTGTGCCTGGCAAGGTGGGGTTTGTCAGCACCCTGTGCGCGGCGCGGGTGCCTGAAGAAAAAATTGAGACCTTTTCCCGGGTGGTCAATCGTTATCCGGGTGTGACCCACAACTACCAGCGGGACAATGAATTCAACGTGTGGTTTACGTTCATCGCCCGTTCCAGGGAAGAGATCGCCCAAAACCTCGAACGAATCGCCAAAGAGACCGGCGTGGAGGCGATCCTGAATATGCCGGCGACCAAGGTGTTTAAAATTCGGGCCCAATTCGATTTGTGACATGAAAAATCTCCGCGTCGCCGCAGTGGTGTGCCGATCGCCGGTGGGAGAGATCGAGTTCAATCTATCCCGAACCGCCTACTGGGTCCGCGAAGCCCAAAAAAACGGCGTGGCACTGATCTGTTTTCCAGAATTGAACATCACGGGCTATGTGAACCATAGCGACATGTCAGCTTACGCCCAACCCCTTCCAGGAGATGTCAGCCATCGTCTGTCCACGCTTGCCACTCGGCATCGGATGATCATCCTGGCCGGAATGGCCGAACGAAGTGACACGGACAAGCCATACGCCAGCCATGGCATCTTTTGGCCCGATGGCCGGATCGGCTGCTACCGGAAACTTCATCTGGCACCCAACGAAACGCCTTACTTCGTTCCAGGCAATGACATCCCCGTTTTCGATACCACCCACGCCATCCTCGGCATCCAACTGTGCTACGATGCACATTTTCCCGAACTTTCCACGGCCATGACCGCCAAAGACGCCGACATTCTCTTCATGCCCCATGCGTCACCTCGAGGCGACGCCGCTGCCAAACATCGATCGTGGCTGCGCCACCTGACAGCCCGGGCCTATGACAATGGGGTCTTTGTGGTGGCCTGCAACCAACTCGGGGAAAACGACAGAGGACTCGTTTTTCCGGGCAACGCGGTCGTTATCGGTCCGTCGGGAGAGGTCATCGCCAAACGCCTGGAAAACACGGAAGGCATGCTGATAGTGGAACTCATGGCGGCTGAGTTGGAAGCGGTTCGGTCGCATCCCATGCGCTACTTTTTCCCCAACCGCCGTCCGGACCTCTACGGCCGATAAGTCGCGCGAGTCCATCGCTTTCCATCAAAGGCGGCCGACGTCCACCGGCAATCCGCGCCGCAGCCCGCTAAAGAACGGATTCTGATGTCAAAAAGCAGGTACGAGGGTGATGCGGGGTCCATTCCGGATCATTTTGATCTGGAACCGGCGCAACGTTTCTGCCAGCGGTCGACCGAACAGGAAATCGAGTAGCGAAGGATCCAGACGGGAGCGTTCAACGGTCACCTGCCGCAGGCTCTGGTCATAACGAATCATGGCCAACAGCTCTTCGGCCGCCACCCCGCCTGCATCCCCGTTTTGGATGGCCGTCGCCAATTCGGCGACACGCGGATAGCCGCAACGGTGCTGATGCTCGTCGACCAGGTCGAACAAGCCCGGCAGCCGCGACAAGAGCCGGCCGCGGGTCAGGCGATCCTGATCATACATCGTCATGATCGCCTGGGTGTCCCAACACGTGAGCACACGACACTCCGCGGGCCGGTGTTCATAAATGGTGCACCCAACGGTTTCCTGGTTCAAAAACCGGCAGGTCGCGTCCGTGTCGGACACCCCCTTGATCTTGATGATGTCGCTCGGGGCCGGGTTCACCACGCCGCGGATGTTGTCGAATGCCGGTTCACCTTCGCGAATGGTGCACAAATCCTTCAAGAGGATCTTGCCCGAGGTGACCAGCGTCTCGTCCTCGACATGCAGGGCCGGCCCGCCCTTACAGCAACAGGTTCCGCAGCGGCGGCACTGGTATTCGGATGGATGGGATACGGTCGACATGAGGGCCCTTATTACAACAAAACGGCCGAATTAAAAAGGCCGCTTCATACCAAGATGAAGCGGCCCCTGGAAAGTGCAATCCAATCGATGGCGGCCTATTTGCCGGCACGCCCGTCGTCACACGGCTCGTCGGCGTCCCCGGCCCGTCCGTGTTCGGCGGTGCTGGACAAGACGCACACATCCGTCTCGCCGTTGACATCGGGGCTTATCGGTTTCACCTCGGGCTGGGGTGTCGTCTCCTCAGCCATTTTCTTGAGTTTCTGATATCTGAGCACCAACTCCTTGGCCAACTGGGCGTGCAATCGGTCGGCCTCGGCCGGGAATAGCTTGTGCAGCGCCGCGTAGCGCACCTCACCGGAGAGGAACTCTTTCAAGCTGCCGTCCGGTGCCTTGGAATCCAGGCTAAAGGGATTCTTGCCCTCTGCCACCAGTTGCGGGTTGTAACGGTAGAGCGGCCAATAGCCGCTATTGACGGCCAGCTTGGTCTCTTCCTGGGTCTTGCCCATGCCCTTTTTGATTCCGTGGTTGATACAAGGCGCGTAGGCCAGAATCAACGATGGGCCGTTGTAGGCCTCGGCCTCGGCGATCGCTTTGAGCGCATGCTGCTTATTGGCGCCCATGCCGATGCTGGCCACATAGACATACCCATAGCTCATGGCCATGCCCCCCATATCCTTTTTGGCCGTCTTTTTTCCGGAAGCCGCAAACTTGGCGATCGATCCGGTGGGTGTAGCCTTGGAACTCTGTCCGCCGGTATTGGAGTAAACCTCGGTGTCATACACCATGACGTTGATGTCCTCGCCCGAGGCCAGCACGTGATCGATGCCGCCATAGGCGATATCGTAGGCCGCCCCGTCGCCGCAGAACACCCAGTAGGACTTCTTGGTGAAAAGACCGGCCATGCCGTTGATCCGGGAGAGCAGGGCATTGTCCTTGAACTTGGGCAGCAGGGCCTTGAGCTGGTCGCCGTACTTTTTCGATCCTTCGGCATCTTTCATGTTGGCCAGCCATCCGGAGAGAGCGGTCTTGACTTCGGCGTCGATATCACCGGCCACGGCCTGCTCGGCCAACTGGGCCAACAAGCGGCGCTGCTGCAACTGACCCATCAGCATGCCGTAGGTAAATTCGGCCGGATCCTCGAACAGGCTGTTGCCCCAGGTCGGTCCATGCCCATCCTTGTTTTTGCAATAGGGAATCGCCGGCGCCGAGCCGCCCCAGATCGACGTACAACCGGTGGCATTGCCGATGACCATGCGCTCTCCCACCAGCTGGGTGATCAGTTTGGCATACGGTGTCTCGCCGCATCCCGCGCAAGCGCCGGAGAACTCGAGCAACGGTTGATAAAACTGGCTGCCCTTGACCGTATCGCGTTTGGCCAGATGATCTCTCAAGGGGAGGGTCTGGGCGTAGCGCTGGTTGGGCACCTGAGCCGCCATCTGGGTGGCCAGGGGACGCATCACCAGGGCCTTGGTCTTGGCCGGGCAGATATCGGCACAGTTTCCGCAACCCATGCAGTCCTCGACATAGACCTGCATGCGGAACTTGTAATCCTTGAACTCTTTGCCCACCGCTTTTTTGGCCTCGAAACCGGCCGGCGCCTTTTCCAGCTCCTCGTCGGTGACCAGGAAGGGTCGAATAGCCGCATGGGGGCACACCATGCTGCACTGGTTGCACTGAATGCAATTGTCCATGATCCATTCGGGGACGTTGATGGCCACACCCCGCTTTTCATATTGGGTGGTGCCCACCGGAAAGAGTCCGTCGGGTGTAAAGGCGCTGACCGGCAGACGATCGCCCTGCTGCGCCAGAATCGGCTGCATCACCTCGCTGACCCATTTGGGCACATCGAGTTTGGCCGGCGCCTCCCCCTGGGCCTGGGCCCAGGTTTGGGGATAGTCGACCTCTATTAAATGAGCCAGGGTGCGGTCCACAGCGTCTACATTCATCTGAACGACCTTGTCGCCCTTTTTGCCGAACATCTTCTTGATCTCTTTTTTAAGCAGTTCAAGCGCCTTTTCCACGGGAAGGACGCCGGATGCCTGAAAAAAGGCGGTCTGCATAATCATGTTGATTCGGCCGCCCAACCCCACTTCACCGGCAATCTTGACGGCATCGATATTGTAAAATTTGAGCTTCTTACGTGCGATGGTCTGGCGCATGGCGGCCGGCAGGTGAGTCTCCATCTCGTCCAACGACCAGGGACTGTTGAGCATGAAGGTCCCGCCCTCCTTGATACCCTCCAATACGTTGTAGGTGTTGACATAGGACGGATTGTGACAGGCGATGTAATCGGCGGCATCGATCAAATAGGTGGATTGAATCGGCTTCTTTCCGAATCGCAGATGGCTGATGGTGATACCGCCCGACTTTTTGGAGTCGTAGGCAAAATAGGCCTGGGCGAACATGTCGGTATTGTCGCCGATGATCTTGATGGCGCTTTTGTTCGCGCCCACCGTGCCATCCGCGCCAAGGCCCCAGAATTTACACTGCACGGTTCCCTCGAGGGAGACATCGAAGCCCTCTTGCACCTCCAGGGAGGTGTGGGTGAGATCATCCACGATCCCGACCGTGAAATGGTTTTTGGCGGCGCCGGCCATGTTGTCGTAAACGGCTTTAACCATGGAAGGATTGAACTCCTTGGAACCCAGCCCATAGCGGCCGTTGAGCACCTTGATGCTGCGCCCGTTCTCCATGAGGCTGGTACACACATCCAGATAGAGCGGGTCACCCAGTGCCCCCGGCTCCTTGGTGCGGTCGAGCACCGTGATCATTCGGGTGCTGGCCGGAATCGCCTTGAGCAGATGCTCGGCGGAAAATGGCCGGTATAAACGCACCTTGATCAGTCCGATTTTCCGACTTTCCTTTGCGTTCAGGTAATTGACCACCTCCTCGATGGTCTCGCACGACGAGCCCATGGAAATGACGATATGCTCGGCATCGGGCGCTCCCACATAATCGAACAGGCTATACGGGCGACCGGTCAGATCGCCCACCTTCTTCATATAGTCCGCCACGATGTCCGGCACCTTGAGAAAATAGGCATTGGCCGCCTCACAGCCCTGGAAATAGATATCCGGGTTCTGGGCCGTGCCGCGCAACTCGGGTCGTTCGGGGTTGGCCCCCCGGGCACGGAACCTGGCCACGGCATCCCAATTGACCAGTTTGGCCATATCCGCATAATCGATCATCTCGATCTTCTGGATTTCGTGGCTCGTGCGGAAGCCATCGAAAAAGTGAACAAACGGCACACTGGACTCGATGGCCGCCAGGTGCGCCACCAGCCCCAAATCCATGGCTTCTTGAACCGAGGCCGATGAGAGCAGCGCGAAACCGGTCTGGCGCACCGCCATGACGTCCTGATGGTCGCCGAAAATGCTCAGGGCATGCGCCGCGACGGCGCGGGCCGTGACGTGCAGGACAGCGGGCAGTACCTCGCCCCGCATCTTGTACATATTGGGAATCATCAACAGCAACCCCTGGGAGGCGGTGAAGCTGCTGGTCAACGCACCGGCCGCCAGTGAGCCATGCACCGCCGCTGCGGCGCCGGCCTCACTCTGCAGCTGCCGGATCAACACTTCCTGCCCGAAAATATTTTTACGGCCATTGGCCGCCCACTCATCGCAAATTTCGCCGATCGGAGACGAGGGTGTGATGGGGTAAATGGCTGCCGCATCGCTCATCGCGTATGCCACATGTGCTGCGGCGGTGTTCCCGTCTACCGTTTGCATCGTCTTTGCCATAGATTTTGCTCCTTTTTTTAATTTCGGTCTGTAACGCAAAGCGTAAAGTCCTACCTGCCCCTTGGCCGCCGCGCTTTGGATGGCCAACCTCATGTGGGTACGAAAGAGTTTACAAAACCATATTCATAGATTGTTGGCAAGGCCAAAATGAATCCCCAGCGCTGCGGAAACGCTGTAAATACGGTAACAAAGTTACCATTTGAAATTTCTACCGGCCTCGCGCCTCCCCTTTTGAATGCGATCCATTCGCGCCCCTGAAGCAGCGGCGGACACGGTTGATAAAATAGCGGATTGGCATCCTGAAAATTAAGAGAGGATTGATCTTGACGCTGGCAAAACACTCACCCTATAGAGGTTTCAATGTCAAATACAGGGCCCTCGAAGGCAAACACCCCCGCGATCGTGCCATACACGATGGCCATATACCGGATCGCTGCACCGGATCGCTGCATAGATGCTGTCCATCAACAGGGAACCTTGCGATGCGCCAAAACCACGACCAAGAGCCTAACGCGTCTATTTCCGCCTTTATCCCCAAAGCCCTGTTCGAGCGGGTGGAGGCCCTCTGTAAAGCCAAGGGATTGGATCCCAAAGAATTCATTTTTGATGCCATCAGTGAAAAATTGGCAAACATGCACAAAGAAAAACGAAGGAAGCCCAGGCTTTAGACCGTCCCCCATGTATGACTCCGGATTTGACAGGCCCCGCTGTTTCATTTAGGATGATGGCATCCGTCGCAGTGCAGCAGCGTTTCTGATCAGCAGGCTGTTTCACAAGCCATTCCGCCGTATTGGATATTCCCTTCGAATGTCGCGCCTCCGAACGCCGAGCGAGCCACCCCCTTACTGAATTGGAGAACGACCTCCCACAGTCGCTGTTTCGCTTTTCAAACCATGAGCGATGCGTGCCTGCGGCCAACCATTCATCTTCCCGGCGCAGGGGTGCCGGGCCGAAAAGGAGGTCATGATGAAATTCAGTGACTTGTTTATCCCGCGTTGGCGGAACTCAAATCCCGAGGTCCGGATCAAGGCAATTGAAAAAATAGACGATATCAACCTGCTCAAGCAGATATCCGAACGAGATGAGCACGCCATGGTGCGCGACGTCGCCGCGGACAGAATCGCCAAACTGGCGGCAACGACAAAAATAACGGAATAACAGGCAGGCTTCAATCCCACGGGCAGCGCGAGTCAGGGCGCCATTGACAATCGACCCCCGATAACGTATCTGCGAACCACTTTTATAGAGAGTCTCAGACGGTGCCAATGCCCCCCGAATTAATTTACAGTACGCCCTTTTTTCTCGCATCGATCGCCATTCTGGTGGTGGCGGTGTTCATCTTTATTCGCCGAACCACACCCGGTGCCTGGTATTTGATCATGCTCTGCATGGCGGGGGCGTTCTGGGCGACCTGCGAAGGCATGCTCTATCTGGGCTTGGACATGGCAGCCAACATCCGCATCACCTCGGTCCAGTATCTGGGCATCGCCACCGTTATCCCACTGGCGTTGATCTTTACGCTGTCTACGTTCGGTTTCCAGCACTGGGTCAACGCCATCAGCATCACGGCATTGATGGCCACCGCCGCCACGATCATCGCGCTGGTCTGGAGCAACGCCTCACACCAACTGGTGTTCAGCCATTTCTTCCGCATCGACAAAGGGCCGGTGCCCATGCTCGGCATCGACCATGGTCCCTTATGGTGGGTGATCATCGGATATCACTACGCACTGACGGGGCTGATGAGCGCGATACTGATTCGGACCGTGCATGTCAACCAGGGCGCCCGTCGTTCCCAGGCAGGTGTCGTACTGGCCGCCATCGGCGTGGTCTGGCTGGCCAACGCAATCTACGTCATGGGGAAAAGCCCGGTTGCCAACATGGATCTCGGGCCTGTGGCCTTTATTTTTGTCGCCTTTTCCCTTGCCTGGGGATTTTTCAAATACGACCTGCTTCAGCTCGTTCCCATCGCCAAGGCGCTTATTTTCAAGGCCCTGAGCGATCCGATCATCGTCATCGACGAAAAACGTCGAATCCTAGACATGAACCCCGCAGCCGAAAAAAAGTTCAATCTCAAGGCCCCCGACGCCATTGCACGGAATTTCGAGCATATATTCGCCAACCACCCGCAATTTGAAGGCATTCTCGATCAGGACGCGGCCCGACAGCTCACCTTCCCCATGGGCGAAAAGCCGCGGTTTTTCGACCTGGGCAGGTCCACGATCCGGGACAAAACGGGGAAACAGATCGGGCAGGTCCTGATTTTCCAGGACGTCACCGAAAATAAGCTTGCCAACGAAACTTTAGACGAAACCGAGCGCATGCAAGGCGTCCTGGAAATGGCCGGTGCGGTGTGCCACGATCTGAACCAACCCGTCGCCGCCCTGTTGAAGCAGACGGATAGGCTTGAAGGCGCGGTATCCAGCAACCATGCACTCTACCCCAAGGTGCTCAAATTGGCCGAGCAAGCCAATCGATTGAGGGAAACGACCTTGAAACTGACAGGTATCACCCGCTATGAAACCCGCGAATATTTACGCAGTAAGATCGTCGACATCGACAAATCATCGGCCGATGCTTAAAGGTCGCGTGTCGCTGCACTCGAACGCCCCTCTTGACGGAATGGTGTCATGCCTCCCGAACTGATCTATAGTGCGCCCTTTTTCATCGCCGCGCTTCTCATTATCATCGT
This sequence comes from Desulfatitalea sp. UBA4791, assembly GCA_002402905.1. Lineage (GTDB taxonomy): Bacteria > Desulfobacterota > Desulfobacteria > Desulfobacterales > Desulfosarcinaceae > Desulfatitalea. The sequence goes on along the minus strand of DHGT01000083.1, from coordinate 73,729 downwards.
TGCCGTGTTCGCCTGGCGACGGCGACGGATTCGGGGTGCCCGATATTTATCCTTGGTATGCATGGCCGGCGCGATCTGGTCGATTTTCGAGGGCTTGCTCTACCTGGGATTGAGTCTGGAGACGGACATGCGGGTCACCTATGTGCAATATCTCGGTACCGCTCCCATGATTCCCCTGGCGCTTTGTTTCACATTCTCCATATTCGGATTCGAATGTTGGATCCATCGCACGACAAAAACAATTTTCATCCTGATTCCCCTGGCCATGTTGGCGTTGGCGTGGACCGACCCCCTGCACCACCTGGTCTATAGAAATTACTACCTGATCCACGATCATGCGGTTCCCATTCGTGGCGTCGAACGCGGTATTCTGTGGTGGGGCATCATCGGCACCCAATACATACTGGCCTTTGGGCTCACCACATTTTTGATCTACGTCACGTGGATATCGTCGGGTGTCATGCGCGCCCAGGCCGGCGTCATCCTGGCGGCGGTCGCTATCGTTTGGCTGACAAGTGCGGTCTACGTGACCGGCAACAGCCCGATGCCCCATATGGATATCAGCCCCCTGGCCTTTATTCTTGTCGCCCTATCCATGGCCTGGGGCTTTTTCCGCTATCATCTGCTGGACCTGTTGCCCATCGCCAAGGCCGATATCTACTCGGGGATCGGCGACCCCATCCTCGTCGTCGATGATCAAAACCGCCTGTTGGATCTCAATCCCGCCGCCGAAGCCCTTTTTCATATTGGGACCTCTGCCAAGGATGCCGCCTTTCCCATACCGATAGAACCACAGGCCTCTCTGCCATTGTCCCTCGCTCAACCGGAGGAAACGGTCTGCCTGCTGAACAATGGCATGAAACGATTTTATGAAACGCGGACAACCCCATTGCCGGACAAACGCGGCAACCGGATCGGTCGCATGATCATCCTGCGGGACATCACCGAGCGTCATCGTGCCCAATGGGCCCTGGGCCAAAGCGAACGGCTGCAAGGCGTTCTGGAGATGGCCGGCGCCGTGTGTCACGACTTGAACCAACCGATCATGGCCATTATGGGTTATGCGGAATTGATCTTGCTGGATCTTCCCGAGGACGATCTCCTGTACCCCATCATGATGAATCTAACGGCGCAGTTGGAAAAAATCACCACGATCACCCAAAAGCTGATGCGCATTACCCGTTACGCAACCAAAGACTACGGCGGGCAGCAAATCATCGATATCGAAAAAGCCGCCACGGCCGCAGACTAACATTCCGCCGGCCCTCGCCGCCGGCAAACACGCAGGAGAGGAATGATCGACATGACACCCGGCCGAACAGGGACGTTCTCGCTCTTTTTGGTTCTATGGATCGCCGTGCAGGGCTGCGCCGTGCCGCAGAAAATGTGGCCGCAAAAAGATATGGCACCCACCGTGCGCACCGGCACCGTCGATGCCCCCAACATCCTGGTGGCCTCACGCCACAGCCCGTTCAAAACCGCACTGGTGGATGAACTCGGCCTACAAATGGCGTCCAGGGGGTTGGGTTTGGAAATCGTGGGGATAGAGGCCCTGGAAACGGTTGAGATGGAACGGTACGACGCGGTGGTGATCATCAGCACCTGTCTGGCATGGGGATTCGATACCCGGGTGCGTGCCTTCGTCGATCGGCAACCGCGCCACGACAAGTTGATTCTGGTCACCACCTCAGCGGCCGGTGATTGGCTTCCCGATGGAGACGCACAGGCTTACGATGCCATCTCCGCGGCGTCCGAGATCGCCGAGGTGGAAACCGTGGCCCGCAACATCATGTCGAGCCTCCTTTCGGTCGTTGGCGAAGTCAGTCCTTGATGGATTCGTAGGGAGTCCTTGCCGGACGGCGTCCTCATTCCTTGAGCTGATCGAATTTGCAGCTCAGGGTCAGGGCCTCCCCATCGAAGGTGGTCTTGACCTTGTAGGGAAGGGTTTTAAACAATCGGATCATGGGCTGGTTGTGAGCGGCCGTGTAGGCCACCAGACCGGAGATACCATTTTCACGGGCCGCATCGGCGATCTTTTTGATGAAAATTTTGCCCAATCCCTTGCCTTGAAACTCCCGGCTCACCGTAAAGGCCACCTCCGCCATGTTGCTCTCCAGCAACAGCAGGTACTCGGCGACGGCCACGACCCGGTCGAACCCCGATTCGCCGACGACACCGATGAGGGTCATGTCCTTGATGTAGTCGATCTGGGACTTGTTTTCGACCTCCCAGCGTTCGAAACTCGTCTTTTCGTGGAAGAAGCGCAGGAAGATGTCGTCCTTGTCCAGCCGGTAATAGTGCTCCTGGATGCGGCGTTCATCCACCGGCTTGGCCGGCCGGATGGTAATGGTCTCGCCATCCACCACGATCTTTTCCTCCAGGCTGACCGGATAGACCGCCTTGGCCGCCTCACCGAGAGTACGCTCCGAACCCACCAGCCCGGCCTCCTTGGCCGCCTGGAACAGCTCGTCGCGAAAGTCCGGATGGGCGATGCTGATCATGGCGATCACCCGCTCCTGCAGACTCTTGCCAAAGAGATTGACCACACCGTATTCGGTGGCCACATACTGGACATCGCCGCGGGTCACCACCACGGCCTCGTTTTGCATCATGGGGATGATGCGGCTCTTGTGCCCGTCTGGCGTCGTGGACCGCAACATGATGATCGATTTGCCGCCCGGGCTGTGGCGGGCGCCCCGCACGAAGTCGCCGATGCCGCTGACACCGGCGAAAAGGGTGTGGGCCACGGCTTCAGACGACACCTGGCCGGTCAGGTCGATGGCGCTGGCCACGTTCATCGAGACCATGCGGTTGTGCCGGCTGATGACATAGGGATCGTTGACATAGTCCGAAGGATGAAACTCGATGGCCGGATTGTCGTGCAGGAATTCATAGAGCTCTTTGGTGCCCAGGGCCGCCGAGGCCACCAGTTTGCCGTCGTTGAATCCTTTCTTTCGATTGGTGATCACGCCGATGGCATACAGATGCATGATGTCGTTAGTCAGGTATTGCGAATGGAAGCCCAGGTCATTCTTCTGGGCCAGGGCCTGGACCGTGGCCTGGGAGTTGGCATCCAATCCGACCTGCAAAGTGGCGCCATCGTCGATCAATCGTGAAATGTGGCGACCGATCCAGGTGGCGATCTCCGACCGCGGCGCCGGTTCGATGGTCAGCAACTCCTCCTCCTGCTCAACAACGCAATCCACGTCGTTGACATGGATGAAACTGCGTCCCATGACGCGTGGCATGCGGGAGTTGACCTGGGCAATGACCCTGGTGGCCGACATGGCCGCCGCCTGGGTCACATCCACCGACACACCGAGGCTCATCCAGCCGAAATCGTCCGGCGGCGAAACCTGAATCAGGGCCACGTCTATGGGCAGCTTGCGGCTCCGAAATAGCAACGGCACGTCGGATATGTTCATTGGGGTGACAAAACGCAGGTTGCGGGCGAAATGCTCCGAACGGGCCGCACCCAGATAGATCTGGCGGATACTGAAACTGGTTTCGTAGCTCCTGTTGGCGATCTCGGTCAGCGGCGCACTTTCATTGGACATCATGCGCACGATTTCGAGACCGGTAAAGGTGTGTGCCTGGTCGGCCAGGGCCCTGACCAGGGCCTGGGGTTCGCCGCATGCCGAGCCGATAAAGACCCGCTGGCCGGAATGGATTCGTTGTATCGCCTGATCGGCGCTTTGCCGCTTTTCAAGATAATTGTCGGCCCAATAGAGCGATTTGGCCATGGCATCTCTCCTTCGCTGAACCACAACATTGAACGCCCGGTTCATACAGTCTGATGTTGGACCGGACAGATGACCGGAAGAACTAGACGATAACAGCGCCACCCCGCACGATCAGGTAGACGCCTTGCAAGATCCAGAATCCGGAGGATCGAGGATAAACCGACAATCGGCCACCGTGGCACCTTTGCCTTCAGGATGCACCAACAGCGGGTTGATGTCCAACTCTTTAATTTCCGGGTTGTCGCACACCAGATCCGACAAAGAGACGATCAACTTTTCCAGGGCCGCCAAATCGACCTTGGGGTTGCCCCGAAACCCGTTCAAAAGGGTAAATCCCTTGATGCCGCGCACCATGGAGCGCGCACTGTTGCGATTGATCGGCGCCAGCCGGAAGGTGACATCCTTGAACACCTCGACCATCACGCCGCCCGACCCGAACATGAGCAGGTGGCCGAATCTATCGTAACGGTTGGCGCCGAGAATCACCTCCTGGCCTTTGGGGGCCATCTTCTGCACCAACACGCCGTCGATGACGGCTTCGGCTTTATAGGCCTTGGCGCCCTTGATGATGTCGTCGAAGGCCTTCTCCACGGCCGCGGCATCGGCCAGGTTGATCTTGACGCCGCCGGCATCCGATTTGTGCACGATCTGGTCGGAAACGATCTTGAGCACCACCGGGTACCCCATGGCGTCGGCCGCCTTGACCGCTTCGGCCGCCGATTGGGCCAGGACCGTGGGCAGCACGTCGAAGCCATACGCCTTCAGCAGGTGAACGCCGTCCAATTCGCCCAGGTAGTGTTTGCCGGCCGTCAAACTGGCTTCGATCGTCTCCCGGGCCGCGGCTTTGTCATGATGGAATGCGTAAGGCGCGAGCTCCTGCCGATTGAGCCATTTGGCATAGCGGTAGATGGCCCCGAAGGCTTTGGCCGTGTGCTCGGGAAACGGATAGACCGGCACACCGCTCTCCTGAAGGTATTTTACCCCGGCGGAAACATCGATGATCCCCATGAAACAGCAGAGAATCGGTTTGTGGGAACGCTTGGCGATGCGCACAATGGCCTCGGCCGTGCCGATGGCGTTGGTCATGGACTGGGGGGTGAGGATAACCAGGGCGCCATCCACCCCTTCGTCCCGAATCACGGCGTTTAAGGCGCTTTCATAACGGTCCTGGGCCGCGTCGCCGATGATATCCACCGGGTTGTGGACATTGGCGGTGGCCGGCAGATGGCTTTTGAGCACTTCCACTGTATCTTCGTGGAATTTGGCCAGTTCCAGCCCGGACACCACGGTCATGTCGGTGGCCACGATGCCGGGACCGCCGGCGTTGGTGACGATAGCCACCCGATTGCCGTTGGGCACCTTGCGCCGCATCTTGCCCAGGGCGTTTTCATTCTTGTATGCAAAGGCGATGGCAAAATCGAAGAGTTCATCGATGCTCTCCACGCGGATGATGCCCGACTGTTTGAAGATGGCATCGTATACCGCCTCGGACCCGGCCAGGGAACCGGTATGGGAAGCCGCCGCCTGGGCCCCGGCGCTGGTGCGGCCGGACTTGATCACCAGGATCGGTTTGGGACGGTTGCCGCCGGTGATCTCCTTGGCGATCTTGATGAACTCCTGACCGCACTGGAGTTCTTCCAGGTAGATCATGATCACTTCGGTGTCCGGATCGTTCTGGAAGTACTTGAGCAGATCCACCTCATCCACGTCGGCCTTGTTGCCGATGGAGATGAACTTGGAAAAACCGAAATCCCGGTCGGCCGCGAAATCGAGCACCGCGGTGCACAGGGCGCCGCTCTGGGAGATGAACGATACGTTGCCGGCCTTGGGCATGCGGGCGGAAAAACTGGCGTTCAGACGCACGTTATCGAGGGGGTTGATCACCCCCAGGCAGTTGGGACCCACGATCCGTACGCCGTGTTCTCGGCACATCTCGACGATCCGCCGTTCGATCGCCAGCCCTTCGCCGCCCACCTCCTTGAAGCCGGCCGAAACGATCACGACGCCCTTGACCCCCTTGTCGATGGCTTCCTGGATGGCACCGATGGCGAGCTTGGGCGGCAGGATGATCATCGCCAGGTCGAGGGGGTAGGGAATCTCGCTGATGCTCGGGTAGGCCCGTACACAGGCGACGGATTCCGCGCCGGGATTGACCGGGTAGAGCACGCCCCGATATCCCCCCTTTAAAATGTTCACGAAAATATCGTGCCCCACCTTGCCCGGTGTCGTCGACGCACCCACGACGGCCACGGATTGAGGAGTGAAAATGGCATCCAGGTCGATCATGTTTGTCGCTCTCCAATTTACGGGTTTAAAAATTACAATAACCCACTAAAAAAATCGTTGCCCTTGTCGTCCACGAGAATGAAGGCCGGAAAGTCCTTGACCGTGATCTTGTAGATCGCCTCCATCCCCAACTCGGGGAATTCGATCAGCTCCATATGGGTGATGCACTCTTTGCCCAAACGTGCCGCAGGCCCCCCGATGGACCCCAGGTAAAAACCGCCGAACTTCTTGCAGGCATCGGTCACCACCTGGGAACGGTTGCCCTTGGCCAGCATCACCATGGAAGCGCCCTGCTCCTGGAAAATGGGCACATAGGGATCCATACGACCGGCGGTGGTGGGGCCGAACGAGCCGGAGGCATAACCCGCCGGTGTCTTGGCCGGGCCGGCATAGTAGATGATGTGATCCTTAAAATACTGGGGTAGTCCCTGACCGCTGTCCAGGCGCTCCTTGAGCTTGGCATGGGCGATGTCGCGGGCCACGATCAGGGAACCGCTCAACAGCAGACGAGTGGCCACCGGATACTGGCTTAGAATGGCGCGAATCTGCGCCATGGGTTGATTCAAATCGAGATGGACGGCCTCCCCGCTCTCCTGGCCGGGTTCGGGCAGATATTTGGACGGGTCGGTTTCCAGCTGCTCCAGAAAGATACCCTCGGCGGTGATCTTTGCTTTGATATTGCGGTCGGCGCTGCAGCTCACTCCGATGCCGATGGGACAGGAGGCCCCGTGGCGCGGTAGACGGACCACCCGCACGTCCAGGCAAAAGTATTTGCCTCCGAACTGGGCACCGATGCCCAGCTGCCGGGACCGTTCGAGCAGTTGCGCCTCGGTTTCCAGATCGCGGAAGGCGTGTCCGCCCTCGCTGCCCTGGGTCGGCAAATGGTCCAGGTATTTGGCCGAAGCGAGCTTGACGGTCTTCAGATTCATCTCGGCCGACGTGCCGCCGACCACCACGGCCAGGTGGTAGGGCGGACAGGCGGCCGTGCCCAGACTTTTCATCTTGGCCACCAGGTAGTTGATCAAATTCTCAGGCGTCAACACCGCCTTGGTCTCCTGGTACAGATAGGTCTTGTTGGCCGATCCGCCCCCCTTGGCCAGCATCAAAAATGAGTAGGCATCTCCATCCACGGCATACAGCTCGATCTGAGCAGGGAGATTGCAGCCGGTATTCTTCTCCGCATACATGGTCAGCGGTGCATTTTGGGAATAGCGCAGGTTGTTACGGGTATAGGCAAGGTAAACCCCCTCGGCGAGCGCTGCTTCGTCTCCGCCGCCGGTCCACACCCCCTGGCCCTTTTTGCCCATAATGATGGCCGTGCCCGTGTCCTGGCACATGGGGAACTCCCCCTGTGCGCTGATCACCGCATTCTTCAGCATCTCCAGCGCCACGAAGCGGTCGTTGTCCGAACTCTCGGGATCTTTCATTATCTCGGCCAATTGCTGCAAGTGGCCGGGACGATAGAAATGGGACACGTCCTTGAACGCCTGCTCGGCCAACAGGGTCAATCCCTGGTTGGCCACCTTGAGAATGGGCTTGCCTTCGAAGGTGCCTTGGGACACATGGTCGCCGGTCAGACGGCGATAGGGCGTGTCATCCTCTCCCATGGGGAACATGGCCTGATAAACGAAGGGGGTCATCATTTCATCTCCTTGTTCTGATTGGACAGCCTGGAACAACACCTTGTGAGGTCGCCGGCCGATAATGAAAAGAAAAACCATTTAGTGACATTTGCTGCGGGAAGTCAAGCCGATTGGTGACCGGAAAAACCGATGCGCTCAAGGGCCATTCGAACGGCAAATTTGCACACGGTAAGCCTTGCCTTCGACGGTGATTTGGATGGCACCGCAATGGTCGGTGCGCCATAGCCGGCAGCCGGCCTGGCGATACCGCTCGATCACCTGCGGGTGGGGAAAGTGAAAGGGATTGTGCCAGCCCGAAGAGGCGATGGCTTCGCGTGGCCCCACGGCCCGGAGAAAATCTTCGGAGCTGGAGTTGCGGCTGCCATGGTGGGGCACCAGAAGGATGGTGCTGCACAGTCTTTCGGCGCCATGCCGGGCCACCAGATCGGCCTCGGCCGCCTTTTCGATGTCGCCGGGAAACAAAAAAGAAATGTCTCCCCAGGCGACCCTCACCACCAGCGAATGGTTGTTCGAACCGCCGTTTCGGACGCCTGCCGAACGAGCGGCGAAATCCGCGGGCGGCCCAAGAATGTCGAAACGTACCCCGGCGCGCACGCTCGACCTGGGCAGTCGCTCGAAGGCGGTGTGCGCCAACCGCCTCCGGGCGATGATCTCCTGCCACTGGCGATAGCCTTCGGTCGGTGCCGCCTCATGGTTGCTCCAGATCTCTTTGACATCGAAATGGCGTAGAATATAGAGCAATCCGTTGAGGTGATCGCTGTCCGGATGGCTCAAAACGATCAAATCCACACGTTTGATCTTGTGATACCAAAGCAACGGCGCCACGATGCTGCGCCCCACGTCGAAGACAGATGAATCGCTGAAACCGCCGCCATCCACCAGCACCGTGTACCCTCCCGGCAACTGGAGCAGGTTGGCGCTGCCTTGTCCCACATCCAGGGCGGTGACCACCATTCGCTCCGGATCGTATCGGCGGTGATGCCAGTAAACCCCGTCGGCCACCGTTGCGATGAGCACCACGCCCATCGCAACCCACCGAAAATGTATTCTTTTCCAAAAAAACAGCAGCGCAACAAACAGGTAGAAGATCACGATCTCCACGACCGTGGGGGTAACCGAAACCCAGGCCGCGGCCTCGAATCGGGAGATGTTCTCGACAAACCAGAGAATGGCCCGCACCCCCCAGGCGGCGATCTGCCAGGAAAACGCCGCTGCCGTTGCACTCAGGGGGGCACACAAGACGCCTGCCAGGGCCGCCGGCACCACCACCGTGCCCACCAGCGGCACGACGCACAGGTTGGACACGGGCCCCACCCACGACACCAGGTTGAAATAGCGCACGACCAATGGCAGTGTGCCGATGGTCGCCAGAATGGAAACCCATGTCAGCCCGGCACTTCGTGCGCCCCAGCGCCGCCAAAACGGTTGTTCCGTCCCGGGGGTCAGAAACGGCAAGGCCTTGACACCGAGTAAAATGGCCCAGACCGCAGCAAAGGAGAGTTGAAACGAAATGCTCAAGAGGGCCGGCGGGCAGGCGACTAGAATGACCAACGCCGCCACGGCGAACACATTGGGCCAGTTGTAGGGCCTTCCCACCCAGAAACCGCCCAGAAAAAAGGCCGTCATGATCACCGCCCGCTGGGTCGATGGCGAAAAGCCGGACAACAGGCCGTAAACCACGACCGGCAGCAGGCTCAAGGCGGCGGCCCCCCTGATGACCCATCCGTTGCGCACCACGACGGGAATTCTCACCAAAAGCGCGCGCAGGACACATAAAGCCGCAGCCGCCACCATACCGATGTGCAATCCCGAGATGGCCAGGACGTGGCTCACCCCGGTACGGTTGAATGCGGTTCGAAGATCGTCGGTGATTCCCTTCCGATCCCCCAGGGTCAGCGCCTGGATCACCGCCGTCACCGTCTCGGGATGACCTTGCAGCGCCGCCGCCATTGTTGCCCCTATCCCGGCCCGAAATCGATCGATCCGTGCGGTCCAGAGCCCTGGGTCGGAAGCGATTCTCTGGACACTCTCGCCCTGGGCATAGAGCCGACAGTGAATGCCGCGCAAGGCCATGTAGCGCTCGTAATCGAACCCACCGGGATTGCAGAAGTTGTGGATGTCTCGGAGATGGCCGCTGAGTGCCACCGTGTCCCCGCGCCATAGTTCCGGAAACGGCGCCCGGGCCGTGACCTGGATACGGCCCGTGACCCCCAACGACCGCTCTCCCTGCCGTAACTCCCGGGCCGCCAAGACGAAACGCAGCCGGTCCCCCCTGACCTGAGGTGCATCGACGATGCGACCGATCACGCGCCACTTGCCCTGATCCACGCAATGTCGCACATGGCCGGCCGGAAGTTCGCGCCCCAGCCAGGGCTGGATGGAGAGATATCCCGCAACAGCGCAAAACAGCAGCGGCACCACCACCAGGGGCCGCCGCCGCCAGGCACACCACGCGATCGCCACCGCCAGGCAGACGAGTGCGACCACTGCCCACCCCAGCCATCCCGGGGCAGCGATGCCCGATAGGATGCCGACGATAACCGCTGCCGTTATGGGTATTAACGGACGCAAAAAAGAGGTGTGCCCGTGATCGTGGGGAGGGCACGAAACCGACGCCTTCACTATTTCCTGCTCACTTTACACTTTGCCTCGTTCAACAGGGCGGATGGCTTCAAGGAGTGAAGCGACGCCAATCGATGGGAAACGTCTTTTGAAGGTAGCGGCGGGATCATAAAGAAAACATGGGCGCCTGTCAACGCCGCCACCCCATCCATCTTGACCGGCAAGGGCTTTTCTGGCAGCATCTGGCTCGAATTGAAATCAAATAAACCGTGGAAACAAGCAGACACACGATGAAAGTGATCCAAATCAAACTCAGCCGTATGGAGACCTTTTGTTATCTGGTCGGAGATGAAGCCAGTGGCAACGCGGCGCTCATCGACCCCGCCTTCGACGTGCCGCGCCTTCTGGAAAGGGCCCGCACGGCAGGGTATCGCATCACCCAGGTCATCAACACCCATCATCATGCGGACCATTCGGCCGGCAACGCAGAGGTCATCCGGGCCACCGGCGCGCAATTGAGCATCCACGAACAGGACGCGGCGGCCCTGACCAAAATCGCCGGCAAAGCCTTTGCGCGCATGCTGGGCGGCAAGGGATCACCGCCGGCCAATCGACGTCTCCGGGATGGCGACGATATCATCGTCGGTATGACCCGCCTGAGGGTGCTCCACACCCCCGGCCACACGCCTGGGAGCATCTGCCTGTATGTTCCCGGCCACCTCTTTACCGGCGACACCCTCTTTGTGGGCGGCGTGGGCCGCACCGACCTGCCCGGCGGCGACTCGCGGCAACTTCTCACATCCGTCCGCAGCAGGATCTACACGCTGCCGGAGAGCACCATCGTCTGGCCGGGTCACGATTATGGCGATCGCCCCTCGTCCACCGTCTACCTGGAAAAACACCACAATCCGTTTACCCAATGATCCACGCGGCAAGCGTCCAAACCGGCACCCGGTCAAGATAACCCGCCTTCTGATGATTTAACTGTTGAAGATGCGGCACGGGAACAGTATGGTGGAACCCGATTTTACGACCGGCGCCGGCAGGGGGTGGGCGCTGAATTCAAACTGGCTGGCAAGCGCACGTTTCAAATTCACTCCCCTCTTGGATCTCAGCAATTAAAAGGTGAACCCGAATGCCCCTGCCCTTGCACTCTTTTCACATCCCCGTCATGGGGACCGGATTCAGTATCGATACCCCCCTGCGGGTGGCCCGCTACGGTATCTCCTCGGTGATTTCACTGGTGGACGATGTCCTGATCGAACAGGTTCGCAAATTTCACTGCCAGAAGAACGGCCAACCCTATACGCCCATCGAGAACAGACCAGATGCCCGCGCGAGACGAATCACCGCTTATCTGAATTACATCGATCGGACGGTGAAACAGCAAGTCGCATCGCTCCAGAGCGAACCGTTTGGGCAAGGCGGCGCCATCGATCGCTATTTCGAATGGTTGCCCCCATGCAGTTTAAAAACGGAATTCGAACAGATGCGGGCGACGCCGGACCCCTCGAGAAAAAGCGCATTGCAGGACCGGCTCCGCGGCCGGATCGTCGCCGGCAGCGCCGACGTCAACATCATGACCAAGCTGGATGCCGACCAATATGCAAATGGCGAGAAACTGCCTTCCGAATATGCCCTCGCCATGTCGGCCCTGCGCGGATTTGCCCAGAGCGATCTGGGCTCGGCCATCGTCTTTTCGGCCGGCATCAACCAGCGTCTGTACACCTATACCGCCCAATTCGATGATTTTTTCCCGGACCGCCAGGGCCGTTTTAAAAAAAGAATCATTCTGAAAGTAAGCGATTACCGCTCGGCATTGATCCAGGGCAAATTCCTGGCCAAACGGGGTCTGTGGGTATCGGAATTCCGAATCGAATCGGGCCTGAACTGCGGCGGTCATGCATTCGGGGCCGACTGCAGCCTGATGGGACCGGTTCTGGAGGAGTTCAAGCAAAACAGGGAGGCGTTGCAAACGTGTCTGCATGAGATCTACATTCACGCGCTTGGCGAAATGGGCCGGCCGGCAGCCCCCACGCCGTCGCGAATCCGCATAACGGCACAGGGCGGCATCGGCACCGCCGGTGAAGACCATTTTTTATTGCGCTACTACCAGCTCGATGGCACCGGCTGGGGCACACCCTTCATGCTGGTACCGGAAGTGACCAACGTGGATCTTGCCAGTATCGACAAGCTTTGCCATGCGAAAAGGGATGACGTCTACCTGAGCAACAGCTCTCCGCTGGGGGTGCGGTTCTGGAATCTGCGCACCTCGGCCAGCGAAGAGATGCGCCGCAAACGCATCGAACGAGACAAGCCCGGCAGTCCCTGTCCCAAGGGGTTGTGTCTGCTCAATAAGGAATTTGAGGGGAAACCCATGTGCGTCGCTTCCCGAGTGTATACCAAAAAGCGGCTCGATCGGCTCTCTAAGGAAAAGTTAACGGAGACCCAAGCCAAAATTCTGCGGGAAAGGGTCCTCGAAAAGTCGTGCCTCTGTCATGACCTGGCCGGTGCCGTCAGCCTCAACCACCAGACCGATCCGACGGCCACCCCCGCGATCTGTTGCGGACCGAACATCCGGAACTTCAACCGCACCTTTTCACTGGAAGAGATGATCGATCATATTTACGGGCGGCTTTCGATCATCTTCAACCACGAACGACCCCACATGTTCATCGAAGAGATGCGTCTGAATCTGGATTACTTGAAGGAAGAGATCACCCTGTTCACCCAGCGCGTTTCCAATCGTCAACACAGCTTCTTCGAAACCTTCAAAAAGAAGCTTCTCAACGGGATCGACTACTACCGGGCGTTGACCCAGCAGTTTATCGAAGACCAGCGGGAACGTTTTCTCGATGACCTGGAAAGCCTGCAGGATGAGATCGAGTGCGTCTGCCTGCCCGAGGCCCGCTGAAAAAATTCGGAAGTGTTTCGCTATTCGGATTTGTTGGGTGGATTATACCAGCGCATGCACGAAGAGATGGGTGTCCCGCCGTTCGAACCTCATCCTCTGATACAGCGAATTGGCCGCATGCCGACTGGGGTTGGATGTCAGATCCAGGGCCCGAGCACCCCCGGCGCGGGCCGTCTCAATGGCGTGGGCGACGAGCTGCCGCCCCAACCCCTTGCCCCTCTCGCCACTATCCACGACCACATCTTCGAGGCGCGCTCGCAGGCCTGTGGGGAGTTGGTAAAAGACCAGCGTCATGGTCGCGACATATCTCCCCTCCTCTATGGCCATGAAAAGGCGGGTGCACGGGGATGCGATGATGCGGCGCAACTGCCTTTCGGTGATCGGCGTCGCGGCATCCGATAACTGGGGCAGCAAACGCTGAAGCGCCTCGAGAAGTTCGTCCGAAAAAGCCTGAACCTCGACGATCGCCATGTGCCGACCCCCTACTCGACCGCCACCGCAGTCACGTTGCGAAAACCGCGCGGCAGTCTCTTTCCGCGCTTGCCGCGGGCCCCGATAAAATCCTGAAGATTGCCCCCGCTCAAAGCGAAGAAGCGCTTGCCGGCATGGATGACCAATTTGTTCTCGCTGCCCAGAAGCGTGCAGCAGAGCAGCCGGTCGGTCCCTTCCTTGATCTCCTTGGGCGCGATGTGGATCATCTTGTTGCCCTTTCCCCGGGGCAGCTCGGGCAACTCGCTCAAGGGGAAAATCAGCAGGCGCCCCTGCAGGGTGACCGCCGCTATGAATCGCTCGACTTCGTCGTCCGGGATGGTCATGGGCGGAAGCGGAAGCGCGCCGGCCGGGAGGCTGAGAAAGGCCTTGCCCTTGAGATTGCGCGTGTACATGTTCTCCAGAACGGTGACGAAGCCGTATCCGGCGTCACTGAACGCCAGGATCCGTTGCGCCGGCTCACCCATGAGCACAGCCATGAAGTGCGAATTGGGCGGGTTTTTGAACAGGCCGGTCAAGGGGATCCCATAACTTCGCGCCGATGGAAAACCAGAGACCTCAGTGGCGTAGCTTCGGCCGGTGGAATCTAGAAAAACCGCCTGTTGATTGCTGCGGCCTTGGGCTGCAGCCAGAAAATCGTCTCCGGCCTTGTAGATCAGTTCCTCGGCGGCCACGTCGTGCGCCTTGGCCATGCGCACCCAGCCCTGCCGCGACAAGATCACCGTCACCGGCTCCACCGGCGCTAACTGCACCTGGGAGATCGCCCTGGCCTCCCGGCGCTGGGTGATGGCGGTGCGGCGCGGATCGCCATATTGCCGGGCGTCGGTCAGCAACTCCTTTTTGATCAAGTTCTTTAGACGGGTGTTGGAACTCAAAAGCCCCTGGATCTGCTTCTCTTCGGCCAGCAGTTCGGCCTGCTCGGCCTTGATCTTCTGTTCTTCCAGCTTGGCCAGATGCCTCAATCGCAATTGCAGGATGGCTTCGGCCTGGCGTTCGCTGAGGTTGAACCGTGCGATCAGGGCCGGTTTGGGTTCGTCGCTGGTCCGGATGATGTGGATCACTTCGTCGAGGTTCAAATAGGCGATGAGCAAGCCGGCAAGCACGTGCAACCGGTCCTGGACCCGTTCGAGGCGGTGGGTGAGTCTCCGGCGAACGGTCTCCTGGCGGTAGGTAATCCATTCGGTGAGAATCTCCAGCAACCCTTTGACCGCGGGCCGCCGGTCCAGGCCGATGAGATTCAGATTCACCTTGTAGGTGCGTTCCAGGTCGGTCACGGCAAACAGGTGCAGCATCAATTCGTCCTGGTCCACCCGGTTGGAGCGCGGCGTGATCACCAGGCGCACCGGATCTTCACCGTCCGATTCATCACGAATGTCCGCCACCAGGGGGAGCTTCTTGGCGTTCATCAAGCCCGCGATCTGCTCGATGATTTTGGTGGGTGAGGCCTGGTAGGGCAATGCGTTCACGACGATGTCGCCGTTTTCACTCTGCCAGGTGGCACGCATGCGGAT
The DNA here is from genome assembly GCA_002402905.1 of Desulfatitalea sp. UBA4791. Taxonomy (GTDB): domain Bacteria; phylum Desulfobacterota; class Desulfobacteria; order Desulfobacterales; family Desulfosarcinaceae; genus Desulfatitalea. The sequence goes on along the minus strand of DHGT01000083.1, from coordinate 58,581 downwards.
CGATCCCCGGCCGGTGCGATAGGCGTTGAGGATGTCGGACCGCGGGCTGATGATCTCCGCGCCGGTGGGATAGTCGGGCCCTTGAATATGTTCGCAAATATCTTCCAGAGAAGCGTTCGGCCGGTCGAGCAGGGCCACGCAGGCTTGGACGACCTCGTTCAGGTTGTGGCACGGAATGTCGGTGGCCATGCCCACGGCGATACCGCTGGACCCGTTGAGCAGCACATTGGGCAGCCGGGCGGGCAGGGTCATCGGTTCGCTGAGCGTGCCGTCGAAATTGGGTCCCCATTGCACCGTGCCCATCTCGACCTCGGAGAGCAGGGTGTCGGCATAGCCCGACAGCCGCGCCTCGGTGTAGCGCATGGCGGCAAAGGATTTGGGATCATCGACCGAGCCCCAGTTCCCCTGCCCTTCGACCAGGGGATAGCGATAGGAGAACGGCTGGGCCATGAGCACCATGGCTTCGTAACAGGCCGTGTCCCCGTGGGGATGGAACTTGCCCAGCACATCGCCCACCGTACGCGCCGACTTCTTGAATTTGGCGCTGGCCTTGAGGCCCAGTTCGGACATGGCGTAAAGAATGCGCCGGTGGACCGGCTTGAGGCCGTCGCCGATAAACGGCAGGGCGCGGTCCATGATCACGTACATGGCATAGTTCAGGTAAGCATTTTCGGCAAACAGATGAATCGGCGTGGATTCGATATGTGCCTCTTTCGCCGGCGTTCCCATACAGGCAATCTCCCCTATCATTTACTCCCGAACAGCGCCCCTAAATCGTCTCCGCGCTGCTCCCCCTGCGTTCCAGCCATGCCTTGCGCTGGTCAGTCGCTTTCTTGGTCAGCAACATGTCCATCAACGCATCGATCTGCCCAGGGTCGTCTTCCCGAAATTCCAGACGCATCAGGCGCCGGGTATCCGGCGCCATGGTGGTCTCCTTGAGCTGCACCGGATTCATCTCGCCCAGGCCCTTGAAACGCTGGATGTTGGCCTTGGCATTGAGTCTAGGGGCATGCTTGAGAATATCTTCCTTTTCCTGGTCGTCCAGGGCGTAGAACACCTCTTTGCCGATATCGATGCGGTAGAGCGGCGGCAGGGCCACGTAGATATGGCCGTGGTCCACCAGGGCCCGAAAATGCTTGAGGAACAGGGCGCACAACAAGGTGGCGATGTGCAGGCCGTCCGAGTCGGCATCGGCCAGGATGCAGACCTTGTGATACCGCAGGCCGCTGAGGTCGCTGCTGCCCGGATCCACACCCACCGCCACGGCGATGTCGTGGATCTCGGCCGAAGAGAGCACCGAATCCGAGCTGTCTTCCCATGTGTTCTTGATTTTACCCCGTAGCGGCATCACGGCCTGGAATTGCCTATCGCGCGCCTGTTTGGCCGATCCGCCGGCCGAATCCCCCTCCACTAGAAAAAGTTCGCCTTCGGTCGGGTCTTCACTCACACAGTCGGTCAACTTGCCGGGCAAGGTCGGACCGGCCCCGACTTTCTTGCGTGCCACGGCCTTGCTCGCCTTGAGCCGCTTTCGCGCGCTTTCAATGGCCAGCTCCGACAGCAGCTCGCCGATCTCCACGTGCTGATTGAGATAGAGGCTGAAGGCATCCTTGACGACCCCGGAAACAAAGGTGGTACACTGCCGCGAACCGAGCCGCTCCTTGGTTTGACCGGAAAACAGCGGATCGGACATCTTCAAAGACAGCACATAGGCACAGTTGTCCCAGATGTCTTCCGGACCCAGCTTCACCCCACGGGGCAGCAGTTTGTGGATGTCGCAAAACTCCCTCAGGGCCGCCAGCAGACCGGCCCTGAATCCGTTGACGTGGGTGCCGCCTTGCACGGTGGGAATCAGATTGCAGTAGCTTTCGGCCACCACCTGCCCCGGCGTTTCGAGCCAGGCCACGGCCCAGGCCAACTGCTCCTCACGGCCTTCGAACGTGCCGGTGAACGGCGCTTCCGGTATCGTCGTCTGCCCCTCGAGGCACTGACGCAAATACTCTTCCAGGCCGGTCTCGTAGTGCCAGGTCTCCAGTTCGCCCGTCTTGCGATCCTCGAAGCTCACGAAAAGCCCGGGACAGAGAACGGCCTTGGCCCTGAGCATGTGCTTCAAACGGGAAACCGAAAAGCGATCGTTATCGAAGTATTTGGGATCGGGCCAGAAGCGCACCGTGGTGCCCGTACGGGTCCGCGCCGTCTTGCCCACCACGGTCAGCGGCTCTACCACCTCGCCGCCTTCGAACGCCATGGCATGCTGCTGGCCGTCGCGCATCACCTCGACCTCCAGACGCCTGGAGAGCGCATTGACCACCGATACCCCCACACCGTGCAGACCGCCCGAGAAGCGGTAGTCCTTGTTGGTGAATTTGGCGCCGGCATGCAGCCGGGTCAGGATCACCTCGACGCCCGACACCCCTTCGGTGGGATGGGTGTCCACCGGCATGCCGCGGCCGTTGTCGGCCACCTGCAGGGAGCCATCCTCGTGCAGCACGACCTCGATGCGGTCGGCAAACCCGGCGATGGCCTCGTCGGAGGCATTGTCGACCACCTCCTGGGCCAGATGGGTGGGTCGCTGGGTATCGGTGTACATGCCCGGACGTCGTCGTACCGGATCCAGGCCTTCCAACACTTCCACCGACGCCGCCGTGTAGCTGCCGTCGCTCTTGTTCCTGCCGTTGAATATACTACCGTTCTTCATAAAGCCTGACACCTGTGATCGTCATGATCCTTCACTTCAAACTTTACACTTTTCACTTTAAACTTCTTTTCTACTTCAACCCGATCTCCCAATTCCAGTTCCCCGGCCGCTTTTTAATGATCACCCCCTTGGGCACCGGCTCTTCCAGATGAACGAAGAGCCGGTAGCCCGCCTTGGTCAGGGTGTTCTGTTCGGCCCTGAGGTTGAGCGGCCAGTTGGGATAGATCCAGTAGAGGCTGCCGTGGCGTTCGACCCAACCCTGCTCGCCGTGCGGGCTGACGAACGGCTGACCGGGTTTGAGTTCCCTGGCCAGCACCCGGGAGACGCAAAACGGCCATTGACCGGAGACGACCACCCCCAGGGGCAGGACGCTCTTCTCGGCCAACTGCAGCATGTCATCCCGGCCCAGTTCCGGGCTGACGATCACGCCCTGCCCGCCCAGCAGCTTGAAAGCGCGCACGGCCACCGGGTTGGCGATGTTGCAGAAGGGCCCGGCCCAGAGGCTGAGCCGTTCGGGCCGGCTGAACAGCGATATCTGCCAGGGTGCATTGAGCACGAATCGGCGCGCACCCTTGCCCAGCAATTGGGCCAGCCGCTGTTGCCATTGCGTCTCTTCCTCGGGCCAAATGACCGGCGGCAGCCACCACCAGGCATGGGCCGCCTGGGCGGCCGGGACCCGATCCAGGGTTTGGTCCGATATCCACAACGCCAGGCTGGTCTGGCGGATGCGCTGTCCCGGATAGCGCAATACATGCATCAGACGGGTGTGAGGTTGCCGGGGACTGGCCGGCGGCAAGCGCAGGTTGAAGGTTTCCCGCTCCTCGGTCGACACCTGCACCGGATCGATCAACTTTTCCATCTTTTTGATCGCTTCGGCCAGAAAAGGCTCCCGGCGGTCGATCAAAAAAACAGAGGCTGCCTTGGAAGGCGCCTTGCCTCGCGCAGCCTTCAAATAAAATTTGCCTCCCTTGGGCACGCTCTTGGACAGATCGAAGGTCTGGTGACCCGGATCATCCTCGTAGCCCAAGCGCAGCTTGTCCCCTTCGAGCAGATCGATGCGCGGGGAAATGTAGGGTTTGTCCTGGCCGCCGTGCACCGTGCCGACCAGCATCCCGGAGCCCGAGTCGAACTGGACATCGATGGGATTCTGCGGTCGCTGGGGCAAAAAATTGTAGTGCGTACCGCGGCGACCCAAGGCCTGTTCGAGCAGTTCCACGGCCGTCTTTTTGGCCTGGGCATCCTGCCCCTCGTCGCGCAGCATCTTGTAGGCCGTCACCGTATAATAGACGTAGTGGGGCCCCTTTTTGCGCCCCTCGATCTTCCAGGCGCGCAGCTGGGGAATCTCGGCCAGCACCTTGACCAGCACGTCGAGGCTGTAATCCTGGCATGCAAAAAAACGCTGGCTGGACCGGTTCTGGGTGTAGATGCGCCGGCAGGGCTGCACGCAGCGACCCCGCAAGCCACTCTTGCCGCCCAGAAAACTGCTCCAGTAACATCGGCCGGACACCCCGTAACACAAGGCGCCGTGCACGAAGATCTCCAAGCCCAAATCCGGGGGGCAAACGGCGGCCATCTGCTTGATCTCCTCGATATTGAGCTCCCTGGGCAGCACGACCCGCTGAATCCCCATGGTCTTGGCCACGCGCGCCAGCATGGCCGGCATCGTCACATTGGCCAGAGTGGAGAGATGGATTTCGCCATCATACCCCACCTGCCGCGCCAGTGCGGGCAGCGCCAGGTCCTGGACGATCAGTGCATCGGGCCGGGCATATCGATTGACCCAATCGAGCTGTCGACCCAGGGGCAGCAACTCATCGGGTTTGATCAAGGTATTGACGGTCAGATAGACTTTTACACTTTGCCGGTGGGCCAGATCCACCAATCCGGCAAATTCGTCCGGCTGGAAGTTTTTGGCCGCCATGCGGGCGGAAAACGATTTGAGGCCGCAATAAATCGCATCGGCCCCGGCCGCCAGGGCGGCCAGAAAACTATCCCGGTTGCCGGCCGGCGCCAATATCTCGGGTTTTGGGCCTTTAAAACTGCCGGGTTTGCGTCTTACGATTTGATTCATGTCATCCTTTCGCGCCATGGATGTCCCGGCGCCGATAGTCGGCTTGGCTCATATCAGGAAAGCGCCTGGAACACCAGATATAGTAGCCCATAAAAAATCCATTCACAACATTGGGGCTCGATGCGCAGTGATCCTAACTTAATGCAATTAATCAAACCCGGCGCGGGTGGGACAAGTGGCCGATGCCACACGCCCCACCCACGCCTGCCATCTCCGTTGCAATGCGGATTTTTTATCAAATTCCATCTTTACCGCACGGCCTTCAAGGTGAATAACATTCAGTTGAACTGGGGCTCGATGCGTTTGCTCACCCCGGACCGATTTACGCCGCTTGCGCCCTTGCTGAACGCTCAATGTTTGTTATATTGGTTATTGCGCATAAAAAAGACATCAGCCCTCTGAAGGTTTTCAGGATACGGGAGACGAAAGGAACGAGAATGAAGATAGCAGTCAGTGGAAAAGGCGGCGTGGGCAAAACCACGTTCGCAGCCCTGTTGATTCGGATGCTCAGCGACGCGGGTAAAAAAGTTCTGGCCATCGATGCCGACCCGGATGCCAATCTGGCGGCCGCCATCGGCATAGAAAATTCCGATCGCATCACGCCCATCGCGGAAATGAAAGATATGATTTTCGAACGCACGGGCGCCAAAGCAGGCACCATCGGCGGTTTTTTCAAGCTGAATCCCAAGGTGGACGACCTGCCCGACACCCTCTCGGTGAAAAAGGACAATATCAAGCTGATGCGCCTGGGCAGCGTCAAAAAGGGCGGCGGCGGCTGCCTCTGCCCGGAAAGCACCCTGCTCAAAAGCCTGGTCATGCATATCGTGCTGCTTCGCGACGAGGTGGTGGTCATGGATATGGAGGCGGGTATCGAACACCTTGGCCGGGCCACGGCCAGTGCAGTGGACAAACTGATCGTGGTGGTCGAGCCGGGCCGCCGCAGCATCGACACGGCCGCCCACATCCGGCGCCTGGCCGAGGAGATTCATCTGACCCGCATCGCCGTAGTGGGCAATAAGATCCGTTCTCCCCAGGACGAGGCCTTTATCCGCGAACACCTGGCCGATTTCGACATCCTGGGATTCCTGCCTTACGGCAACGAATTGATCGAAGCCGACCTGAAGGGCCAATCCCCTTACGATGTGGCCTCCGAGGCCAAACGGCGTATCCAGGAGATGGTGGAAAAACTATAGAACGACAATCGCCGCACAACCCTCTGGTGCACCGGGATCGCAGACTTCGTCGATTGCCGCCGCCGGAACACAATAGCGTTGAGCGCTCCGGCCGACATCCAGGATAGACCTTCCGGTGCGTCGCTTCTTGAGGAGCCATTGATGGGCAACAGCCAACGCCGGATCCCGGCCCACGCGCAAAGACATCCCCACCGAACCCCACGGCCGAGAAAAGAGGCGGCGCCCCTGCGTCCGGGGATCGATCCCCGGCTGAAAAAAATCTTCGAGCGCATCGGCATTCCCGAGCCCACCTCCTTTGTCCCCGACCCGTTTCAGATCGAGGCGCTGGACGCCGTTCGAGAGGCCGATTGCCTGGTGACCGCTCCCACCGGCGCCGGCAAAACCTGGATTGCCGAGCAAGCCATCGAACGAATCTTCAAAAAGGGCGGCCATGCCTGGTACGCCTCGCCTCTCAAGGCGTTGACCAACTCCAAGATGATCGAGTTCGGCAACCGTTTCGGAGTGGCCAACGTCGGCATCCTCACCGGCGACCGCAAGGAGAACCCGGACGCACCGATCATCGTGGGCACCACCGAAATTCTGCGCAATCAACTCTACGATGCCATGCATCGCGGCCAGACGCTGGACACCGATTTCGTGGTGCTGGACGAAGCCCACTATCTCGGCGACGAGGATCGGGGCGTGGTCTGGGAAGAGACCATCATCTATCTGCCCCAGCGCATCCCGCTGTTGCTGCTCTCGGCCACCGTGGGCAATGCCGACCAGATCGCCCGGTGGATGACGGCCATCCGCCGGCGCCCTTGCCGGGTGGTGGAGGAGACCCATCGGCCCGTGCCGCTCTACCCCATCGTGCAGCACCCCAGCGGCATGCTGATGCCCCTTTTCGTCTCCAGCGGAACCAGCAAAAAGCCCCATCTCTATAAAAAGGTGGTCGACCTGCTCAACGACCGCCGGGCACCCTCCCTGGCGCCTCCCGGTCAACTGCCGCCCTTCGGCGCCATGCTGGCCATCCTGCGCAAGTATCACCTGCTGCCGGCGATTTTTTTTCTCAAATCGCGCGCCGATTGCGACCGCGCCCTGCAGCTCTGCCTGGAGAACCGGGTCCGAAACCCGGAGCAGGCCACGCTGCTCAGCGAGCGCCTGACCCAACTCGGCGAACGTTTCCCCCATATTCGCGAGCACCGCCAGCGCTGGATGGCCGAACGCCTCGCCGTGGGCGCCCACCACAGCGGCCAGCTGCCGGCCTGGAAGCAAACGCTGGAAATGTTGATGAGCGAAGGGCTGCTCGATGCCATCTTCGCCACCTCCACCGTGGCCGCCGGCGTCGATTTCCCGGCCCGCACCGTGGCGTTTTTAAACTCCGACCGCTTCAACGGCCGAGAATTCATGCCTCTGGATGCCACCGAACTGCAGCAGATGACCGGCCGTGCCGGTCGCCGTGGCAAGGATCACATCGGCTTCGTCATGGTGGTGCCCGGCAAGTTCATGGACATCCGACAGGTGGCTCGTCTGCTCCGGGCACCGGCGGCGGACGTGCACAGCCAGATCCGCATCAACTTCTCCATGGCCCTCAATCTGCTGCTCTCCCATTCGCCCGAGGAAGTCGAGGCCCTGCTGCACCACTCCCTGGCCGCCTTTCAACACCATGGCGCGGCCTTGGGCGGCGAACAGGCGGCGCACACCCATTTGTGGAACGATTTTCAGCGCCACTTGCGTTTCTTGCAGGTCACCGGCTTCGTCGACGACCAGGACCGTCTGACCGAAGATGGCCTGTGGGCCGCCCAGTTGCGCATCGACCAGCCGCTGCTCGTGGCCGAAGGGTTGCGGCAGGACCTGTTTCCCCGGGAGGACCCGGCCATGCTGGCCGCCATCATGGCCGGCATGGTCAACGACAAGGAGACCGACGAACACCTGGATCGCAAAAGCGTCCCCAACCCGCTGATCAAGGCCGTCAAGCGCGTGGTGCGCGGGCTGCAGGGTTTTGCCAAACACATGCTGACCAACGACTTCGATGTGCGTCCCATTTTTTATCGGCCAACCGCCGCCATCTGGCGCTGGGCCTCTGGCCTGCCGTGGGAGCAGACCGTGCAGGCCGCCCAGATGGCCGAAGGCGACCTGGCCATGCTGGCGTTGCGCACCGCCGACAACCTGCGCCATATCGTGGGCCTGCGCCATGTCTTTCCCCAGATGGCCGAAACCGCCCAGGACGCCATCGAACGCATCCTGCGAGATCCGGTGATGCCCGAATACGCCACAAAGGCGCCTGTGCCGGTTCCCGAAATCGAATCGGCCGACACGTAACGATGCGTATCACCAGGCCCACGAGGAGATCATGGAGAAACGCAGCGCAACCGGAATGACCCGCCTGATCCATGCCACCCGCTACTCCTTACAGGGGTTGGCCCAGGCATGGCGCAGTGAAACCGCCTTCCGACAAGAAGCGATCGTGATCGCCCTGTCCATTCCGGCGGCCTTCTGGCTGGGCCATACGGCCGCCCAGCGCGCCCTGCTGATCTTTTCGGCCCTGCTGATCCTGATCGTGGAGCTGCTCAACTCGGCCGTCGAAGCCACGGTGGATCGCATCGGCACCGAACGCCATCCGCTTTCCGGCCAGGCGAAGAATATGGGCTCCGCGGCGGTGCTGATTGCGTTGATTGCGGCGGTGGCCGTCTGGGGGCTGGTGGCCTGGGAGAGATGGCAATCATTTTAACATGAACTACTGATTCGCAAGGAGTTTCTCATGCTCAAATTCAACACCACTGCCCTGGATCGATTCAAAAGCGACAACATGGCCATTGCGGTCTGCGAAGACGCTGAGATTCACGCTGACTCGGCGGTCCGTGAGCTGATCGCCAAGGCCTCGGCCCTGCAAGAGTTCGCTCCTGAAAAGGACCGCCAGATCGTGCTGCACGACGTGATGGAAGGCCGAGTGGCCCGCTGCCTTTTGATCGGCCTGGGCCCCAAGGCCAAGCTGACGGCCGAGACGTTTCGCAACTTTGCCGGCCGGGCCGTCAAAGAGGCCATGGCCGCCAGGCAGAACGGCATCGACCTGGTCGTTCCCCTGGACCCGTCGCTGGGCGTGGAAGCGGCCGCGGTAGTCTCGGCATTGATGGAAGGGGCCTTGCTGGCCAACCACAAAGACACGCGGTATAAGGAAAAACCCAAGAACAACCTGCTGAAGCAGATCGGCCTCTGTCTGCCGGCCCAGACCGCGAAGCGCTGCCGCCCCCTGATCGCCCGCACCGAGGCCATCTGCGACGGGGTGCGCCAGGCCCGTGAATGGGTTAACACCCCGCCCAACGAAAAGGTCCCCGAACAGCTGGCCCAGGCCTATGCCCAAATGGCCGCGGCGGCCGGGCTGAAGGTCAACGTGCTGCACGAATCCCAGCTCAAACGCCAGAAATTCAACGCCCTGCTGGCCGTTGGGTCCGGCAGCAGCCATCCGCCCTGCCTGGTGGAGATGATCCATGCACCTGCCAAACCCAAAAAAAGCATCGTCCTGGTGGGCAAGGGGGTCACCTTCGATACCGGCGGCCTCAACCTCAAGCCCTCCACCGGGCTGGACACCATGAAGGCCGACATGGCCGGCTCGGCCGCCGTGGCCGGCGCCATGGCCGCCGTGGCCCGACTCAAACCCGACCTGCGCATCATCGGCATCACCCCCATCGTGGAGAACATGCCCTCGGGCAGCGCCACCCGGCCCGGCGACATCGTCACCAGCTATGCCGGCAAGAGCGTCGAAATCGGCAACACCGACGCCGAAGGCCGCCTGATCCTCATCGACGCCATGGCCTATGCCGTCAAGAAGTACAAACCCGACGTGCTCATCGACCTGGCCACCCTGACCGGCGCCTGCGTAGTGGCCCTGGGCGACAAAATCGCCGGGGTCTTTTCCCCGGACGACGCCCTGGCCCAGGCCATCGTGGCCGCCGGCGAACGCACGGCCGAACGCTGCTGGCGCATGCCCATGCCCGAAGACTACCGCGAGCTTCTCAAAAGCGAGCTGGCCGACATCAACAACAATGCCAGCTCCCGCTACGGCGGCGCCATCGCGGCCGCCATCTTCCTCTCCGAATTCATCGGCGACCAGCGTTGGGCGCACATCGACATCGCCGGCCCGGCCTTCCTGAAAAAAGGACCGGATTACGGCGCGCCCGGCGCCACGGGATTCGGCGTGCGCCTGCTCTGCGACCTCATCGACCACCTGTAGCCGACTCCCATGCCCCTGAAAAACAAACACCCCGGTCAATCGACCGGGGTGCCTGTCTTTCAAATCGACCCCATTCCTTTACTTTAAACTTAAAACTTTAAACTTTAATCGTCCGGCAAAGCCGGACTAAGAACATATCCGGCAGCTCGACAGGCACTGCTCGTAGGCATCGGCCCGGCGCTCCGGCGGGGTCTGGCTGTTTTCACTCCAATGTTTGAAAATGCATTCGCTGATACAGCGTTGGTCACGGCTGGAAATGGGTTGTTGAGACATGGCGTCCTCCTTTCGGCGATCTGTTCAAACCACCAAGATCTTAGGTTGGTTTATGCTTTATGGTAATCACGGATCGATGCACCACAAGTGGCACCCCAATACAAAGGGTTACCATCCCTCAACTCACCGGGACCTGCTTGAGACAATCCTGTTGACATGCTTTCTCAACGGGTTTAGACATGTCCGCTGTTGAGAAAATGCGAGAATGATCCAAAATCGGCATGGTATTATGGAACTGATCGTCCGCGACGTATCCGCACTATTGAAGGTTTCCGAAAAGACTGTCTACCGGTGGATTTCTCAACGAAAACTGCCCGCCCATCGTATCAATGAGCAGTACCGTTTCAACCGCACCGAACTTTTGGAATGGGCCACTGCCAACCGCATTCCAGTTTCAACCGATATCCTGAAGGAAGAGCACCCTGAAAGTTTGCCAGGATTGGCCGACGCCCTGTGGACCGGCGGGATTTTCTACAGGGTGGAGGGGTCAAATAAAACCGCCGTACTCACCGAGGTCGTCCGGATCATCTCCCTCCCCGACGCCGTCGATCGAAAATTCTTATTAGAGGTTTTGCTGGCACGCGAGTCTCTGGGATCGACCGGCGTCGGCGACGGTGTCGCCATCCCACATGTACGCAATCCAATTGTCCTGCATGTGCAACATCCCATGGTCGCGCTCTGCTTTCTTGAACATCCCATAGATTTCCAGGCGATTGACGGACGGCCGGTCGACACCCTTTTCACCATCGTCAGCCCGACCGTCCGTGCGCACCTCCATTTGTTGGCCAGGCTCTCTTTCGCTTTGCAGCAGCCTGACTTCAAGGCTGCCATTACGAAAAAGTCCCTTCGCGAGGAACTCTTCAAAACCGCTTCCGAGATCGACCTGCGCATCGAAAACGCACAATCGAAGAGGCGAGGAAACTAAAATGGTGCTGCCGCTGATCGGCCTGATCGTTTTGCTGGCAAGCGCCGTAGTGTGCGGTCTTTCGAAACGCGGGGATGTGCTTGGCCCATGCGCTGCGACGATCGCCGGCGCTCTGGCGGTCTTCGCCGGCGGCCAGAGCCTCCTGACAGGTGCATCACCAACCATCACACTACCCATTCCGCTTCCATTCGGGGCCCCGCGTCTTGAAATAGATCCCCTAACGGCCTGGTTTGTCATCGTGATTGGGATGATCGGCGCCATGGCAGCGGTTTATGGACACTCCTACCTTTCAAATCAACCAAGGCGTACAATCAGCTTAAGCTGGTGCTGGTACAATCTACTCCTGGCAGCCATGCTGCTGGTGGTGTTGGCGCGGGACGGGTTCTTTTTCCTGGTTTTTTGGGAAGTCATGTCCCTCTCCTCCTTTTTCCTGGTGGTGCACGATCATGAAAAATGCGGTGTTGTTCGCGCGGGCTGGACCTACCTGATCGCGACTCACCTGGGGACCGCCTTTTTGCTGGTCATGTTCATGCTGCTGGGCAGCCCCGACAGCATGGATTTCGTCCACTTCAACCCGGCCGTCGTCCCTGGGGGAGCATCCTTGATCTTCGCGCTCGCTCTGGTCGGCTTCGGAACCAAAGCGGGCCTCGTACCGCTGCATGTCTGGCTACCCGAAGCCCACCCCGTGGCGCCCTCTCACGTTTCGGCCCTGATGAGCGGCGTGATGGTCAAAATAGGCATCTACGGCCTGCTGCGCGTACTTACCTTCTTAGGTCCCCCGCCTTCCGGGTGGGGCTGGGTCATGATCTTCATCGGGGTCGTGACCGGTTTGACCGGTGTAATTTTCGCCCTCGTTCAGCACGACCTCAAACGGTTACTGGCATACAGCACCGTGGAAAACATTGGTATTATCGTTCTGGCCTTAGGCCTCGGCGTGCTGGGTATCGCCGCGGGCAACATTGTGGTTGCAACCATGGGCATCTGCGCCGCCCTGCTGCATACCTTGAACCATGCGCTTTTCAAAAGCCTGCTCTTCCTGGGTGCTGGCGCAGTGCTGCACGCCGCAGGCACCGGGCGCATGGATCGGTTGGGCGGCATGCTTCGCTATATGCCATATACGGGCGCCGCTTTTCTGGTTGGAGCGGCGGCCATCAGCGCTTTGCCGCCGCTGAACGGCTTCGTCAGTGAATTTCTCGTTTACGCCGCTGCGTTCCATGTCATGAGTGTCGGTGCAAGCGCATGGAGCGGACTGATTGCGGTGGCGGCGATGGCCCTGATCGGCGGATTGGCCGTCGCCTGCTTCACCAAGGCGTTTGGGATCATCTTTCTTGGATCCCCGCGCAGCAAGACGGCATCACAGGCGCGTGAAGCACCGGCAGGCATGCGAACCGCAATGATCCTGCTGGCCCTGCTCTGCCTTGGGGCGGGCCTGGGCGGCCCCTGGCTGGTGGGCCTTGTTATGCCAGCTATATCACAGTTGCTACCGGTATCGATGTCCCTGAATGAATTGCAGGGCATCTTTCATATGCTGCCATGGATCAGCTACGCCGGGTTGGGCCTGCTCATAGGCACGGCTCTGCTCCTGGGATTGCGTGCCGTTTTGTTGCGCGGCCGGGAAATACGCTCCGGCGAAACCTGGGACTGCGGCTATGCGGCACCTTCTCCGCGCATGCAATACAGCGCCGCCTCGTTTGTCCAGCCGATCGGGAGCATGTTCGCCGGGCTCATGCGCACCCGCCGCCGGTTGCAGGCACCGCAAGGCTTGTTTCCGACTGCGGCTCGTCTGGAAACCGAGACACCCGATTTTTTCGTGCAATCTTGTTTCGCGCCGATCGTACGCGGACTCGCCCGATTAGCGGCAGCTTTTCGTGACCTGCAACAGGGACGCACACACCTGTGTATTCTTTACATCGTGGCCACTTTGCTGCTGATGCTAATCTGGCATCTGGGATAGGAAGAACGCCATGCGCTGGGGACTCTTACATGTTCTGTTCGCCTTGGTGAGTGCGCCTCTGCTGGCAGGGGTGATCAACCGGACCAAAGCATTTTTCGGCGGACGGCACGGTCCATCGTTTTTTCAATTATATTATGACATTTTCAAACTGCTGCGCAAAGACGCCGTTTACAGCCGAACCACCTCATGGATCTTCCGGACCGCTCCGCCCATAGAACTGGCCGCCGTGCTTCTGGCCCTTTTGTTCACACCGCTGGGATCGACGGCCGCATGGCTTTGTTTCCAAGGCGACTTGCTCCTTGTGGTGTATGCATTGGGATTGATGCGTTTCATGATCATATCGGCGGCCCTTGATACGGGATCGGCCTTTGAAGGCATGGGCGCCAGCCGCGAGGCGCAGTTATCGGCACTTGCGGAAGTGGCACTATTGGTCGCTCTTCTGGCGGTTGCGGCCTTTACGAAATCCTTTTCCCTGAGCGCCTTCGCCGCGCAGGCCTGGGCAGCCGGGTTGGTCTGGCCGGCCAACGCCATCCTGCCGCTGGTTTCGGCTGCCTTGCTGGTGGTCCTGCTGGCCGAAAACGCCCGTCTGCCCTTCGACGACCCCAACACTCACCTCGAATTGACCATGATTCACGAGGCCATGATCCTGGACCACTGTGGCGTCGACCTGGCCTTTATCGAGTATGGTTCCGCCTTGAAAATGTGGATCCTGAGCGCGATCCTTGTTTCCATGGCATTGCCATTGCGTGCGTCCAGCTCCCTGCTCAACTTCGCCACTGGTCTGGGTGCGATGGTCATCGTGGCGCTTCTGGTGGGTTATATCGAATCGGTGATGGCACGCCTTCGGCTGATACGCACGCCACAACTCCTGGTGACGGCCGGCGTTCTCTCGTTTCTGGCGGTCATGGTGGCGATGAGGTGAACATGCAAGCCCTCAAAGAAATTCTCATTGTTCTTTTGATTTTGCTGAATTTCCGGCTGCTGGGTACCAGCCGCTTGGGGGCCTGTGTCCAGACCGTGGCGCTGCAAGCCCTGGTGATCGGCTTGTTGCCCCTGCTGGGTCCGAACCTGCCGACCCCCTGGATCATGGCGATGATGGCGGCCGCCACCCTGGTCAAGTCGGTCGTTCTGCCGGGCCTGGTTCGACGCGCTCTGCGGGAAACCGGTGTTGTCCGCGAGCTTGAACCATTGATGGGCTACACCCTCTCCATACTGACGGGCACCGGGCTCCTGGTGCTCAGCCACCTGGCCGGCCGGAAGCTGCAACTGCCGACCGGGGGCGTGGATCAACTGCTGGTGCCTGTGACCCTTTTCACCATGCTTTGCGGTCTTTTTTTGATCATCGCACGGCGCAAAGCTATCACACAGGTACTGGGTTTTCTCGTGCTTGAAAACGGCATTTATCTCTTCGGCATCGCCTTTGCGGTGCACGAACCCTGGCTGGTGCAGACCGGCGTGTTGTTGGATGTTTTGGCGGCCGTATTCGTCATGGGCATCACCATCCATCAGATCAACCGGGAGTTCGACCACATCGACACGGACCGGTTTTCGACCTTCAAGGATTGAGACGATGATCTGGGCGCTAATCCTGATTCCAGCCATGGCCGGCATTCTGGCATTCCTGCCGCTTGCCGAACGTGTACGCCGGATGATGTTCCTCTTCACCTCCGCGATCCACTGCGGGTTGGTGCTGACCGCCTGGCTCCGACCGGTCACCGCGTGTACCGCCAACGGCTGGCTGGCCATGGATGACGCGGCCCTTTTGTTTTTGACCATCAGCAGCACGCTCTTTTTCGCCGCGGCGCTTTACGGCATCGGATACCTGAGCACCGACACCAAGGCACCCATTCGCGACTATCTGGAGGGATTCGATTTCGCTAATCGGTCGGAGAGAGTCTTCATCGGGTGTCTGCTGTTCTTCCTGGCCACCATGTCGGCCGTGGCCACAGCTCAGCATCTGGGGTTGCTGTGGGTAGCGGTCGAAGCCACCACCCTGACCAGCGCACCATTGATCTACTACCATCGTCATCACCGGAGCCTGAGCGCGGCATGGAAGTATCTGCTGATCTGCTCGGTGGGCATCTCCCTGGCCCTGCTTGGAAATTTCTTTTTGGCGGTCTCCACCACCGCCGGTCAGGGTGAAGAAATCACCCTCCTGCTTCCCATTTTGAGAGACCATGCCCAGACCCTTTCGCCGACCTGGCTTAAAGCCGCTTTTATACTGATGCTGGTTGGTTATGGCACCAAAATGGGCCTGGCGCCGATGCATACCTGGTTGCCGGACGCCCATAGTGAAGCTCCCTCGCTGGTTTCAGCGCTGCTTTCGGGAGCCCTGCTCAACTGTGCCTTCCTGGCCGTGCTGCGCGTTCAATCCGTGTTGGCGGCAGCCGGCCTGGGAGAGTTCGGGCGAGGTGTGTTGCTTTTGTTCGGATTGCTCTCCATGCTCTGGGCCGCGATGCTGCTCATTGCTCAATCCGACTACAAGCGACTGCTGGCCTATTCCAGTGTGGAGCATATGGGCGTGCTGGCCGTGGGCGTCGGCTTAGGCGGTGTCGCCGCGAACGGCGCCATGCTGCATGCCGTCAACCATTCCCTGGCCAAGGCGAGTCTCTTCCTGGTGGCGGGCAACATCCTGGCCGCCTATCGTACCAAGGATATGCCATCCACCCGGGGGCTGCGCCATTCGATGCCGTTTTCCGCTTTGCTCTGGATGGCGGGCATTCTGGCCATCGTCGGATCCCCCCCTTTCGGACTCTTCACCAGCGAAATAATGATTCTGAAGGGTGCTCTCGCCGCCCAACGCTGGGGGGTCGCAGCCGGCTATCTGGCGGCTTTGGGTATTGCCTTCGGTGCCTTGCTGTGGGCCGCCTTGCATATGGTTTACGGCAGCGCGCCAGATATGCCCACTGCGGCTGGAAAGAATCGCGAAACCTTTCTATCCGTGACCGCACCGGCTCTGCTGACTGCTGTTGTTCTGATATTGGGGCTCTGGATCCCCGGCCCGCTGGGAAGACTCATCCAGCGCGTCGCAGCCATGTGGGGAGGTGCCCTGTGACCCATCCCCCGGTGCCGGAACTCTTCAATGGCGAAGTCATCGCCCGCGCGGACATTCCAGTGATGGCCATCGCCACCTTGCGCCAGGTGACGATCGAACACGCCGGCACCGGCGGGTACCTCTCTGCCCTTTTTGCCGTTCCACAGGGCGACTGTTTCCGCATATATGCCGTGCTATCCGATCCCGATCGCGAGCAGATCAAGGTATTGGCCGCGGATGTGGCGGAGGCTTACCCTGCCCTGACGCCGGATTGCTGGGCGGCCAACTGGTTTGAACGCGAAATCTTCGAACAGACCGGCCTCTGCCCCCAAGGCCACAGCTGGCTGAAACCGTTACGCTTTCAGCCGTCCATTCGCGGAGCGACAGCCGCAACCATTGGCGTGACCGATTTCTTCAGCATGAGCGGTGAGGAGGTCCATGAGGTCGCCGTGGGGCCGGTGCATGCGGGCGTCATCGAACCCGGCCATTTCCGTTTTCAATGTTATGGGGAAACGGTTCACCACCTTGAAATATCCCTGGGCTATCAGCACCGCGGGGTGGAGCGCGCCCTGATCGGCGGACCGAATCTGCGAACCCTCCACTACATGCAGACCCTGGCGGGCGACAGTACGGTCGGCCATGCCAGCGCCTATTGCCTGGCGGCCGAGGCGCTGTGCGACTCTCAAATTTCACACGCGGCGGAAACGATACGCACCGTTGCCGGCGAACTGGAACGGTTGGCCAACCATATCGGTGATCTGGGTGCCATGGCCGGTGATGTGGGTTTTTTGCCGACCCTCAACTACTGCGGCCGCATCCGCGGTGATGTCCTCAATCTGACGGCCCTCCTGTGTGGCAACCGTTTCGGCCGTGGTCTGGTCACGCCCGGCGGGGTCCGCTACGGCATCGATGATGCGCGCCGCGAAAGGCTGATGCAGGGTCTGGAAGCCGTCGAAAAGGATCTCCAAAGTGCCGTGCCTCTCATGTTCGATGCGCCGTCCGTCATGGCCCGTTTCGAGGGTACCGGTATACTGACCGCCGATCTGGCCCATCGCATCGGTCTGATCGGTCCGGCGGGGCGGTCCTGTGGCCTCAGCTATGACGTGCGGAACCGATTCCCTTATTCAGCCTACCGCTTCGACACGGTTCCGGTGGTCACTTATCCGAGCGGCGACTGCTTCGCACGCGCCTATGTCCGCTGGTTGGAGATCGAGCAGTCGATATCCTTTATCCGTCGCCAGCTTTCTGCTACCGACCTGGAAGACGTAAAGCCCAAGCCGCTTTCCGCCTTTCGTCCCGACAGCCTGGTGGTGACGCTGGTCGAGGGCTGGCGGGGAGAAATCTGCCATGTGGCGGCAACCGACAGCCGGAGTCGCTTTGCCTTTTACAAGGTCGTGGATCCATCTTTCCATAACTGGTTCGGCCTGGCCCTGGCCCTGCGAGGCCAGCAGATCTCCGACTTTCCGCTGTGCAACAAGAGTTTCAATCTTTCCTACTGTGGACATGACTTATAGAGAAACAGACGATGTTGAAGGTTCTCAAAGCGCGCTTGCAACAGAAGTACAGGACCATGAGCTATCCACGCGGAGCGATCCCGGATCTTCCCGATCGTTTCAGCGGACGGCCGCTGATTCGCGGCACATGTTATCCCGATTGCCATGCCTGCATCGATGTCTGTCCGGTTGGCGCCCTTCGCCAGACGAAGCTGGCTATGGAACTGGATACCGGACGTTGCCTCTTTTGCCGCGCGTGTGCCGAAGCCTGCCCGCAGGCATCCATTGTTTTCGGCCTCAATCATCAGTTGGCAGCGGCTCGCCGTTCCGATTTGATTGTCGGTGAAGCCTCGCCGCAGCGTGTCGAGGCGCTGTCGGCAACGGCACGAAAATATTTTGGCCGATCGCTCAAGCTGCGCCAAGTTTCCGCCGGCGGGTGCAATGCCTGCGAGGCAGATGTCAATGTGTTGGGCACCCCGGCTTGGGACATCGGGCGCTTCGGCATCCAATTCGTGGCCTCGCCCAGGCATGCCGACGGCCTGCTGATCACCGGCCCGGTCACGGAAAACATGCGCCTGGCGCTGGAAAAAACCTGGGCCGCCGTGCCGTCACCGCGCCTCGTGATCGCCTGCGGGGCCTGCGCCATCAATGGCGGTCCCTACATCGACCACCCGGAAACCTGCAACGGCATCGACACACTATTGCCGGTAGACCTCTATATCCCCGGTTGCCCGCCGCACCCCCTGACCATATTGGATGGATTGCTGCGCGTGATCGGAAAGCCTGTTCCGGCAGCTAACGACAGCCGGCCTTAAGCTTGATAGAGCCATCGAGATCAAGATTTATACGCTGTGGCCAATAATAGTAGATAAGCGAATGGATCCACCATACACAATTGTTTGCCGGATCCCTCGGACAATGGGACAACCAAACGAACACAGGCGATGGTCATGAAATTTTTTGGATATGTGTTTTTCTCCCTGACTTTACTGATATGGATCGTGCCCCCTGGTCATGCCGAGCTGTACAAATACCAGAAGGACGGGGTCTGGTACTTTACCGATGCGCCTCCCAGGGAAATGGTCGACCAGAGTGAAAAGATAGCCAACACCGCTCCCGATGCGCCGCCGCCGTCGCCCGAGGGCACCCCCCTGCTCACCGAATATCCAGCCCGCAACGAGATCGAAAGGGCGGTGGCCGCCACGGTCGCGGTCCGGGGCACACTCGGCTATGGAAGCGGTTTTTTTATTTCGAACGACGGCTATATCCTCACCAACAAGCATGTCATTCGCACGACCGAGTCCCAGGCGGAAAAGGAAAAGGAATTTTTCGGCGAGATGGATGGCAATATCGAAGAGATCGAGAGACGGTTCGCCGAACAAAAGAAGCGCCTGGACAATTACGCCGGCCGTCTCGAGGACCTGAAGCGCCTGGCCGGCGATGAAGCGGACGCCGCGCGCAAGCGCTCCTATGAAAACGAATACCGCCACCGCCAGCGGGAATACCAGGCGGCCAGGGACGATTACGAAACGCGTCGCCGCCGTTACGAGGGTCAAAAGAAAGCCTACGAATCCCAGCGCGCGGCCCAC
Organism: Desulfatitalea sp. UBA4791; assembly: GCA_002402905.1. Classification (GTDB taxonomy): domain Bacteria; phylum Desulfobacterota; class Desulfobacteria; order Desulfobacterales; family Desulfosarcinaceae; genus Desulfatitalea. The sequence goes on along the minus strand of DHGT01000083.1, from coordinate 39,144 downwards.
GCCTACGGCCGGGCGGTGGGCAATCTCTCCCAGAGTTTCGAAATCATCCTGGCCGACAACACCCCCCTCAATGTGCGCCTGGTGGCCACCAGCACCGATCACGACCTGGCCCTGTTGAAGCTCGACGGGTACAGGACGCCGGCTCTGGCGGTGGCGGCGACCGGCCAACTTACCCCCGGACGGCCGCTGTATGCGGTCGGCAATCCGGCCAAGCTGAAAAATTCGGTCACCTCGGGCGTATTCTCCGGCTTTGAAAACGGGTTTCTCAAGACCAACGCCCAGATCTATCCGGGCAACAGCGGCGGCCCGCTGATTACCAAAGAGGGCCGGGTGGCGGGCATCAACACCTTCAAGCTGTTGACGCGCAAATTCGAAGGCCTGGGGTTTGCCATTCCCATCGACCAGGCCATCAACGAGTTCGGCCGTTTCCTGCACTGACCGTCAGAAGGTGTATCCGATGGAGAGATGGAACCGGCCGCTGCTTTCGCCGGGGCGGGGGTCGATTTTCCGGCCGTAGAAAAGCCCCACCGGGCCGATGGGGGTGATGTACTGCAACCCCAGGCCGTAGGACCATCGGAACTGGTCGCTGCCCGCCGACACCAGTGTCTGCTGGATGCTGCCCGTGTCCACGAAAGGGATCAGTTCGAAATTGCGGCCGATATCGATGCGCGCTTCCAGCCCGGCGGTCAGGGCCAGTTGTCCGCCCACCGGATCGCCGTCCGCATCGTAGCGCAGCATGTTCTCCTTGTAGCCCCGTACCGTGGCGGCGCCGCCCGAAAAGAAGAGCTGGTCTTCCGGGGGCTGGTCGCCGCCGTAAGGTTCCAGATAGCCGGCATAGACCCGGCCGGCCAGGGTGACCCTGGCGAGCACGGGATAAAAACCGCGGGCATCCAGGCGATACTTGACGAAATCGTCGAGGGAATCTTCGATGCCCACCGAAAAATCCACGGCCAGGCTGGCCAGCAGGCCGCGCCGGGGACGGATGAACGAGTCCCGGCTGTCCCATTGCACCGTGGGCGTGGTAACGAAGATCCGCCGCGGATCATAGTCTTGCGGATCCTCGTTCTCGTCCGGCGCCTCGTCATCGCGGCGGTACTGCTCCCGCCGCTCGAACTGATTGGCCAGCACGGTTTTGAGGTGAGGGCCCCAGTCCCGGGATAGATTCAAGGTGGCGCCCGTGGTATCGACGCCAAAAGATTGGTTGAACGGTTCACTGCGCTCGACATAGACCCCTGCCCCGGCGCTGATCCGGGTACCGAACAGGCGGGGCTCGGTGAGACTCGCCTCGTAGCGGCTGCCCACCTCGCTGGCCTCGGCGCTCAGGGCCAGATCCTTGCCGCTCCCCAGAAAGTTGTGATCCCCCACCTTGGCACGGCCGAAAATCCCCTTGTCGGTTTGAAAACCACCGCCCATTTCAAAATAGTAGGGCCTTCGCTCGGAAGTGGTGACCAGCAGATGGACGGTCTCGTCCCTCTCCTTGAGCCCCACGGGCTGCACCTGGACCGAATCGAAGATGTTCAAGTCGCGCAGGCGGCGCTGGGCTTCCAGTACCTGTCGGAGATCGAACGGGTTTCCCGTCGCAAGGCCGGATTCTCGGGTGAGGAAAGCGAGCCGGGTGCGAAAATTGCCGAAGAAGAAAAGACGTCCCAACCGCACGAACGGCCCTGCTTCGACCCTGTAACGAATATCCACGCGGGTGCGATCCTCGGACAAATGCGGGACGCCCGTGACCTTCACGTGGGGATAGCCGGCCTCGGATATCCGGGCCGCCAGTTCGTTTTCATCATTTTTGACCTGCTCGGGCACATACACGTCGCCGCTCTTCAAACCGGCGGCCTCTTGAAGCGTTTCACTGGAGAGCGGGGCATCGCCGACGATGGATACGTTGGCCACCAGCTTTTGGGGACCTTCGTCGATATGGACGATCACCCGCACCGCAGCCGTCGTCTCCCCACTCGTCGTCTCCCCACCGTTCGTTTCCCCACCCCTCGTTTTTTCGATCTGCACCTCCTCGGTGACCTGCGCTTCGAGAAACCCCCTGTTCCGGTAAAGGGCCCGGATGGCCACGAGATCCTCGCTGAGGACCTGCGCGACATAGGGACCTGCGCTCAATGTACCCGGCGCACGGGTCAGTATATGCTCGTAGAGAAGATCGCTGCTCAAGCGACGATTGCCCTGGAGGATGACCGTGTTCACGATATGGCGGCGCCCTTCGTCGATACGGATCACCACCTCGCGCACCGCGAGGCCCGCTTCCGACCGATCATCCGCCTCCCAGTTCAGACGGACATCCGCGAATCCGGCCCCCAGATAGTGCCTGCGGATGTTCTGGATGCTGCGCCGGATGCCCATGTTCCCCAGGTTGCCCTTTTCGGTCAGCACCAGGTCGCGGCGCAGCCTGAAATCGCTGTAGAAGCGATTTCCCTCGAAGCGGACCCGGTACCGGGGACCTTCGACGATGGTCAGGTCGCAATCCACCCTCTGCTCCCGGGGCTTGTAAGTCAGTTCGGGTGATATGGTCGCGTCGGCATGCCCCTGCCTGCGGTAGAAGGCGATGAGGTTGTCGATGTCCGCTTCGATATCACGCGCCACGAAGCGGCCGAAGCCCAATCCAAATGTGCCGATACGCCAGGTTTTCAGACGGCTGATGATGTCGGTGTCCTCGAACACCCGATTGCCGTGGGGCCGGACATCGCCGAGCACGTAGTGCGGGCCCTTGTCGATGGCCACGCCAAGACGATAGTGGCCCTCATCCCCGGCCTGTTCCCATCGGATGCACACCCGCGGGTCGATATAGCCTTCGTTACGGTAGCGCTCGACCACCAACGCTTCCTGGGACGGCATCTCGTCCGGGTGGAAAACATCTCCGGACGCCACGGTCATGGCCGTGCGCACCTCTTTTTCGAACAGGGGATAGGCCCCGCTGATGGAAATGGATTCGATCCGCGGATAGGGTTGAAGCGTGACCGTGACGACCGCCCCGCCCGGTCTTGGGTCGACATGGGCCGAGACCCGCGCGAGAGGGGCCAGGGCCTCGCAGGACTGCTGCAACTGCTCGGGCGTGAGAAGATCCCCGGGCGTCAAGCGCATCAGGGCAATGGCCCATCCGCGCCAATCGAAGTCGTCGGAGAGAGGCGAATCCACCCGGATCACGATATCGGCGATGGTCACCGGCGGACCGCCCCACTCCGAGACGGCCACGCCATCCGCCTGGGTGCCGCCCGCCAGCAGAATCCATAATAGGGTGAAAATGGCAGCCCACACCGGGGAAAGACGGCTGCATCTGCGTCGGCGGCTATCACGCATGGAGGTTGCCCGCGGCATGTTCGAAGAGCGAGTGCCCCATCATCTGAATTCGATCCGGAAAAGGAGTTCGCCGCCGTAGTTGCCGGCGGTGTCCTGAAAGCCGCTGGCCGACATGTGCTCCAGGAGACGATATTCGGAAATGGCCCGCTGAACCAGCTGGTTGTTCTTGGACTCCAAGGCATACTTCAGGGTCAGGCGCGACGTCAATTTCTTTCCGACGGTCAGCTCGATGCGATCTTCGCCCTGGGCATCACCGCCGGTCTCCACCTCGAGGATATCGAGGCCGGTCTCCTTCTGGATATCTTCCCCCCAGGTCGATGCCACCAGGGCGGCCAGCATCTGACCAGTGGTGGTTCCGCCGCCACCGTTGCTGGAAAATTCACTGCTCGTCTGACCGAAAACGATCAGCGAAAGGATGTTGGCATCCGATTCGGGCGGATCGGAACTCAATCGGATCTTCAACTGCTGCGGCGTTCCCTGGGCCGACAGGTTGATGAGCCACTCGCGGATCCGGGCTTCGGCCTGTATGTCCAGAATCGGCTCGATGCGATAAGGATTGACGAAATCGACGACACCGCGTTTGACCGTGAAGGATTTCTTCCGGAAAATGATCTCGCCTTCGGCGACCTGGGCGCGGCCGTCGAGCAGGGGCCGGGCGACGCTGCCGGTCAATTTCAAATCCGGCACGATCTCGAGCCGGGCCACGTTATTGTCCACGAGCAACGGATAGCGATGGGTGATGACGACATCGAAGCGAATCTTTTCCATCCATTCGGGCGGCTGCCATTGCGCCGGCAGCGGCTCCGGGCGCTGGGTTTCGGTGATCGCGGACAGCAGGTTCAGCTTGAAATCTTTATAGTAGATCCCTTCCAACAGCACCACTTGACCTTGCAGCACAACCTGCCGGGCATCGCCCTTGAGGGTCAGATCGGCGCCGATCTTCACATCCATGGTATCGGGCCAAACCAGCGGCAGGGCATGGGCCCTTATCCGCAGGTCGGCCCCGGCCGGCTGCATGCCGGCGACTGGAACGGTGCCGTCAATCGAAAAGTCCCCCTCGCCGATCCGGCCGGAGACCGTTTCGATGGACACCTGACCGGGTGACACCCGCAACCGGCCGTTCAGGCCATGCAGGGTCTGGCCCAGATCGACCAGCCGGCAGCCCACCTCCTCAAGCGCCACCTCGCCCTGCCACGTCATCCGGGCCAGGCTGCCTCGACCCTGAATTTGAAATCGTGCGTTTCCCGATGCATCGGCAACGGCATCGCTGAAAGGGGCCACGGCGGCCAGGGGGAGCACCCCGTCGATTCGCACCGCCAGATCGCGATGCACAGGGCCGACGGCGCTGAACGTCAGGTCACCATCCTGCATCAGCCACATCCGGGTTTCGGGTACCGTCACGACCCCGTCGTGCAGATCGGCGGCCAGGCTTTCGAAAGCAATCACACGCGCTTCCTTAAAGCGCAATTCACCGTCCGAGAGTTGCAGGACAGCCGCCGCTTTTTCCAGTCGATGGAAGTTTCCGTTGGCCTGCAACCGGCCGGAGAGGCGCCCCTGCCACTGGGCATCGGCCACCAGCGCCAGGTAAGGCGCCAGGTCGGTGCGAACCAACTCGGCGGTCAATCCGAAATCGCCGCTTTCCAGGTGGTAGTCCGCCTTAAGCTTGAAGGTGAGGTCGGCATCAACCACCAGACGTTGTTCCTGCAATGCCAAATCCAGACGAAAATCGTCCCAGGCCTGGTCGTGAATCCGGGGCTGCCGAAGCCAGAGACGGCCGGACATCCGGGGCTGGTCCAGAGTGCCGCCGGCACTAAGCGCGCCTTCCAACCGACCGTGCACCGGACCGCCGGTCTGCAGCCAGGCAATGTGCCGCACGTCGAATCCCTCGGTGGCCGCCTCTGCAGCGAAGCGCCGGTCAAAGGCATACCAGCCCTTGCCGATGATCTCCTCGCCTGGCACGGCGCTGACGGACATGCGATCCACGGTCACGGTATCTTCGGCCAGGCGGCCTTCGAGGTGCAGCGCGGCGAGCTTCTGATCGCGCAGGTCGAGATCTCGGCCGGTCAGACGGTAAGTGCCGCGCAACCGGGATAAGGTGCCCGCCATCTCGGCGTCCAACGTGGCCGTACCGTCCAGCCCTCGGCCGAAATCGGCCAGGTGCAGAGCGGTGCTGCCGACCTTGGCTTGCACGATCGGATCGGACAACCAACGGCCCTCGCCATCCTTCAGCGTCAAGCGCCCCTTGCCTTCCACACGGCTGCCCTGGTTTTCCAGCACCAGACGGTTGATGTGAAGCACCCCCTCGGGTTTCAACTCCGCTTCGGCCAGCAACCGGCCGAGACGCCATTGGTCCAGGGCCAGATTCTCGGCCAGGAGCGCGCCACGGGCCAGCATGCGATCCCAGGGGCCGCCGACATCCAGCTTCAACAGGGCGCTGCCATCCGGCAGGGACATACCGAACAGCGCGCCCAGCGATGCGATCCGATCCGAGCGCAGGGTGGCCCGCGCGTCGATGCGGCGATTATTCCAATCCAGGGTACCGCCGGCCTCCAGGGTCGTGTCATCCAGGGTGGCCTGGCATGAATCCAGGCCGAGCCGACCTCCGGCCCACTGCAGATAGGCGACCAGCTTGCCGTCGCTGGGCTGGGGCATGCCCGTACCTTTCAGATCGGCCACGCTCAGGTCGATTTCGGCCTGGCCGCTGCCGTGCCATGATTCTCCGATATCACCCTGCATCTGCAAACGGGTCTGCCAGACTCCGTCCCACGGGACTTCCACTGCGGTGATCCGTTCTGGCCGGACATCCTGTCCCTTCAGGTCGATCCGCAATACCGCGGCCGACCATCCGGCAACGGCCTGATGGAAGGTCCGGGGAAAGACAGGACGAAGGTCCACACGACCGGAGATTTCGATACGTCCCCATTCGTCCTCGGCGGTCAAACGCTCGATATCGACCACCCGGCCGTCCAGAAGCGCGTCGAGCTTCAGGGCGCGTACCGGGGTCTCCCATCCCATGGCGTCGGAGACGGTCACGGTCAGCGCCGCACCAGGGTCATCCAGCGGGCCCTCGAAAGTCATTCTGGCTTTGGCCCGGCCTTGCAAGGCGCCGGCGGCTGGCAGCCACTGTTGAATCTCCGCCAGGTCCAGATCGATCTCGACCACGGCCGTGGCCTCGGGTCGGTCCGCGTCCAGGTTCAGGCGGCCCTCGGCACTTGCATTCGATCGCGCGGTCTCGAGCGCCAGCCGGATAGGGCGGGCTCGGTCCTGCGCATACCGGGCCGACACCACGATATCGCTCACCGATCCCTGGGTCTCTTCGAATCGCCCCTCTGCGCGGCCGACGGAAACCCGGATATTGGCGACGCGCCGTTTCAAATCCCCGCCGGCCGATACGTGGATGCCACTGGCGTTGCCGCTCCATTTCGTGGCCGGCCGGTCGAAAATGAGCTGCCCGTTCTGCACCTGCAGGTCATCCAGACGAACCTGCCAGCCTGGTGCGCCATCGGATGCATCGCCGGTTGGCGCATTCGCGCCAGGCACGATGTCGAGCAGCGTGAGTCGGTCCTGGGCATCCCAGGCCAGGGATAGGAAGGGATCCTCGATGGTCGCTCGGGAGATATGAATGGCGCGGCCGAGCAGGGAGAGCCAGCGGATTTGAACCTGCAACCGCTTCGCCTCGGCAACGGGATCGCCCCGCGGGTCGTCCAGACGGACATCGGACAGGACGAGGCGCCCGGCGATGAGATCCACCCGATGGTCGCCGATCTTGAGCCGCCCCTGGATGACCGAATGGAGGTGGTCCAACGCCAGGTCCCGGCCTTTGTCACTGTTGATAAAAATGGAGATCGCCGCCAGGGCCGCCATCAGGAAGAGGCAGCACACGGCACCGGAAACGAGTGCAATATTTCGGATTTTCGGTCGCATCGGCAATGATCTTATGGCAAGGCGGGCGTAGGCCGCAAGTCCTCATTGCGAGCGGATCGGCCGGACAAAAAAAACGGCAAGCCGTGACAGGGCCACGACTTGCCGGTGGGTTGGTTCTCAAATTCTAGACCGGAATGATGCTTAGCTCAGCTTCTCGGTCAGGGCCGGCATGAACTCGAGGATATCTTCGACGATACCCACATCGGCCACCTGGAAAATGGGGGCCTTGGGATTCTTGTTTACCGCCACGATGAACGGCGAGCCCTTGAGGCCGCCCAGATGCTGGAACGAACCGCTGATGCCCAGGGCCATGTAGACTTTGGGTTTGACGGTCTTGCCGGACGTACCCACCTGGCGGGATTTTTCCAGCCACTTGGCGTCGACGATGGGACGCGAGCAGCTCACCACGGCGCCCATGGCCTCGGCGAGCTCTTCGGCGATCCCGATATTGTCCTGATCTTCGATGCCGCGGCCAACGGAGACCAGCACGTCGGCCTTGGTGATGTCCACATCGCCGGTTTCGGCTTCCACCACCTCGAGGAAACGGCGTTTGGCGGTGATGTCGCCAATGTCGCCGGATTTATCGGTCACGCTGCCGGAAACCGCGCCGTTTTCAGGCTGGAAAGAGCCTGGGCGGAGGGTCAGCACCGCGCCGGCGGCCGTATCGCACGTCACGTGGGCATGGGCCATGCCGGCAAACTCCTGGCGCACGACTTTCATCACGGCGCCGTCCATGCCGTCGATGCCGACCACATCCGGCGCATAGGCCGAATCCAACTTGATGGCCAGGCCCGGTGCCAGATCCATGCCGAAGGTGTCGTGGGGAATCAGAACGATGCCGTCTTTGGGTAACACGTCGGTCAACAGTTTGCGCACGATTTCTGCATTGGGATAGGCCAGATCGGCATGATTGAACTTCCACACCTGGGCATAGAGTTTCGCCGCACCTTCGCAAGCTTTATCCACATCGCCGCCGGAGCCGGTCACAATGGCCGTTACTTCTGCAGCGGCGTCAATCTTACGCGCCGCCACGGCCAGTTCGGCGGCCGAGTCGTCGACAACCCCACCTTTGTGAGCGATATAGGCAAATATCTGAGCCATTATTTCAACCCTCCTTTGGCTTTCAAAAGTTCAATCAGTTTATCGATCTTCTCTTCAATGCTGCCTTCCAGGATTTCGGCACCCGCACCCATCTCAGGCGTGAAGTAATCGACGCGTTTCACGCGGGCCGCACCGGTGCCGACGCTGTCGGCGGACAGGCCCAGGTCGCCGGCACCATGGGTCGGAATCTCGACCGAGGCCACTTTGCGGATGCCGCGGATACCCACGTAGCGCGGCTCGTTGATGCCGGTCTGGATGGAAAGCACGCAGGGCAGTTCGATCTCGCTCATCTCCTGGTTGCCGCCCTCGATTTCACGGCCGACCTTGATGGTCTTGCCGCTGCCGACATCGACCTTATTGACCAGGGATGCGTAGGGCAGATCCAGCATGGCGGCCAGCATGCCGCCCACCTGGGCCGCGCCGTCGTCGGCCTGGGCACCGGTCAGGATGAGGTCGTAGCTCCCCTTTTTCACGATGGCCTTTAAAATGGTGGCGATGCCGCGTCCATCCGAACCTTCGAATGCGTCGTCGGAGAGCAGAATGCCCTTGTCCGCGCCCATGGCCATCTGCCGCCGCAGCACCTCTTCGGCCTCATCGTCGCCGACGGTGACCACGGTGACCGAACCGCCCACGTTGTCGCGGATCTGAATGGCTTCTTCCGTGGCGTAGTTGTCCCACTCATTGACCGAATAGACCAGGTCATCACGTTCGATGTCGGTCCCGTCGCCTTTGATCTCGATTTCATTTTCGGCGGTGTCCGGAACCCGTTTCACGCATACCAGAATCTCCATGTTTAATCCTCCCTGATCGATATATGGTTCCCTAAATATGGTTCCCTAAATATTCGTTTCCCTGAATTCAAAACGCTATATCTGTTCGACGCCTCTGCCGGCGTCAGTCATTTGCCGTCGGGCCATGATGATCATGGCCCGGTATGTAAGAACAGGGCACGCCCGCGTCCGGATCAATCGACCAGATGTGCGGCCATCAGTTCGGACAAATCGATGGCTTCCATCTTGCCTTCCAGACCGGCGACCTTGATTGCGTCTTCGATGTTCACCAGGCAGAACGGGCAGGCCGTGACGATGACGTTGGCACCGGCCTCTTCCGCCATTTTGACGCGCAGAACGCCCATGCGTTGATCTTCTTCGGGTTCGTAAAAGAGCATCAATCCGCCGCCGCCGCAACAGAACGAGCGGTCGCGGCTGCGCAGCATGTCGACTCTTCGAATACCCGGAAGGGCGTCGATCAATTCACGGGGATCCTCGTAAATACCGTTATGGCGTCCCAGGTAGCATGGATCGTGGTAGGTGTAAACCTTATTCCCATCTTCGATGGGCTTGAATTTCAGCGTGCCCTTGCGGACCTGTTTGAGCAGGAATTGGCTGACGTGTTCGACCGGCGGCAGACCCTCGTAGTCGTTTTTCAGGGCGTTGAGGGCATGGGGATCGGCGGTGACGATCTTGGTGGCGCCGGACTCCTTGATCATTTCGGTGTTGTGTTCGCGCAGGCTCTGGAAGAGCATCTCCTCGCCGAAACGGCGGACTTCATGGCCGCTGTCCTTTTCGCTTTTACCCAGGATACCGAAATCGACACCGGCCGAATGTAGCAGCTTGGCCGTAGCCTGGCCGATGGATTGCATGCGGTCGTCGAACGAGGTGATGCTGTCCACGAAGTAGAGCACTTCGGCCTGTTCCCCGGCGTCGAGGGCCTTCACGTGGATCGATTCGTCGAGCGCCTTGGTCCACTCGGCGCGTTTCTTCTCCATCTTGCCCCAGGGATTGCCGCGCTTCTCGATGGCGCTCAGCGGCTTTTGCAGGGATTGGGGCACCATGCCTTCGTCGACCATGCCGCGGCGCAGGTCCACGATCTTGTCGATATATTCGATGCCCACCGGGCACTCCTGCTCGCAGGCGCCGCAGGTGGTACAGGACCAGATCTCGTCTTCTTCATAGGTCGTACCGATCAACGGTTCGTCGCCAGCCTTGGGTTCGCCGAAAACCGGATATTTGGCAAACACCAGGTTGCGGCCCTTGATCGAGATAAAGCGCGGCGACAGGGGACGGCCGACCGCGTTGGCCGGACAGTTGTCCGAACAGCGCCCGCAATCCACGCAAGAGTAAAAATGCAGGATGTGGCGCCAGGTGAAATCTTCCAGCTTTTTGACGCCGAACGATTCGAGGTCGTCGAGCTGCTCGCGGCTGACGCCGTATTTTACCGGCTTGATGTTGCCGCGCTGGACGCGCATCAAAAATACGTTGAACAGCGAAGTGATGACATGGAAATGTTTGCCGAACGGCAGGAAGCACAGGAAGAAAAAGAAGGTCACATCGTGAACGAAATATGAAAAGGAGTGGATGAATTGCAGCATGCCCTTGGGTGCCGCTGCCAGCACGTGATGGAAAATCCAGGCCAGAGTAAAGGGCGCCAGGGTATGGGCCTCCATGCCCTGCTGTTTCTGGGCGGCCACCAGACTACCCTCGAAAAAACCCTCGGCCAGCACCAGAATGGAAATCAGACCCAACACGAAAACCGCCTCGGCGGTATGCGGCTTGCCGTATTTGGCCGGCACCTCATAGCGTGCCGGTTTGACGACCAGTCGGCGGTACATGGCCCACACCGCGACGACCAGTACCCAGGTGGCGGCATAAGAACGAAGAACTCCGTAAATCGCACCGAACGTTCCGCCCAATCCGGGCAGGTGGAATCCCGGCTTGATACCGACGAACATCAACTCCAGAGAGCGCAGCCCCAGAAGCAGAAAACCCGAGAAAAGCAGGATATGCAAAACGCCGGCGGCCATATAGCGGGGATGACGATACTGAAGGAGCCAGATTTTGATGACTTGGAAAATTCGCTGCGGCAACTCGTTGATCGGTTTGTCCGGGGCGGCCAAAACCATGGGTTTGAGCCGCATCACGATGATATAAATGAAGAGCGTGATGCCGACCACGGGGATCAAAGTGTAGATGAGCCATGCGGGGATGAACCAAAACGAGCCGATAGCTGGTGGAATCAATGCAAAATCCATTGTTCGTCGATCTCCTTATGATGAAATGACCTGCTTTGCCTAATGAATGAAGACTCATTCATCTACATATCCAATCTACCGCTGTCAAGGAAAAAAGGGGCTGTAAAATCCGATCCTCCCGCTACCCATCCCCATGTCCGCAGCCTTTCAACGGCTGCCGGCGACGATTTCACATTCTGTCCCAATCGGCGACAGGGTGCTAAAAAGTTTCGCATTTGTGGACAGTTAACCAACGAATGCTACTTGACAAATCCGCATGTTCGCCATTACAAAAACGATAACTCAGAGTTGGCCTTCCCACCCCTGACGACCCCGCATCGTCGACATGAGAGTTTCCATCAATGTTTAACTGACAAGGAGGTGCACGTGACAGCGACAGTGGCCTACCAGGACAAACCCTGGCTGAAACACTACCAATCCGGCGTTCCTGAAGTTCCCAAGTACGAAAACCTCTGCCTGCCAGAATTCCTGGATCGAACCGTCAGTCGTTTTCCAAACAAGATGGCACTCAATTTCGAGGGGTACACACTCAACTATGCCCAGCTCAAAGACATGGTGGACCGCTTTGCCACTTGCCTCCACAATTTCGGTGTCCGCAAGGGAGACGCAGTGGCCATTCTGCTGCCCAACGTCATTCCCTGCGTGGCCGCCTATTATGCCATCCACCGGATCGGCGGCATCGCCGTGATGAACAACCCGCTCTATTCCGACCGGGAGCTGGAGCACCAGTTGAACGATTCGGGCTCCAAGGTGCTCGTCACCATCGATTTGCTGGCCAAGCGCATGGTCGCCCTGCGGCCCAAAACCAAGATCAAACAGATCGTCTATACCAGCATCGGGGATTACCTGCCTTTTCCCAAGAACCTGCTCTTTCCGCTGGTCGGCAAAAAGAAGGGACTCCTGGCCGATGTGGCCCCGGCCGACGAGCTTTATCGCTGGAAAGACCTGATCGCAAAAACCCAACCCGCCCCGCCCAAGGTCAAACTCTCCTTCGACGATGTGGCCATGTACCAGTACACCGGCGGCACCACCGGCGTGAGCAAGGGCGCCATGCTGACCCACGGCAACCTGAGCAAACAGGTGCAGCAGGGCGCCGCCTGGTTTCCGCACGTCGACACCGAGAACATCGCCATGGGCGCCCTGCCCTTTTTCCATGTATTCGGCCTGTCCTGCGTCATGAACATGGGGATCTATTACGGATGGGGGATCATTCTCATTCCCAAACCCCAACCGGACCAGTTGATCGCCTCGATCAAAAAGACCAAGCCCACCTTTGCCGCGCTGGTGCCCACCATGTACATCGGCATTCTCCAGCACCCGGAATGCGGCAGCATCGACATGAGCTCCATCGACAACATGTTTTCGGGCAGCGCGCCGCTGCCCGTGGAGGTGATCAAGGAGTTCGAAGCCCGCACCAAAGGCATCATCGTGGAGGGCTACGGCCTCACGGAGAGCTCGCCGGTGACGCATATCAATCCGTGCGGTGAGGGCAGCCTGCGCAAGGTCGGCAGCATCGGCCTTCCGGTTTCCGACACCGAATGCCGCATCGTGGATCTCAACGACGGCAAGACCGACGTGCCGGTGGGCGAAAGCGGCGAACTGCTGATCCGGGGGCCCCAGGTGATGAAGGGCTATCTCAACCGACCGGAAGCCACGGCCGAAACCCTGGCCGACGGATGGCTGCACACCGGCGACATCGCCAAGATGGACGATGACGGTTATTTTTATATCATCGACCGCAAGAAGGACATGGTCATCTCCGGCGGGTATAACATTTACCCGAGGGACATCGAGGAGATCTACTTCGAACATCCCAAGGTCGTCGAAGCGACGGCCATCGGCATTCCCCACCCGTCGCGCGGAGAAGCCGTGAAGGTGTTCATCGTGTTGAAAGAGGGCGAAACCGCCACCCAGGAAGAGATGATCGCCTATGTGGCCGACAAGCTCGCCAAATACAAATGGCCCACCGAGATCGAATTCCGCAAGGAGCTGCCCAAGACCAACGTGGGCAAGGTGCTGCGCAAGGATCTGCGCGAGGAGGAGTTGAAGCGCAGGAAGTAACCGCAGACGGCATTTTGCGGCCCACATCCGCGTTCTCGCAGTGCCGAATCAAGAAAGAAAATGCCGGGGGTCCCGAGGGACCTCCGGCATTTTGACTTCCTCTTTGCCTAACTCACGATCGAAACCTATCGTCTATTTACCGCCGAAGCTGTCCTCGTCGATCTCCACGGGTGCGCAGCAGTTCTCCAGAATCCCGTCGATCTTGCCGTTGGTGACCGGCAGCATGTAGCGGATGAAGAAATCGGCGGACTTGATCTGCCCTTCGAGGAACTTCTGGTCTTTCTTTTTGGCGCTGCCCAGCTGCTCGGCGGCGATGGCGGCCCGCCACAGCAGCATCCAGGCCATCACCATGTCGCCGGTGATCTCCATGAAACTGTAGGCGAAAATGAAGGCATTTTCGACTTGGCCGGACATCATATTCTTGCCGATGAACATGGCCACGTCGCCGATGCGTTTGATGAGCGCCTCGAGCTTTTCGGCCAGCGGTTTCAAGGACTCGATCGCCTTGGCCTGGTCGATGTTCTTCTGCATCTCGGCGATCAGGGCCATCATGGCCTTGCCGCCGTCCAGAATGGTCTTGCGCGCCATCAGGTCCATNNCTGCTCCTGGGGATACTCTTTGATGAAGCCGTAGCCGCCGTAGACCTGCATACCGAGGTTGGTCACCTCGAAGGCACGATCGGTGACATAGCCCTTGCAGATGGGGGTCAGGAAGCCGATCAGGGCCTCGTATTCGGCCTTCTCTTTTTCGTCTTTGGCCGTGTGAGATTTGTCGATGAGCAGGCCGACATAGTAGAGCAGGCTTCGCATGCCCTCCACATATGCCTTCATGGTCAGGAGCATACGACGCACGTCCGGATGCTGGATGATCGGCACGGCCGGGGCATCGTGGGACTGCTCGGTGATGTGACGGCCCTGAATACGCTCACGGGCGTAATTGAGGGCATTGAGAAACGAGGTGCTGGCGCAGGCAAATCCCTGCTGCCCGGTGTGCAGGCGGGCGCCGTTCATCATCTGGAACATGGCGCGCATGCCTTTGTTCTCTTCTCCCAGCAGGTAGCCGCGGCACTTGCCCTTGCCGCCCAGGGTCAAGGAGGCAGTAGCGTTGCCGTGGATACCCATCTTTTCCTCGATGCCGGTGCAGACCACATCGTTGGGCTCGCCCAGGCTGCCGTCGTCGTTCACCCAGATCTTGGGCACCAGGAAGAGGGAAATGCCCTTGGTGCCGGCCGGCGCGCCTTCGATGCGGGCCAGGGTCGGGTGGATGATGTTCTCGGCCAGATCGTGCTCGCCCGAGGAGATGAAGATCTTGTTGCCGGTGATGGAATAGGTGCCGTCGTCGTTTTTAACGGCCGTGGTCGTGAGACGTCCCACGTCGGAACCGGCTTCCGGCTCGGTCAGCAGCATGGTGCCGGTCCACTGGCCGGAGTTCATCTTCTTGAGGAAAAGCTTCTTGAGCTTCTCGGTGCCCCAATTCTGGACCAGGAGGGCAGCCCCGTTGGTCAAACCGGTGTACATCATGAACGCGAAATTGGAGCCCGAAAAATAGTCGCCGACCGCCATGCCCAACAGGTGCGGCATGCCCTGACCGCCCCACTCGGGGCTCATCGTGGTGGCCACCCACTCGCCTTCCTTGAACAGNNCCAATTTCATCGCCATCCTTCTGGGTCGGCAGAATCTCCTTGACCGCCAGATTGCGTGCTTCGCTGACGATCAACTCGATGGTCTTGCGGTTGAACTCGGCGTACTCTTCATGCTTGCTCAACTCCTCCGCATGGAGTTGGTCGAACAGCACGAAATCAACGTCTCTACGATCTGCAATTACCTGTGCCATTAAAAAATCTCCTTCCTTAACTCTGTCATGTCACCGCATTGGTTTCATCCATCGTTTGCGGCGATGGGTTATCCTTGCATTTACCGGACGCGGGGGTTCCGATGCCATTGATAAAAAGATCCACCAGGGGTTCGGCCATGGAAGTGAGATCATGATCCCGTCCGGTGTGGATCCAGGTATTGATCACTTCGTCCACCGCACCGTTGATCAACCGTTTGACCAACCCCACATAAAGATCTTTGCGAATGGTTCCTTCCTGTTGCCCCAAGGCCACGACCTGGGAGATCACATCGCGATACATCTTGGACATCTGGCGGGTCGGCTCCTGAACCAGACGCCACTGCAGATGGGTCTCGCCCTGGTAGACGATGGCGCCGGTCGGCTGGCTCTGAAACAGATCCAAATGGGCGTAGATCAGCTTATACAACTTTTCGATGGCGTCTTTACCCTCTTCCACCGCTTTCCAGAACCGTTCGGAGACGTGCTCGGTCATGGCCTCGTAAAATCGGACCAGGATGTCATCCTTGTTCTTGAAATAGAGATAAATCGTGCCATCAGCCACGCCGGCTTCCTGGGCGATCTGCGAGATGGTCGACTGGGAAAACCCCCGTTCGGCGAATACGTTGATGGCCGCGGTTAAAATTTGTTGATATTTATCGGCATTGCGTTTTGAAACCAACGTCCGGAACCTCTCTCCAAAAATGAATGAGCATTCACTCATTTATCAAACCCCTTTTCCGCGTGTCAAGGTTTAAAATCGTGACCCGGGAAAAATCGATGGATTCAAAGACAGGTGCATTTAAGCTACTGAACAGTCACCGAATAGAGTAGCGCGAATGGGACCTTTCTATTGACATGGCCAGATGAATCCGTTTAGATAGTGTGCGGCCACAAACAGGCCACTTGGCCATTTGTGGATGGGCACCAGGCCGATTCGAATTCGTTGAAAAGTGATACCCCAATAAACTTCGGAGGTTTTTTTAATGGCGGAACAAGCAATCAAACTTGGCGGCAAAAAACAGAGCACCTTTATCGACAAGGTCAAAGAGCTGCTTCCCGAGGGCGGGAACCTCAACCTGTGTTTGACCTGCGGTGCGTGCTCATCGGGTTGTCCGGCGACCGGCATCGAAGGCATGGACCCGAGGAAATTTCTGCGGATGGCGGCACTGGGCATGGACGAGGAGGTCACCTCCACCCCATGGGTATGGATGTGCAGTATGTGTACCCGTTGCGTCTATGTCTGCCCCATGAAAATCAACATACCCCAACTGGTCTTTTACGCGCGCCAGACCTGGCCGAGGGAAACTCGTCCCAAGGGCATTCTCGGTTCATGCGACATGGCCCTGCGCAGCGACACCTGCAGCGCCATGGGCGCCACAGAGGAGGACTTCCAGTTCGTCGTCGAGGATGTCTTGGAAGAGTACCGGGAAGCCCAACCGGAATTTGCCGAAATGGAAGCCCCCGTCAACAAAGAAGGGGCCTACTATTTTCTCAACCAAAACTCGCGCGAACCGGTGACCGAACCCGACGAGATGGTGCCCTTGTGGAAAATCCTCCACCTGGCCGGCGCCGATTGGACCTACGGCACCAAGGGCTGGGCAGCGGAAAACTACTGCATGTTCGCCGCCGATGACGAGGCCTGGAAACACATCGTGGAAACCAAGGTCAAGGCGGTGGAGGATCTGGGCTGCAAGGTCTGGCTCAATACGGAGTGAGGGCACGAACTGTTCGCGGTCCGGTTCGGACTGCAAAAATTCAACATCAAATACAACTTCGAGATCCAGAGCATCATTCAGCTCTATGCCCAGTGGATCCGTGAGGGCAAACTGAAACCCAGTTCGGAATGGAACCGGGAGCGGAAGATCAAGTTCACGGTCCAGGATCCCTGCCAACTGGTCCGAAAATCATTTGGCGATCCAGTGGCCGAAGATCTGCGCTATGTGGTCAAAGCGGTGGTCGGCGAGGAAAATTTCGTGGACATGTACCCCAACCGCTCGAACAACTTCTGCTGCGGCGGCGGCGGCGGCTTTCTGCAATCCGGCTATCCCGATCAGCGTCGCAAATACGGCGAGTTGAAGGCCAACCAGATTCTATCCACCGGAGCCCAATACTGCATCACCCCCTGCCACAACTGCCATGCCCAGGTCCACGACCTGAGCGAGGTTCGTCACCATCCGTGGCAGACGGTTCATCTGTGGACCATGCTGTGCCTCTCGCTGGGTATCCTCGGTCCCAACGAGCGGACCTATCTCGGGGAAGATCTGAAGGATGTGGATGTCTTTCACCCTGAAAGTGAGATGTAACCTCACTGAACCGATAGGTTGACAAACGAAATTCAAAGCCGGCGGCACCCAGGGTGCCGCCGGCTTTTGTTTTTAGAAAGTTTTAAGTGTTAAGCGAAGGTATGCTGTCGATTCAGATGGCTTGGGTCAACTATTATGCCGCCTTGTCGATTTTCACGGCGCACACCTTGAATTCCGGAATGCCCGACACCGGATCGAGAGCCGCGTTGGTCAGCTGGTTGGCCGCGCCCTTTGCAAAATGAAAGGGGATAAATATCGTGCCGCCGACGGCCTTGGGCAAAATTTTGGCACGCACCGATATGGCGCCTCTTCGAGAAGCGATGGTGACCATTTCGCCGTCCTCGATACCGTACTTCCGGGCGTCCTTGCGTGAGATCTCCACGAAGGATTCGGGAGCACGGTTGTTGAGGTCGGCGCTCTTCATGGTCATGGTGCCGGTATGGTATTGGTACAGCAGCCGCCCGGTGGTCAGGTAGAGCGGATATTCGTCATCGACCTGCTCTGCCGGCGGGAGCCACTCGATGGCGTGGAATTTTCCCAATCCGCGGGTGAACTGCTGGCCGTGCAGAATCGGCGTGCCCGGATGATCGACGGTCGGACAGGGCCAGTGCATGCCGACGGCGTCGATGCGATCGTAGGTGAGCCCCGCGTAGGAGGGGGTCACCCGGGCGATCTCCTCGAAGATGGCGCGACTGTCGGCGTATTGCATGTTATACCCCATGCGTCGGGCGATTTCGCAAAGGGTCCACCAGTCCTCCTTGCTCTCGCCCGGCGGCGTCACGGCCCGGCGCACCCGCTGGACCCGACGCTCGGTGTTGGAAAAGGTGCCCTCCTTTTCGGCGAAGCAGGCCGAGGGCAGCACCACGTCGGCCATTTGGGCCGTCTCGGTGAGGAAAATGTCCTGAACAACGAGAAAGTCCAAATTTTTCAACGCCTTTTCCACATGGTGAAGATCGGGGTCCGAGATCATGGGGTTTTCCCCGATGATGTAGAGGCTTTTGAACTTGCCCTCGTAGGCCAGCGGGATCATTTCGGTCACCTTGAGCCCGATTTTGGTCGGCAGTTCGCTGACACCCCAGGCCTCTTCCATCTTCTTGGCCACGGAAAGATCGCCCACCGGCTGGTACGCCGGATAGACATTGGGCAAACCGCCCATGTCGCAGGCCCCCTGGACGTTGTTCTGGCCGCGCAGCGGATTGACGCCGCCGCCCGGGATGCCCAGGTTGCCGGTCAGCATGGATAGATTCGCCAGGGACTTGACGTTGTCGGTGCCGCTGGTGTGCTGAGTAATGCCCATGCAATAGAGAATGCTGCCCGCCCGGGCGCCGGCGAACAGCTTGGCCGCGGCCACCAGGTTTTCGGCGGGGATGCCGGTGATTCCTTCGACGAATTCGGGGGTGTACTTGGCCACCATTTGTCGGAGTTCTTCAAATCCTTCTGTACGCTTTTCGACGAATTCAGCGTCTTGCAGTTTCTCTTCGATGATCACGTGCATCATGCCGTTGATCCAGGCCACGTCGGTGCCTAAATTGGGACGCAGCCAATATTGGGCGAACTCGGTCATCTTGATGCGCCGGGGATCGATGACGATGAGCTTGGCACCCCTGAATTTCACGGCGCGTTTGACGTATGTGGAGAGCACCGGATGGTTTTCGCTGGTATTGGATCCGACGATCAGAATTACATCGGCGGTTTCGATATCGGCGATGGTATTGGTCATCGCGCCCGAACCAAAAGCTGCGGCCAGACCGGCCACGGTGGAGCTGTGTCAAAGCCGGGCGCAATGGTCCACATTGTTGGTTTTGAGCACGGCCCGGGCAAATTTCTGGGCGACATAATTCTCCTCGTTGGTGATGCGGGCCGAGGTCAACACACCCATCTTGTCGCTGCCATGGGTATCGCGCACCTCTTTGAGCCGGCTGGCCACCAGATCCAGGGCTTCATCCCACGAGGCTTCCCGGAAGCTGCCGTCCTCCTTGATCAACGGGCGTTTAAGACGCTCTTCGGAGCCGATGAAATGGTAGCCGAAGCGTCCCTTGACGCAAAGGCTCCCGTTGTTGGGAGGCACGTCCGCGCCGGTCACCTTGACCACCCGGTTGTCTTTCACGTGCAGGTACAGCTGGCACCCTACCCCGCAGTAGCTGCAGGTGGTGCGGACATTATGGGTCTCCCAGGGGCGCACCTTGTAGCGCACATCTTTTTCCACCAGGGCACCCACGGGGCAGGCCTGTACGCACTCACCGCAGAAGACGCAGTCCGAATCCTTCAAGGGGCGGTCACCGGCGGCGATAATCTTGGACTCCGGACCCCGGTAGCCGAAATTGATGGCGTTGTTGACCTGGACCTCGTTGCAGGCCTGGACACAACGGCCGCATTGAATACAACGCGAAAAATCCCGCACGATAAACGGATTGACCGACTCGATGGCATAGCGGGTCGGAGTTGCGGGGAACCGTTCGCCGCTGACCTGATAGCGATAGGCCAGATCCTGCAGCCGGCAATCCCCCCAAACCGGGCACAGCTCTTCACTGCTGTCCTCGCCCTGGACCTTGAGCTGGAAGGTGGTCCACTCCTGGTCGTCAGACCCGCGCACCGCGCAGTTGTGGTTGCCGGAGCTGAGCATCAGCTGCAACACCAGCTTGCGCGCCTTGACCACGGCCGGCGATTCGGTCTGCACCTTCATCCCGCCTGCCGCCGGCGTGGCGCAAGCGGTCAGCAGGGTCCTTGCCCCTTCCACCTCAACGACACAGATGCGGCAAGCGCCGGTCGGTGTGGTCCCCTTTAAATGGCACAACGTGGGAATATCGATATGGTTGCGGCGGGCGACCTCCAGGATCGTTTCGCCGCTATCGAAAGTCAACTCGCGGCCGTTGATAGTGATGGTTTGCTGTGCATTCATACCGGCGTTACTCCTCAATCAGTAAAATTGGGATGATTGGCCATACGGGGTCCAATCCGAAATTGCGGGAACAGTCGGTTACTTGTAGAAAATATCGGTGCTTTTGTCAATCAGGGCAAAGTCACCTGTCGCCGACGGTAACGGCCGACCCCCACATAGAGGCAAGCGCCTAAGAGCCCCCCGATCACATCGGCCAGCAGATCCATGCCATCGGCTGTTCTGACCGCCACGAAGCTCTGGTGCCACTCGTCCAATGCGCCGTATAGCGAGGTCAGGACGACACCCGTGACGATCAATCTCCACATCCTGCCCCGCCAGGCGGGCAGGGTGTTGAAGGCGCGGCAAAACAGGATGGACAGGACGGCATAAACGCCGGCATGGGCGACTTTGTCCACATGCGGCCATCGGGGGCCGATGTCGGGCGTGGCAAAGGCGGATTGGACAAAAATGATCGCGCACCATAGCCCGACCGGCAGCCAATAGCCGATAAGCCGGCGTCCGGAGCGCACCTCAGGCGGCCCGCCCGATGTCGATGGCAAGGATCGCGGCGACCGATCGATGCGGGAGCACATGCGGCTACCAATCGAATGCCAGGGATAATTTTCTCAGGCGGATATTTTCCAGCACCCGCTCTTCGAAGGTCGCCATGGGCACGCCGTGACGCACCTGACCGTCCAAGGTGCGCACCGAGACCGTACCGGCCTCTTTTTCCTTGGCGCCGCAGGTCAGAATCAGGGGAATCTTGTTGAGCTGGGCGTCACGCACCTTTTTATTCAGGCTTTCCGAACGGTAGTCCACCTCGGTGCGCAGGCCGCTCCTGGCCAGGCGGTTGGCGACCTCCTGGGCGAACGGGATCAGGTCGTCGTTGATCGGCAAAATGCCGACCTGCACCGGCGCCAGCCACAGGGGAAACTGACCGGCGAAATGCTCGACCAGGATGCCGAAAAAACGTTCGATGGAGCCGTATACCACCCGGTGGATCATGATCGGCCGGTGGCGTTCGTTGTCCTTGCCGATATAGGTCAAATCGAATCGCTCGGGCAGCGACATGTCCAGTTGGATGGTGCCGCACTGCCAGGTCCGGCCCAAGGCGTCCTTGATGTGGATGTCGATCTTGGGCCCGTAAAACGCACCGTCGCCCTCGTTGATTTTGTAATCGGCGCCATAGGCGTTCAGCGCCGCCTTGAGGCCGTTGGTGGCCATGTCCCACTGGTCGTCGTTGCCGATGGATTTCTCCGGCCGGGTGGAGAGTTCCAGATGGAACCCCAAGCCAAAGGTGCTGTAGACGCGCTCGACCAGCTTGAGGACGCCCAGGATCTCCTCCTGGATCTGGTCCGGGGTCATGAAGATGTGGGCATCGTCCTGGTGAAACGCCCGGACCCGGAACAGGCCGTTGAGCACACCGCTCAGTTCGTGGCGGTGCACCAGGCCGATCTCCGCGGCGCGCAACGGCAAATCGCGATAGGAATGGTGCTTGCGGCCGAACAGGAGCATGCCGCCGGGGCAATTCATGGGCTTGATGGCGTACTCCACCTCGTCGATGGTGGCGGTGTACATGTTCTCGCGGTAATTTTCCCAGTGCCCGCTGCGCTCCCACAGTTTACGCTGGAGAAGGATGGGGGTCTTGGTCTCCACGTAACCGGCGGCGCGATGTTCTTCACGCCAGTAATCGAGCAGGGCGTTCCACATCTCCATGCCTTTGGGGTGGAAGAACGGCATGCCGGGCGCCTCGTCGTGGAAACTGAACAGGTCCAGGGCCGTTCCAATACGCCGGTGATTGCGCTTGCGCGCCTCCTCCAGGAATGTCAGGTAGGCGTTGAGATCCTTCTTGTCGAAGTAGGCGGTCCCGTAAATGCGCTGCAGCTGGGCCTTGGTTTGATCGGCCCGCCAGTAGGCGCCCGACACCTTCATGAGTTTGAACGCCCTGACGAAACCGGTGTTGGGCACATGCGGTCCCCGGCACAAATCCGCAAACTCCCCCTGACGATAGAGGGAGATGGTGCCGTCCTGCAGGTCGTTGATCATTTCGAGCTTATAGGGCTCGCCCTCGTAAAGGGAGAGGGCGTCCGTCTTGGAGACCTCCTGGCGTTCGATGGGCAGCTTCTCCTTGACGATCTTTTGCATTTCGGCTTCGATGCGGGCGAACGCCTCCTCGGAGATCGGCTCCATGTCGATGTCGTAGTAAAATCCCTCTTCCACCACCGGCCCGATGGTCAGTTTGGCATCCGGATAGAGCCGCAGGATGGCCTGGGCCATGACATGGGCCGCGCTGTGGCGCATGATCTCCAGGCCCTCATCGTCCTTGGTGGTGATGAATCGCACCCGGCTGTCCCGGGTGATCCGACTGGCCAGATCCTTTTTCAGACCGTCCAGTTCCATGGCGACGCAGTTGCGGGCAAACCCCTCTGAAATACGCTGGGCCACCTCGAAACCGGTCGGCGGCTGGTCAAATTGCTTTGAGCTCCCGTCAGGAAGTGTTATATTAATCATTTTTAAAAGCTTTCTTGGGTTTCTGAATTCGCACAACGCTTGATAAAACAGAAGTTTATAACCGAAGCGAAGGGCGAATTCAATAAAATGAATCAAGTAGGAGAAATGCCCCTGTGGGTCAAGAGAAAAATAATTCAGGGCCGATACCATCGACGTTCGATCTGATCGAAACCGTCGACGGAGTGGCCGACTTCGTCCGTTCGGCACGCAAGGCCGACATCCTGGCCGTCGATCTTGAGGCCGACTCCATGTACCACTATCGGGAAAAGGTCTGCCTGATCCAAATGGCGGCCAACAGCCGGACAGTGGTGGTCGATCCGCTCAAGGTCGAGGATCTCTCGGCATTGCGACCGCTGTTCGACGACGAACGCATCTGCAAGGTATTCCACGGCGCCGACTATGACGTGCGCTCCCTGTACCGGGACTTTGACATCACCATCAACAACTTGTTCGATACCCAACTGGCCAGCATGTACCTGGGATACTCGGAAACCAGTCTCGAGGCCGTCGTGGCCCATCGCTTCGGGGTGAGTCTGGACAAGCGATTTCAAAAAAAGGATTGGTCTTGCCGACCCCTGCCGCCCGAAATGGTGGCCTATGCCGCTTCGGACGTGGCCTATCTGATTCCCATGGCAAAGGCGATGCAGCAGGAACTGGCGGACAAGGGCCGCCTGGCCTGGGTGGAGGGAAACTGCCGCCAGCTCAGCCGGGTCCGGCCCCAGGACAATGGGCAGCCGATGTTCCTGAAAATCCGGGGCGCCGGGCGTCTGACCCCGCGGCAACTGGCGGTCCTGGAAGAGCTGTTGCAGTTCAGGGACCGATTGGCCCGCCACAAGGACCGCCCACACTTCAAAATAATCAACAATGCCGCCCTGCTTAAGATCGCCGCGACCCTGCCCGCCGACCTGACCAGCTTGCAGGCGAGCAATGCCCTGAGCAAAAAGCAGGTGGACATGTATGGCCACGCGATCCTGGCCGCCGTGGAAAAGGCCGGAAACCTATCCGCATCGCAACTGCCGGCCTATCCGCACCAGCGGTCCCCTCGGCTCTCGCCGCGCATCCCCCGCCGCATCAACGCCATTCGCGATTGGCGCGACGCACTCGCCGCCGAACTGAACCTCGACCCCCCGCTCCTGCTCAACAAGGCCCTGATGAGCGACATCGCCGTCCGCCGGCCAAAGGATATCGAAAGCCTGCGCGAAATCGAGAGCATGCAGGACTGGCAGGTAGAGGCCTTCGGCCGCCAGGTGATCGACATCATCTCGCGCCTGCCTTGATCCGCGGACAATAACCAGAACAATCAAATGTATCGATTCGTACGAGTCGTTGGTGGACGGCGCCTTGATATTGAGCCTCTTACGGTGTCGTCAAAATTAAGTTGCGTCCCCATCTTCCAGCACTATAATTGATGTGTAGTGAGCACTCATGCAGAACTTGACCTGATCCAGACCCCCCATCGCTCCGGTTTCCAAGGCACGCGCTTCTCCTCCTGAACACGTCATCATTTGTATTGCAGGATCCCTACGAAGGCGCACTCAAGGCAAATCTACCCCTGAATGCACCTGCAAACACGAGTCGTCAACGCTCTTTATCAACGATGGGGGATATCATGGCCAAAAAAGCCCAGGTTAAGATCAACACCCAAGCTCAGAATCATACCCAAACCCAATTGCGCCATTACTGCCTGCAGGTCAGGGAAGGTGCCCGTTCGTTCGAAAATGCCTTTCAGAGCGTGGCCCGCATGATCCTGGAAAGCCACATCGAAAAGGTGGTCGTGAACGCAAGGACCACCTATGATTTCAGCATCTTCAGGCAGGGCAAAAAGCATGTCATCGGCATGTACGATGAGATCAACAGCTTCGTCTCGTACGTAAAAGATGCGGCCGAGGGCGGATCCTCCAAGGAGATGGCTTTCGTTTTGGTGGGTGAGCCGGGCAACGGGAAAACCTTTTTCGTTGAGTTTCTCTGCACCCAGTATCGCGCCTTTCTGTCCCAGCCAAAGAACCGGAAATACACCTTCCGTTTCAAGGGGATCGATGCGCTCGGCAGCTATGGTCGTATTTCCACCATCGAATCCCAGACCTACGAAGACCCCATGATCCTGGCCATGAACCTCTTCGACGACCCGGATGAGAACAGGACGTTTCTCGCCCGCGACATCGGATTCGACGACCGGGCCATCGACAAACTCTACGACGATTATCGCCCCCTGGGCGCCTGCAGCGGCTATATCTGGAACGACATCCGGAGCTATTGCGACGGCGACATGGATAGAATGCTCGCCTTCGTGGAGATCATCCCCGTGCCGCTCACCGAAAGCCTCGGTACGGTGACCGGCAAATATCCGGCCAAGGACAAAATCACGTCGTCGGCCGTCGACCTGCTGGGCGAAGAGTCGATTCAGCGCCTGCTGCACATCACCGACACCAACAACCCCTATCGGTTCGACCTGCGCCGCGGCGCCCTGGCGCGCGTGGCCGGCGGCGGCATCCACTTTGCCGACGAAATCTACAAGAACAAGAAAGACCTGGTCCAGGTCTACCTGGGGGTCATCCAGAACCGCAACATCGAAATCGACGGTTACAAATGGCCCATCGACACCCTGATCATCGCCACCAGCAACAATTCGGAATTCAACCGCTTCCTGTCGGAAAAGGAGGAAGCGCCCATCGTGGACCGCTGCCGCATCTGCTATGTCTCGCACAACACCAACTATAAGATGCAGTCGGAGCTGACCAGCTATGCCATCGGCACCGAAGCCCGCACCACGCTGACCCGCGAGGCGTTGCACCAGGATCCCAACCTCAACTACGCCGCTTCGGTGGCCACGGTGCTGACCCGCCTGCCCCGATCCGAAAAGCTCACGCCCATCGAAACCATGAAGCTTGCCGCCGGCGAGGTGGCCGGAGAAAAGAGCATCAAGACCCTGGCCGAGGTGATCGACACCCTCAACCAGGAACCCGACATCACCAAACGCTTCGGCCAAAAAGGAATGGGTCAGCGCAATCTGGGACGCGCCATCCAGCTGCTCACCGAAAGTTCGGAAACCAACGAAGGCCGGTGCATGTTCGCCTACGATGTCTTCCGCGCCCTGGAGCGCATCATCCTGGATTATGTGTCCGAAGCCAATGACCGGGCCAAGTACCTGGAAGACCTCAAGCTGGCCAAGGGGCTCTATCGCGAGCGCATCATGACCGAGATGTTCAACGCCTACATGGACGAACCGCTGGCCATCCGCAAGGATGTGATGAACTACGTCAACATGATCATCGGCACCGACGCGGAGAACCTGGGTCCGGACAAGATGTGGAAATACAAGGACCCCCAGACCGGCGAGTTGCGGGCCCTTAAAATCGACGACCGCTTCGTCAAGAGCGTGGAGGAACGCCTGGGTCTGAAAACCGAAGAGCAGCGCGATACGTTCCGCACCTCGATCCGCAAGATCTACGGTCAGAAAATCTCGGTGGACCCCAACTATGATTTCATGGACAACCTGGAGCTGGTCAAGGCGGTCACCGATGTACGGCTCAAGTCGGACATCGCCGGCGCGGGCAGCCTGATCGGCGCCCTGGCCAACCGCACCAACGAGGAGAACCAGAAGCTCTACGACCGCATGATCAGCACCATGCTCGACAAATTGGGGTATTGCCGGACATGCGCACAGAAGACGATCGAGTATTTCTGCACCCAGGAAGATGAGAACTAGATGAAAAAAAGCCTTTGGGAAATCTATCAATCGCTCAAGGAAAAGGGGCTCTCTCCGGAACAGGAAGAGAAGATCCTCGTCGAGATCCGCCTGAGCGAAGCGCACATGGAAGAGGGCCAGGGGACGCCCAAGGCCCCGCCCGTCCAACCGAGCATTTACGCCTTCAACGACATGGCCATGCTCCAGGACCTGACCGTGGGCATGGGCAACTATTACGCCCACATCCGCACCATCGACGAATTGCTGGCAAAAGACCGGCAACGGGCGAAGGACGGCTTTCCCCGCAAACTCAAGGTGGGCCGCATGATCAAACCGGGGCGCGGCGGCCGCGAAAAGGTCATCGTGGTTCCCACCACGGCCGAGGAAAAACTGATCCATGATCCCTCGTTTCGCCAGGAGGAGGAGGAAGAAGAGGCCGGCGCCGGTTCAGGGGAAGGCCAGGAGGGTGATGTAATCGGCGAAGAGCCGGTGCGTCCGACCCAACAGGGGGGCGGCGCCGGCCCGGGCCAGGGCGAAGGCGAAGAGCACGAGCTGGAGTCCACCGCCTATGACATGGGGCGCATCCTCACCGAGCAGTTCGAACTGCCCAATCTGAAGGACAAAGGCAAGAAACGGTCGCTGACCCGCTACACCTACGACCTGACCGACCGCCACCGGGGTTTCGGACAGGTGCTGGACAAAAAGGCCACCCTGCGCAAGATCGTCGAGACCAACATCCATCTGGGCAACATTCCCGATGTCTACGACATCGACCCGGTCGGCTTCCTGATCTCCCCCAAGGACATGATCTACCGCATCCTGAGCCGCGAAAAGGACCTGGAATCCCAGGCCATGGTTTTTTTCGTCCGCGACTATTCGGGCTCGATGGTGGGCAAGACCACCGAACTGGTGGTGGCCCAGCACGTGCTGATTTACAGCTGGCTGCTCTACCAATACACCCACCAGGTCGAAACCCGGTTCATTCTGCACGATACCAAGGCCAAGGAGGTGCCCGATTTCTACACCTATTACAACTCCAAGGTGGCCGGCGGCACCCAGGTATCGTCTGCTTACAAACTGGTCAACAGCATCGTGAAAGAGGAAAACCTGGCCAAGGATTACAACATCTACGTCTTTCACGGCACAGACGGCGATGATTGGGATACCGAAGGACGGGAGTCGATCCCGCAACTCAACATCATGCTCGGTTATGCCAACCGGGTCGGCATTACCGTCGCACGGCACAGCTCCAGCAGCGCCACCGAAGTGGAACGATATGTGAAACGATCCGGCCTGCTGAACGCATCTCCGGAATTGATTCGCATGGACATCCTGGATGACGACGCCGACGAGTCGCGCCTGATCGAGGGCATTCGCCACCTGATTTCCCAGGAGAAATAGCATGCACCAGGAGAAATAATGTGGAATTGATCGACCAACACACCAAGGACATCATGGAGGGATGCAAGGTGCGCGCCCGGGCGGCCGGCTTGCGCTTTGAAGACGAGTCCCTCGAATACGTGGTGACCAACCGGGACCTGCTCGAGCTGTCGCCCAAATTGATGATTCCCACCCTCTACGACTACTGGGTTCACGACGTGGAGGTGCTCAAGGGCAAGGGCAAATACGAACTCTATCCCAGCAACCCCTATGAGACCGTGATCAACACGCGGCCGGCGATCTCCTATTACAACGACAACAACCCCGACTGGCTCAATGTGATGATCTTTTACCATGTGCTGGCGCATATCGATTTTTTCCAGAACAACATATTCTTTCGCCACACCTGGGATTACGACTTTACCGGCGAGGCCTTGTCGGACAAACGGGTCATCGCCAAATTGCGCTCCGAGCACGGCCGATGGGTCGACTATGTCATCGAATTCAGCCGCAGCATCGACAACCTGGTCGGCTACTACCAGGAGCTGGAAAATCTTTTTCCCGTTGCCACGACCCGACATACGCTGCGGCTGGATTATTACTTCGATATTTTCCTTCAAGACATCAAGAAGGTCAAAACCAACGAATACATCAAGGAGATCGAACGCTACAACCAGTGCCGGGCAGAGATCGGCGAGCTTTGCGAGGACATCTTCTTTGCCGAAGTGGATCGGCGCTATCCCGAATTCAAGGCCCTGCTGGCCAAACACAAAAGTACACGGACCACACGGCCCAACGATCTGCTTCAACACATCCTGGCGCATTCCCAATTCGTCAACAAGGAAGAGAACAAGTGGATGAAGACGATCATCGAAATCGTGCGCAAGACCTCCCTGTTCTTCCAGCCCCAGATCCGCACCAAGATCATGAACGAGGGGTGGGCCAGCTACTGGCACGAAACACTCTTCCTGCAGGACGATCGCATCAGGGGCCATGAGGTCGAATTTGCAAGGGTCAACGCCGGGGTCACGGCCATGCCCCGTGTGGGTCTCAATCCCTACGCGCTGGGCATGCGCCTGTTTTACGACATCGAAGAAGCAGCCGACAAAGGCAAATTGCACTGGGATTTCCAACGGCTCAACGACGCGCATGCCCGTGATACCTTCGACACCCATGCGGGCAACGGACGGGACTATGTCTTCTACGTGCGTGAGAACCTGAGCGACTTCAACTTCATCCATCAGTTCGTCACCCAGGATTTCGTGAACCGCCACCGGCTCTTCGTCGCAGGGCGACGACTCAACGAAAGCAAAATGGTTTGGGAATACTACGTCAAAAGTCGCGACGCGGAGGCCTACCGCGACATGCTGCGCCAATCGCTGTATCATCCGCCGACAATCGTCATCGATCACGACAAGGGTAAGCAGAATAACGCCCTCTATCTGGTTCACACATTCGAGGAGAAACCCCTGCTCAAGGATTTCATCCCCAACACCCTGCTGGGCATCGAATACCTGTGGGGAGGGTCGGTGATGCTCGAGACCCACGAGTTGGCCCCCACCGGCCCCCGGTCGGATCGACCCCGCTCTGGCACCTCCGGGGTCGACACACCCGAAAAACCGGAGCTCCGCTGGCAGCGCGTGGTTTACAGCATGGAAAATCGCCAGATCAAACGGCAACTCATGGAATGACAACGGAAGAAGAACCAACAAGGCAGTCCACCATGGTGCAAAAAACAGCCATCAGCGAACCCGCGTCGAACATCGACAAGGCCATGCAGCAGATCCAACGCGCTCAGGCAACGCTGGACCAGGATTTTCCCATCACCTTCAGAGCCTTCCTGGAACGGGTGGTTCAGCAGCCCGACACCATGATTCGAAATGTGTTTCAGTATTTTCACGACATGGTCAAAACCTATGTGGGCACCGGCGTCGATGAATATCCCGACGACCCCGAATCGATCAAATATGTGGATTACGATTGCACACGGCTCTTCGTGGAAGATTCGGACCATCCGTTTCTGCCCGACCGGCTCTTTGCCAACCGGTTTGTCAAACAGGTGGAAAGCATGCGCCAGGGCGCCCAGCAAAACAAGATCTACATCTTCGATGGGCCCCACGGCTGCGGCAAAAGCACGTTTCTGAACAACCTGCTGACCAAGTTCGAGGCGTATGCCAATACCGAGGAGGGCGCCCGCTTTGAGACCATCTGGCGCATCGACACCTCGGCCCTGGGCGGTCCGGCGGTGAGCGACGAGACTTTTTCCATCCTGGAAAGGCTGTTCCAGCTGCAAAAAGAGTCCCAGCAGAACCAGTACGATCGGCTAAAATCCCGAATGCTGCGGCGGCACAGCGACCAGTATATCGACATCCCCTGCCCCAGCCACGACAACCCGCTACTGCTGGTGCCCAAGGCGCAACGTCGCGCCTTTTTCGACGATTTGTTCAAGAACGATGCCTTCAAATATGCCTTGTTCACGCACAAGGACTACGAATGGGTCTTCAGCGATCAGCCATGTACGATCTGCAGCTCCCTGTTCGACATCCTGCAACGCCGACTCAAGGACCCCTTGCGGGTCTTCGATATGCTGTGGGCCAGGCCTTATCATTTCAACCGGCGCCTGGGCAATGGCATCAATGTCTTCAATCCCGGCGACAGCCCCCAGAAGCAATCCGTCCTGACCAACGAAATGCTTCAGAACCGCATCAACCGACTTTTTGGAGACAGCAACCAGGTCCAGTACCTCTATTCGCGCTATGCCAAGTCCAACAGCGGCCTCTATGCCCTGATGGACATCAAGTCGCACAACATCGAACGCCTTATCGAACTGCACAACATCATCTCCGAGGGCGTTCACAAGGTGCAGGACATCGAGGAAAACGTCAACTCGCTGTTCATGGCCCTCATGAACCCCGAAGACAAAAAAAACATTCAGAACATTCAGTCCTTTTCCGACCGCATCGCCTATATCAACATCTCCTACGTGCTGGACCACAACACCGAGGTGGACATCTACCGCAACATCTTCGGCCGCCACATCGACCACGCCTTCCTGCCGCGCGTGCTGCACAACTTCTCGCGTATCATCATCTCCTCGCGGCTGAGCCTGCGGTCCGAGGCCCTTCTGGAATGGATCGGCGATCCGGAAAAATACAGCCGGTATTGCGATAAAAACCTGCAACTGCTCAAAATGGAGATCTACACCGGTTATATTCCCACCTGGCTGAGCGAAGAGGACCGCAAGCGCCTGACGGCCAAAAGGCGCCGGCGCATCATCGCCGAGGCCGAAAACGAAGGCAAGCACGGGATCTCCGGGCGCGATTCGATCAAAATTTTCGGCGAGTTTTACACCACCTACGCCAAAGACGGCGAACTCATCGACATGTCGACCCTGTGCAAATTCTTCAGGTCCCGCAAGGATCTGCGCGCCTCCATACCCGACGGATTCCTCGACTCCCTGCTGCACATGTACGATTACGCAGTGTTGCAGGAGGTGAAAGAGGCCCTTTATTACTACAACGAGGATCAAATCGCCGTCGAGATCCAGAACTACATCTTCGCCGTCAATTTCGAACCCGGATCCATCGAGCGCTGTCCCTACACCGGGGAAAAGATTGAAATCACCGAGGAGTACCTAGGGCATTTCGAGGGGCGCATCCTCGGGTCCGGCGCCTCGCGGGCCGAGCGCCACGCCTTGCGCAAAGACGTCCAGAAGGAGTATGCCACCCAGACCCTTCCCCTGGAAGTGCCCAGCCACGTGAAGGACCTGCGTCAAACCACCCTGTTCGCTAAACTCAATGAACGTTACATATACAACATCAAGGAAAAAGTGCTTGATCCCTTCCTTGAAAACGAAAATTTCCGCAGGGCCATCAAGGATTTCGGTGAAGAGGATTTCAAGACCTACGACCGCAGGATTCGCGGGGATGTGACCTACCTGATGAAGAACCTCACGGCCAAACACGGCTATGCTCCTCAGGGTGCCAAGGCGGTTTGCATCTATGTCATCGACAATGACCTGGCGCGGGTGTACATGGGGCCTTAGTACACTATTTCATCATTATGCTGACATATTGGGCCACTTGCTTGCAGTCGTACTCGTACTCGTTCTCGTACTCGAAAAATTCCCCTGTTTATGTCAACGATTCCAGGATGGATCGAGTACGAGTACCGCTGCGCTGAAGTATGCGCACGAGTATGCTAAGAGTCAATTCCATGGGCTGTCTGGGACGACCTGTATGTCAGCTTATCTATGCCTGCGTGTACTTAGAGGCGAGGACGACATTACGAATCCGTGTCCGCCCACAAACAGGCACATTGGCCATATGTGGATGGGCATGACTCAGGGGTTTCAGGCGGTTTCGGGTGGGTCGGTTTGCTTCGGCGGCGGCGGTGCACAGGCCGCCGAAAAGTGGTCGTCCTTGACGAAATCGTAGAGACGGCCGTTGTACCGGCACTGGATCATATCCCGTATCTTGCGCATCAAATATTCTCGTGTGGCGCTCTCCCCATCGATGCGCAATCGGAAGGCCAGAAGACGCTGAAGGGCCACATCCTGCTGGTCCCTTTCCGGCACCATGCGCATGATGTTCTGCAGCATCATGGACAACGCTTTGTCCAAGGATTCGATGGAGATGATTTTTTCTTCAGACATGGCATGCATCCTGGAAATGAATTCGGCGCCCGTGGTCATTAACGGCTATCATAACGAATCCATCTCTTTTTGCAAGCCTAACGATGTGACGGCGGTTCGGGTTTACAACCTGAAACTGCTGACCCGCTCCATGCGGCTGACCACTTCGACGATGCGGATGCCGTACTTTTCCTTTTCCACCACCACCTCCCCCTTGGCGATCAGGGTGTCGTTGACCAGCAGATCGACCGGCTCGCCCTCGAGTTGCACCAGATCGACCACCGATCCCTGGTTGAGCTTGAGCACATCGTAAATACGCTTGCTGGTGCGTCCCAACTCCACCGTCAGCTCCAGGGGAATCTCCATGATCAGGTCCAGGTTGCGCCATGGATCATCGGGCGCTTCCTCCGAAACGGAGAGGCCATCTTGTTTGGCAAGCTCCTCGGGCGAAAAATCGGCCCCCATCGGCGCATCCAGCTCATCTTTTTTGATTCCGGCATCGACGATGATCGTGTTGCCGCCGCACGAAAACAGAAAACGCTGGGTCTTGATGATGTTGAGCGACTCGACGCGGAAATCCATGCCATTGGTGATCGCCGGCGTGGACAGCACGCACGACAGGCCCACGTCCACAAAGGCCGACTTGAGGTTGCCGCCGATGATGTTGCTCAGTTCGCGCATCACGTCGAACACCTCTTCCTCGCTCTCGATCTCGCTTGCGTCCATGCCGAGCATGGCGGCCGTCATGGTGCGGGCGAAGTCGTCATTGACCTGGATGTTGAACAATCCCTGCACATCGCCGGCGAAACTGACCGTGCCCACCGTGCGTTTATCCTCACGGAACCCTTCGGGCACCGCCGGGATGTTTTCGGTTTCCATGGAGAGCATGGTATAAAAGACGTCGATGACCGCGTTGATCACGGTGGTGGGAATATCCACCGAATTGATCTTGGAGAGGATTTCTGCGCTTTCCAACTGGGCGATGCCGGCGATTTCGCGCTTGGCGCCGATATCTTCCTTGAGGGAAATCTCGACGATGATTTCATGCTTCTTGTGTCTGAAGATCCATTGATTGAGATCGCCCATCTTGCTGGCCTCGATTTTGAAATCGGAGCCGCGGGTGATCGAGGGGGTCGAAATCACGCAGGCCAGGTCGCTGTCCAGAAAATCACTTTTCAAATTGCCGCTGATGATATTGGCCAGCTCGCCGAGGACATCCTTGATCTCCTCCACACCGTCGATTTCGCTCTCATCGACGCCCAGCATGGCAGTCGTCATCAGCGCGGCGAACTCCTGGCTCACATGCAGGCTCATGGTGCCGACCACCTCGCCGGCAAAATGCACGGCGCCCACCAGGCGTTTTTCATTGAGTCCCGGATCGGTGACCTTGCCCACCTTGTTCAGGTCCATGGAGAGCATGGTATCGAACGTCTCGATCATGCAGTTGGTGACGGTCTTTTCGACGGCGGTGATGCGAATCTTTTCCATAGCGTGTTATCCGGCAGTCCATTCGAATACGTGCCCCGGCCAGGAGCGACAGTCAGTAATTTGACAGGCCGACCGACCCCTGTCGGTGGCCCGATGCGGCGTCCGGCGCCGATCACCGGCCGTCTCTCCGCATTACCCTTTTATTTCAATAAAATAAAAGTGCACTGACCGTCCTCGGCCATACACCCCAATTGTCGTTGCAAATAGTTGGCCAAAAAATTAATATAGCGTTCACTCGCATTCATGCCCTATGAAAGACATATGATGGAATTAAACACCTTGATGCGGCTCGGCCGTTTCAAAGAGATCGTCATGATTTTGCTCAAGTATGGCTTCGACGATCTCATCGACCGTCTGACCTTCGGCATCATGATCGCCGCCATGATCATCGGCTCCTCCATGATCATCACCACCGGGATCGGTCCCTTTCTGTTCGGGTTTCCCGCCCTGGGCGTGGTGGGCTATCTCATTTCCGGATTGCTCGGGCTCTGGCTGATTTACAACATTCTGCGGCAACGCAAATATTGAGCCGTCCCAAAGCCAAGGAGTGTTCATGCCAATTCACCTGCTCTCATCCTGGCTGCACCGGCGCCTTTATCACGCCCATCCCACCAACCTGCTCCTGACAAGCTACCTGGCGACCATCCTCATCGGGAGCCTGGCCCTCATGCTGCCGGCGGCTACCGGCGGCAACGGCATCGACCCCATCGACGCCCTGTTCACCGCCACCTCGGCCGTGTGCGTGACCGGCCTGATCGTCGTGGACACAGCCACCTATTTCACCGGCTTCGGCCAGGCGGTGATCCTATTTTTGATCCAGATCGGCGGCCTGGGCATCATGACCCTTTCGGTGGCCCTGTTCCAGATCATCGGCAAGCGGGTGGTGTTTCAGCAGCGCATGGCCATGCAGGAGGTCTTCTCGCATGCACCCCGGGAAGACATCTACGCCCTGATCCGCTCGGTCCTCGTCTTCACCCTGGCCATCGAAGCGGTGGGCGCCGTGCTGCTCTTCGCCCACTGGCAACCGACCTATCCCTGGCCCGAAGCGCTCTTCAAAGCCGTTTTTCATTCGGTCTCCGCGTTCTGCAACGCCGGATTCTCCCAATTCAGCAACAACTTGATGGATGAACGCGCTTCCGTCCTTGTGAATTTCACGGTGGGCGGTCTGATCGTGTTGGGCGGCATCGGATTTCCGGTGGTGTACGAGCTTTTCCAGCGGGCAACGGGGCGCCGGAACGGCAAGGTGTCGCTACAGACCAAGAGCGTGATCGCCACCACGGTCGGACTGACCGCTACCGGCGCGCTGGTGCTGCTGCTTTCGGAGCGCTCCCTGACCGGCACCCTGGGGTCGGGGCAGGGGATCATGGCCGCCCTTTTTCAATCGGTGACCTGCCGCACGGCCGGCTTCAACACCCTGGACATCGCCGGCCTCAATACGGCCACCCTGCTCTTCATGATGTTTTTAATGCTGGTGGGCGCTTCGCCGGGATCGTGCGGCGGTGGCATCAAAACCACCACCCTGGCCGTCCTGGCCACCTTTTCGTGGAGCCGGCTGATGCGGCGCAAGTGCGCCAACCTTTTCGGCAAGACCATTCCCCAGGAGACGATTGCCAAGAGCATTTCGGTGCTGGTCTTCTCCCTGGCCGCCGTTTGCCTGGCCGTCTTCCTGATCCTGCTGCTGGATCCGGACCATGGGGCGCGCATTTCGGGCAACCGCCAGTTTTTGAGCTTTCTCTTCGAGACCGTATCGGCCTTTGCCACGGTGGGCCTCTCCATGGGGATCACCGCCGCGCTCACATGGTCCGGCAAACTGGTGATCATCCTGCTGATGATCATCGGCCGGGTGGGCGTGCCCGCCTTCACCTATATCATTGCCGGCGGCGGGGCCACCAAAGGGGTTCAGTATGCCGAAGAAAACATGATGATCGGATAGCAAAGAAAGGAATCTATATGAAACGATTCGCCGTCATCGGCGCCGGAAGTTTCGGATACTACGTGGCCAAAGCCCTTTACGAAAACAAGAACGAGGTGATCGCCATCGATCGCAGCAAGGAACGGATCCAGGCCATCGAACCCCACTGCACCAGCGCCATCGTGCAGGACGTGACCGACATGGCGGCGCTCAAGGGGCTGGGGCTCGAAGAGATGGATGCAGTCATCGTGAGCACCGGAGCCAACATCAAGCCGAGCATCCTGATCTGCTTTCACCTGAGCCGCCTGGGCATCCGGCGCATCATCGTCAAGGCTGAGGACGACGACCACGGCGAGATCCTCAAGGAGCTGGGCGCCACCGAAATCATCCGGCCGGGCATGGACATGGCCCAGCGCCTGGCCCTGAAACTCACCTCGCCCAACATCCTCGAGTTTCTGCCCCTGGAGGAAGACTACACCATCGCCCAGGTCGACCCGCCGACCTCGTTCATCGGCAAAACCCTCAAGGACCTGAACCTGCGCAAACGCTACGAAGTCTACATCATCGCCGTCAAGGAGCTGGTGCCCGAACGCTTCAGGATGGTGCCCGACGCCGATTTCACCATCAAGGACAGCGACGTGCTGGTCATGCTCGGACGCGACGGCGATCTGAAAAAAATCAAGGAGCTGAAATGACACCGGACGGTCTCTCCCAGAATCCGGGCATGACCATTTCACTGGCCCTGGCCCTGGGCATGGCGGCCCAGACCCTGGCCCACCATCTCCGGGTGCCCGGCATCGTTCTGCTGCTGGCCGCCGGCGTAGCCTGCGGTCCCGACGGCCTCGGGCTCATCCATCCCGCGGCACTCGGCCCGGCCCTTGGCATCCTCACCGGCTTCGCCGTGGCCGTCATTCTCTTCGAAGGCGGCATGAACCTGAAGTTCAGACGGCTGCGACGCGCCCAACGATCGGTGCGCCAGCTCATTCTGCTCGGCGGCGCGGTGACGGTCGCCGGGGCCGCCGCGGCGACCCACTTCATTCTGGAGTGGCCCTGGAAGAGCGCCATCCTCTTCGGCACCCTGGTCATGGTGACCGGCCCCACGGTGATCAATCCGCTGCTGAAACGCCTCAAGGTCAAACGCTCGGTGGCCGTGGTGCTCGAGGCCGAGGGAGTGCTGATCGACGCCCTCGGCGCGGTGGTGGCCGCCGTGGCCCTGGAAGCGGCCCTCAGCCCGGCCCATGGCAGCCCCCTGGTGTGGGGCTGGCACGTGGTGTCGCGCCTCGGTTTCGGGGCCCTGGCCGGCGGAGCGACAGGGTTGGCGCTCATGTTTCTCTACCGCTTCCGGCGCATGATTCCCGAAGGCACCGAAAACGTCTTCACCTTGTCCATCGTCCTGGCCCTGTTCCAGGGCAGCAACCTGGTACTGGCCGAAAGCGGCATCGCCGCCGTGACCATGGCCGGC
The DNA here is from genome assembly GCA_002402905.1 of Desulfatitalea sp. UBA4791. Classification (GTDB taxonomy): domain Bacteria; phylum Desulfobacterota; class Desulfobacteria; order Desulfobacterales; family Desulfosarcinaceae; genus Desulfatitalea. Next base: position 1,636 of record DHGT01000083.1, on the reverse strand, counting down.
ATCGTCATCGGCAATTTCAGCACCTACGTTCTGCAAGACCTGGTGGAATTCAAGGAAGAACTCACCGTTCTGCTCATCGGCATGCTCTTCGTGCTCCTGGCCGCCGACGTGCGCATGGCCCAGGTCGCCGACCTGGGCTGGCCGGCCCTGGGCGTGGTCCTCGTGCTCATGTTTCTCGTCCGTCCGGCCGCCGTGCTGGCCGGCACCGGCATGACCGAACTCAAGTGGAAAGAGCGGGCCTTCATCGCCTGGATCGGCCCCCGGGGCATCGTGGCCGCCGCCGTGGCCTCGTTTTTCGCCGCCGCCTTCGCCGAGCGCGGCCTTTCCGGGGGGTACGAACTGCGCGCCCTGGTGTTCCTGGTGATCGCGGTCACGGTGGTCTTTGCCGGATTGACCGGCGGCCCCATGGCCGGCCTCCTCGGCCTGCGGCGCCCCAGCCAGGCGGGGTGGGTGATTCTGGGCGCCGGTTCCCTGGCCCGGGCCGTGGCCAAGCTGTTCAAACAGAGCGGCCAGGAGGTGGTGCTGATCGACTCCAACGCCGACCACTGCAAGGCCGCCGAACAGGACTGCACCCGGGTCATTTACGGCAACGGGCTGCAATCCAGGAATCTGCTGCGCGCCGAGATCGACACGCGCCGCGGGGTCCTGGCCCTGACCGCCAACGACGAAGTCAACTATCTCTTCGTCCAGAAGGTCAAGCAGGAGGCCAAAGGGATTCCCCTCTTTGCGGCTCTGAAGACCGACACCGCCTCGCTGACGGTCAAGATGCTGCACCAGGCCGGCGCCCAACTGCTCTTCGGCGCCACCGCGGATGTGGAGACCTGGCAGCGCCGGTTCAAAAACGAACAGGTGTACCTCGACATCTGGCAGCCCGACCCGGACACCATCGACGAGACGAACGGCGATTCGCCGCTGGCCGGTTACAACGGCAACGGCTTGCTGGCCGCCGCCGTGCGCCGCAACGAGCGCCTCATCCCTTTCGGAGACGGCACGCAGCTCAAGAAAGGCGACCAGGTCTACTTCCTGGTCTTTGAGCCCGAACAGAAACCGGCCGGTGAATTTCTGGAAAAAGCAGGCTGGCAGCGCATCGGCCAGGCCGACCGGGAGGCGTTCACCACCACGACGTGCGCGCTCGAACCTTGATGACCATGTGAAAGGCTTGGGTGGACGGCGCCGTCTACTTCAAGGATTCGGGGTGGGCAGGGCCAGCATCTCCATCAGCTCGTGGCGGGAGAAAGTCTTGACCAGGTCCGGATCATCCTCACGGACGATGCTCTCCATCAGATTCTTTTTCTTGTCGATAATGGCCGCGATCTTCTCCTCCAGGGTGCCTTCGGTGACCAGCTTGAACACCTGCACCCCGCGGCGCTGCCCGATGCGGTGCACCCGGTCGGTGGCCTGGTCTTCGCGCGCCGCGTTCCACCAGCGGTCGTAGTGAATCACCACCGAAGCGGCCACCAGGTCGATGCCCACGCCGCCGGCCTTGAGGCTGCCCACGAACACCCGGCAATCCGGATCCTGATCGAAACGCGCGATCAGGCGGCCGCGGTTGCGGCTGGCGCCGGTCAGGGAGACGAAACCGATGCCTTGCGCTTCCAGGTGACGGGCGATAATGTCGATCATGCCCAGGTATTGG
>DHGT01000044.1:6878-9615 GCA_002402905.1 Desulfatitalea sp. UBA4791 | reverse complement strand
CCGCTTTGGCGGCCGAAACCGCGTCAGCCCATTTTCTATGGGTCATCCAGGAGAACGGCGGCTATGCCGTGGCCCGGGGCATGTTGCCGGACGATCTGGAGGGGTATGATCCGGCGGCGGTCCAATTCATCAACCTCTTTGATCCGGCAGGAGCGCCGCTGACGGTCGCCCGCGCCGACCAAAAGGATCGGGTGCGGTTCCGCCCCGCAGAAACCGGATCTCTCTCCATGGCAGCTGTCGGCTGCTATTGGGGCCACCGGGTCAACACCACACGGGGCAAGCAGCTCATGACCCGTCGGCAGGCCGAGGAGAAGGGATTCAGGGTGCTCAAGGCCTTCGATTCCACGCAGACATCCAAGACCCTCTTCGCCGAGGGGGCCGCCATTTGCCGTCCGTTGGGGATGAAATTCGAACTAGTGCCGGTGAAAAGCCCCTACACGCGACAGGCCGGCGAGCCGTTGACCGTCCAATTGTTCTTCGACGGCGTCGCACTGAAGAATACTGTTGTCAACACCCAAGACCAGCGCCAGACAACGACGGACGGCCAGGGCATCGCCCACATCGATATTTTAAAGCCCGGATGGCAGGTCATATGGTCGCGGCACGTGGTACCGGCCTCCGGCGGTGCGGATGTCGACCACCATCAATTCATGACGTTTCTGGTCTTCGAGGTGCAGTGATGCAATCTCAATGGGAAGCAGTGCTCATTCTATCTCTTCTGGCCGCGTGCGGGTTGGGATCCCCCGTCGATGCCCTCGCCCATGGCACGGGCCATGGCATACTCGACGATGCCCCTGCGGTGGCTCTTGAATTCTACTATTCGGACGGTATACCCATGCAGTATGCCGAGGTGCTGGTCTTCAGCCCCCAAGACCGGGAGGTGGAGCATCAAAACGGGCGCACCGACAAGCATGGCCGGTTTGTCTTCTGCCCCGATGCCCAGGGCGCATGGCTCGTCAAGGTGAACGACGGCATGGGGCACCTCGAACAGGCCGCCATTGAAGTCGACCCCCTAGCCCTTTCCGGCCCGCCGCCGGACAGGGCTGCGCCGGCACCCCCTGCCGCCGACGGCGGTACCGCCCCGTCCAAGACGTTGAAAATCATTACCGGTCTGAGCCTCATTTTGAATGCGGCCCTGGGGGCGTTCGTTTTAAAACGTCGCGCTGGATAATAAAGGGAGGAGGGACGGGAAATGGGTGGGGGGAACACACGGTGGATGAATATAGGTTGGGCGAATACAAGGTTCGCCCCGACATCGGTCGTCCCGATAGGAGACGCCGCGACGGGGTCCGCCCGTGCGGGACATTGCCTGATACGGTAGGGCGCATGATACAGGCATTTAAATCCATCACCACCCATGAGTATGCGATCGGTGTGAAACAATCCGGGTGGCCAGAAGGCGACCGCCGCCCTGTTTCCCCTAAGCGCGATCGAAAGACACGATCGGTTTGACGGCCTCGATATCGGCGGAAGCCACGACATTTTCGGCGCCGCTGCCGGGGAACCACCCGCTGACCAGCTCTTTGCTGTAGGATTTGGTCTCGATGCGGACCTCCAGGAAACCTACCTCATATAAGATTTCGCGCAGCCGGTCGATGTGCTCGGCGCCCGCGACGCAGCCGGTCAGCAGCGCGGCCTGTTGGCGCATCGGCTCCGGCATCTCGGCAATGGCCACCACATCGGAGACGGCGATGCGTCCGCCCGGTTTCAAGACACGCATGGCCTCCGCAAAAACCTTGCGTTTATCCGGTGCCAGATTGATCACACAATTGGAGATGATCACATCCACGCTGTTGTCGGCCACCGGCAGGTGTTCGATCTCACCCAGGCGGAACTCGACATTGGTGCTCCCCATCTTGCCGGCGTTCTCACGCGCCCTGGCCAGCATCTCCGGGGTCATGTCCACGCCGATGACCCGTCCGCTTTCGCCGACCTGTTTGGCTGCCAGGAAACAGTCGAAGCCGGCGCCGCTGCCCAGGTCGAGCACGACCTCACCCGGTTTCAGCCTGCCGATGGCCGTGGGGTTGCCGCAACCCAGGCCGAGGTTGGCCCCCTCGACCACTGCTTTGAGCTGCTCTTTGGTATACCCCATCACCTGGTTGACGGAGTCCAGAATTGTGCCGGACGAGCAGCAGCACGACATTGTCGCGGCCGGCTGACATCCGCACGAACCGCCGGCGATCTTGCCGTAGCGCTCCCGGACCATTTGCCTTTTTTCATTTTCATTCATCGCGTTCATCGCTAAATCCCTTTCAATTACGTGCGCACGCGGCGGGCACCGGTGCCGATAAGATTTGTTCCAGGCGCTCTCTGTCCGCTCGAATCACCGGGTCATCGGAAATAGTTTTCACGATCCAGTCCAGCGCCGCCACGACAAACCCGGGCGCACCCTCGCCGTTGTTCAGGCGGTAGTACATCCAGCGGCCGTCCTTGCGCGCGACCAGCAACTGGGCGTTCTTCAACAAGAAAAGATGCTTCGAAACCGTCGAAGGCGCCAGGGCGAACAGCTCGTTCAAATGACAGACGCAAAGCTCCTCTCGGGCATGAAGCGCCATGAGAATCCGCACCCGGTTTTCGTCGGACAAGGCCTTGGTCAAGTTCATGAACTGAAGCATTTCATACCTCACAATTCGCCAATTATCGAAATGTCGAATCCAGCATAAACGCCTCTTGGGCAAGTGTCAAGCACCTTCATCAACGGCCAGCGATTCTAACTGAATGCTGTTCATTAAACCCG
>DHGT01000044.1:0-6775 GCA_002402905.1 Desulfatitalea sp. UBA4791 | reverse complement strand
GGCCACCTGCTCCACCCACGCCTGCCATGGCCGTTGCAATCCGATTTTTTTATCAAACAACTTCTGTAATGCGCGCCCATCAAGGTGAATCACATTCAGTTTGAACTACTGATCAAAGGCCGGATTGGACAAAACCGGGCGGGTGTAAAACCCGCCCCTACGAGGTTTGGGTAGCAGAAGGGCCACGATGGAAAAAGGAGAAGACCGTGGGAATCAACACCAGGGTGATCAACGTCGATGCGGTCAGGCCGCCGACCACGGCGCGGGCCAGGGGGGCCTGGGCGTCTGCCCCTTCGCCGATGCCCAGGGCCAGGGGCATGAGGCCGAGAATCGTGGTCAGGGTGGTGATGAGAATCGGCCGCAACCGCCGGCGGCCGGCCTCGACCAGGGCGTCGCGCACCGCCATGCCGTCGCGCAGCAACCGGCCGGCCTGGTCGACCAGCAGGATCGCATTGTTCACGACAATGCCGCCCAGCATGATGCAGCCGATGTAGGATTGCACATTGAGCGTGGTGCCGGTGATGAACAGGGTCACCAGCACACCGATGGCGGCCAGGGGTACGGAAAACATGACCACCAGGGGGTCGCGCAGCGACTCGTACTGGCAGGCCAGCACCATGTAAACCAGCACCAGGGCCAGCACGAGGGAAACGACGAGCTCCCGGAAGGACTTCTGCTGCTCTTCGAAGGTCCCGGCCACCGATAAATCGTAGCCCACCGAACGCGGGATCGCGTCGAGCAGCGCCTGGATATCGCGCGCCACCGATCCCTGGTCGCGGCCGGCCACGTTGGCGTTGACCCTGACCAGACGCTGCTGGTCCTTGCGGTCGATGAGGATCGGTCCCCGGCTCGCCTCGGCGTTGACCAGGTTGCGAAGGGAAACCTTTTCACCCGCGACAGTGGTCAAGGTCAGGTCGAGGATTTCGTCCAGTGAACGCTTCTCGGCGTCCTTGAGCTGGACCAGGATGCGATACGAATCGCCGCCGGTCCGGTACTCGCCGGCCTTGGAACCGGCCACGGCGGTCTGCAGGAGTTCGGTCACGTCGCGAACGCTGAGCCCGAGATCGGCGATCTTGTCGCGGTTCACAAAGATCTTCTGCTGCGGGATGCCGGCTTCCAGACTGGTCTGCACATCCGTGACCCCGGGCACGTCCACGATGGAGGCGGCCGCTTGGGCGGCCAGGGCGTCGAGGGTCGCCAGGTCATGCCCGCGGATCTCGACGGTCAACCCATCGTCGCTGCCCAGGAGTCTCTGGAGGATGAACTGGCCCTGGGGGGCGCGGACACGAATCTCCATGCCGGGGATCTGGCCTTCCAGACGCCGCCGTAGATCGTCGGCGATCTCCACATTGGAGCGTTGCCGATCGGCCAGCGGCAGCAGGGACAGGTTGATCTGCCCTTCAGCGCCGACATCGGGCCGCCAGCCATAGGCGCCCACGCTGACCACCGAGGACACGGTTTCGGGAACGGCCGGGCCGACGATCCGCTCCATGATGCGGGTCTGTTGATCGACCAGGTCGAGGCGGGTGCCGATGGCCATCTTTCCGTTGACATACACCTCGCCCTCGTCGCTGGGAGGCAGTAACTCGCTGCCGATGAACGGGAGCAGTAACAGGCTGGCGGCAAACACCCCGAAGGAGATCAGCACCGTGGCCAGCCGGTGGTCCAATGCCTTGCGCAAAATGCTCAGGTAGGCGGCCTGGAGCAGGCCAGCCATGCGATCGGCGGCGGCGATCCAGCGATTGCTGCGGGCGGCCGGTTCGATGGCGCAGGCCCCGCTGGCGGTGAGCAGCCGGGAGGCCAGCATGGGCACCAGCGTCAATGCCAGGCCCAGAGAACAGAGCAGGGCGAAGATGATCACGTAGGCCAATTCCTTGAAGAGGATACCCGTGGCCCCGCGCACGAAAACCAGCGGCAGGAAAATCACCAGGGTGGTGATCGTGCTGGCCACGATGGCCGGCCCGACCTCTCTTGCACCGGCCACCGCGCCCGCCAGCGGTGTCTCACCCTGTTCGCTGCAGCGCCGAAAAATATTTTCGAGCACAACGATGGAACTGTCCACCATCATGCCCACTCCCAGAGCCAGCCCACCCAAGGTCATCAGGTTCAGGGTCAGGCCGCCGAAGAAGATCAGGGCGAAGGTGGTGACGACCGAAATCGGGATGGAAAGCGATATCACCAGGGTGCTGCGGATGTTGCGCAGGAAAAAGAGCAGTACGGCGATGGCCAGCCCGCCGCCGTAGAGCACCGAACGGGCGACATTGGCAATGGAACGCTCGATGAAATTGCCCTGGTTGCTGACCGGGACGATCTGGATCTGGGGATAGGCCCGGTTGGCCTCTCCGATCTCGGCCAGTACACGTTTGGCCACCTCGACCGTGTTGGCCTCGGCCTGTTTGCGGATGGCCACCCGCAGGCCGCGCCCGCCGTTGACACGCACGAGGCGGGTCAGCTTCTCGTAGGTATCCTTCACGTCGGCAATCTGGCCCAGGGTCACGAAGGCGCCGTCGCGCCGGACGAGGACCGTGTTGCGGATCTGGCCGAGATCGGTGAACTCGGCCGGCGCCCGCAGCAACACCTCGAAGCTGCCCTGTTCGATCTTGCCGGCCGGCAGGTCGAGGTTGGCGTCTTCGATGGCCGCAATCACCTGGCCCATGGACAATCCCACCGCCTTGATCCGGTCGGGATCCAGCTCGATGCGCACCTCGCGGTTGAACCCGCCCCATACATCCACCTGGGCCACCCCGGGAATACGCGCGAAGCGGTAACGGATCTGGTTTTCGATGAGGTCGGTCAGCTCCACGGGATCGAGCGTGCTGGAGACGCCCAGCAGGACGACCGGAAAACTGGCGATGTCGAACTTGCGGACCTGGGGCCGGATGATATCGTCGGGCAGTTCGTTGATCTCGTCCTCGAGCTTGCCCTGGACGTCGATGGCCGCGGTGTCGATGTCGACGCCCCAGGAAAAGCTGACGCGGACCGTGCTTCGGCCCTCGGATGACGTAGAAGAGATCTCCTCCACGCCCGGCACCGTGGCCACGATCTCTTCGACGATCTGGGTCACCAACCGCTCGATCACCTCTGGGCTGGCCCCTTCGTATTCGGTGCGGATGGTCAGGGTGGGCAACTCGATGTTGGGCAGCATATCGATCTGCAGGCGACTCAAGGACACCGCACCCAGGATGACCAGGATCAGGGTCACCATGCTGGTGAAAATCGGACGTCTGACGCTGATATCGGGCAGATTCATCGGGCGTCACCCGTCGAACCGTCGTTGGCGGGCGGCGCCTGGGGTGCCTGTTGCGCCTGGGCAATGGAGATTCGTGCGCCCTCCGTGACCATCTGCTGACCCAACGTGACGACCCGGCCGCTCAACCCCTCGCCGGTCACCTGCAGCCGGTCGCCCTCGCGGATGCCGACCCGAACCTCCCGCCAGGCCACGGTCGTGCCGTCTTCGCTGACGATAAAAACGCCGCTGCGGTCTGCCCGCCGGGTCACGGCCTGCTCCGGAACGATGATCGCATCGGCCAACCGCTCCAGTTCGACCATCGCGCTGATGAACATGCCCGGCTTGAGGCGATGCGAGGGATTGTCGATACTCATTTCGATCCGCGCCTGGCGGGTGGACTTGCTGAAGATCGGCGCAATGCGCACGATCTTGCCCACGAAGGTTTCGCCCGGATAGGCATCGGTCGTCAGCTCGACGTGCTGACCGGGCGTCAGGTAGGCATAATCCTTTTCGGTGACATGAATGATACCCGCGATGGGGTCGAGCTCCACGATCAGCAGCAGCGGGGTGTTGGCCGCCACGGTCTGGCCGGCGTCCGCGTAGCGTTCCCCCACGACGCGATAGTCATCGCCACCGGTCCAGCCGGCCGCGACCTGGGTGTACCCCAGGCGGATGTTGGCGGTTTCGAGGGAAGATCGGGCCTTGGCGACCTGGGCTTCGGCCACCTTGAGCTGGGCCTGGCGGGCCGATTGCTCCTGACGGACGGCATCGAACTGCGAATCGGAGGCAATCCCGCGCTTCAGCAGCGACTCGGTGCGTTTGAACTCGCGCGCCGCGATCTCGAGGGCGCTTTCGGCCTCGGACTGGTTGGCCCGGGCCACCTCCAGGTCGGCCTGGGCCTGGGCCACGGCCTGCACGTATTCATCGTTGTCCAGCTCGGCCACCACCTGTCCGCGGGCCACCTGATCGGCAATGGCCACCTCCATTTTCTCAACGCGCCCGCTCACCTTGGGCGCCACCACAAATTCGGCCATGGCCTCCAACTCCCCGCTGAAACTGCGCTTCAAGGCAATCTCGCCGCGTTCGATCGGGGCCACGGCCACGGGCACCGGCCGCAGGGCCAAGTCGTTCTGCCCCGCACCGGTACCCCTCTGAAGCGTGCCGGTCATCCACCAGCCCAATGCGGCCAGCATCAGGAAGACGAGCGTCAGAATAACGATTTTGGGACCACCCGGTTTCATGCTAAATAGTCCTTTCGTGATCATCGATGGTTCGGGAAAAGAAATTCTGCACGTTTCAGACTGATATTGCAAGGTAAAGCAATAAGGATCAAGCACGATGGAAACCACCTGCCGGCGCCTGACGCCGATGTTCAGGATCTATAGTATGTTGCTCGGGTGTATGTCGTTCGGGCTCCTGATGCCCTTACTCTTCCCGGCCGGCGCGGCGCTGGATGCCGCAGAAGGTACCGCCGGCCAGCCCAGTGAATTCCAAAGCCCTATGGCGGCGCCGGGGCCCCTTAAAATCACCATGGTCGAAGCGGTCCTGATCAGCCTGGAGAACAACGCCTCGCTGGCCGTGCAGCGCTTGAACCCCGCCATCCGGCAGACCTCGGAAACGGAGGCGGCGGCCGTCTTCGACCCCGTGCTGAATGCCGAAGTCGCGGCAGGCCGGACCGAAGGCGAACGCCTGGCCCGGTCCGGCGCCGAAACCGAGGCCTTTACCAACGACGAGGCCGAGGGATCCATCTCGCTCTCCCAATATTTTCCCACCGGCACCACGGTGGCCCTCGAAGCCGGCACAGAATACACCGATTCCTCGCTCTACGAAGACAGTTTCTACGAAGCCCGCCTCGGCATGACGGTCAACCAGGCCCTGCTCAGAGGCCTCGGCCGGGATGTCAACCTGGTCCGCCTGCGCCAGGCGCGCCTGGAGACGCGCATGTCGGAATACGAGCTGCGCGGCTTTTCCGAAGCATTGGTGGCCGAAGTCGAGCACACCTACTGGGACTACGCGCTGGCCCTGCGCCAGATCGAAATCGTCGAAGAGTCGCTCAAGGTGGCCCGCCAGCAGCTCAACGAAACCGAACAGCTCATCGAGGTGGGTCGCCTGGCCCGGGCCGAACTGGCCGCCGTCCAGGCCGAGGTGGCCGCCCAGGAGCAGGCCCTGATCGAAGCGCGGGCCAACCGGGAATCCATGCGGCTGCGGCTGCTGCGCCTGCTCAACCCGCCGGGGCCGGGCATCTGGGAGCGTGACGTGACGCTGATCTATGAACCCACCCTGCCCGAAATCCGGCTGGAACCGGTCGACCAGTACGTGGCCGTGGCCATGCGCATGCGCCCGATTCTCAACCAGACCCGCCTGGAGATCGAACGCGGCGACCTGGAACTGGTCAAGACCCGCAACGGCCTGCTGCCGCGGCTCGATCTATTCGTTACCCTGGGCAAAAGCGGCTATGCCAACGCCTTCGGCGATGCCTTCAACCGCCTCGACGGCGACAGTTACGATGCCCAGACCGGCCTCACCTTTCAACTCCCCCTCTTCAACCGGGAGGCCGAAGCACTTCATCGCCGGGCGCAGCTCACCCGCGAGCAGACCCAGAAGGCGCTGGCCAACCTGGCCCAACTCGTGGAGGTCGACGTCCGCACCGCCCATATCGATGTCGACCGCACCAAGCAGCAGATCGCCGCCTCGTCGGCCACGCGCCGGTTCGACGAAGAGAAGCTGCGCACCGAAACCGAAAAACTGCGCGTGGGCCGATCGACCAGTTACCTGGTGGCCCAGGCCCAGCGCGATCTGCTATCCAGCCGCATCGCCGAGGTGCGCGCCCTGGTCAACTACATCAAGGCCTTGATCGATCTCTACCGCCTGGACGGCTCCCTGCTCGAACGCCGCGGCATCGCCGCCCCCGGCCGGGAGCCGGTGCAATTGCGATAAATGAAACAGGCCTGCCTTGCGGAACCAGATACCTTCGTATGATCGCACAACGGTCACGAGATTCTCAGCACTCTTGAATGATAGGGGACGGATCGATCATGCCGGCATCAGTTGGGCAATGAAAATCTGATCCAATTGAACCCGGCCGATCTCTCCTTATATTGCGTTCTCCAATCGGCATCGAGGTATTTGCAGCGGACAGAGGCACCGCGCGGATGCGCATGGCCATCCGACCCGACATGCTGGCCCCGAACGGTTATCTGCATGCGGCAGCGGTCATCGCCCTGGCCGATACGGCCGCAGGATATGGCACCATGGGCAACCTGCCGCCGGGGGCCAAGGCCTTTACGACCATCGAATTGAAGAGCAACTTCACCGGAACGGCCAAGGAGGGGACGCTGGCCTGCGAGGCCAGGGCGATCCACGGCGGACGCCTGACCCAGGTATGGGACGCCGAGGTGACCCATGTAGAGACGGGCAGGACGCTCGCCCGCTTCCGCTGCACCCAGATGATCCTGTTCGAGCGCCTCAACGAATGCCTGACCTGAAACGGCCCATGGTAAGCGCGTGCCACCAGGGTTGTTGTTGACAAGCGGGCATAAATTTCTT
>DHGT01000113.1:14158-92055 GCA_002402905.1 Desulfatitalea sp. UBA4791 | reverse complement strand
CCATCACCTTCAAGAACCGCATCTTCGTATCGCCCATGTGCCAGTATAGCTGCCGGGACGGGATGCCCAACGAGTGGCACCTGGTCCACCTGGGCAGCCGGGCCGTGGGAGGTGCGGCTCTGGTCATTGTCGAAGCGACCGGCGTAAGCGCCGAGGGGCGCATCTCGCCGTGGGATTGCGGCTTGTGGAACGATCGGCAGGCCGAAGCCTTCAGACCTATCACCGCGTTCATCAAATCCCAAAATTGCGTGCCCGGCATCCAACTGGCCCACGCCGGGCGCAAGGCCTCCACCGACGCCCCCTGGCGCGGCGGTGGAACGGTCGACGAGAACGACGGCGGCTGGCAACCCATCGCCCCCAGCGCCCTGCCCTTCAGCGACGCCTCGCCCATGCCGCGGGAGATGTCCGCCGAAGAGATCCAACAGGTCGTGGATCAATTTGCCGATGCCGCCGCCCGGGCCCTGGCCGCCGGCTTCGAGGTGCTGGAACTGCACATGGCCCACGGCTATCTGCTGCACGAATTTCTGTCGCCGCTCTCCAACCGGCGCACCGACCGCTTCGGCGGCGACCTGGACAACCGCATGCGACTGCCGCTGATGGTAGCCGAGGCCGCACGCAAACAGTGGCCGGCGCACCTGCCGCTCTCCGTGCGCATTTCTTGCACCGACTGGGTGGACGGCGGCTGGGACCTGGCCCAATCGATCCAGCTCTGCCGGCGGCTCAAGCCCATGGGCATCGATTTCATCGACTGCTCCAGCGCCGCCCTGGTGCCCCATGCCAAAATCCCGGTCGCGCCGGGCTTTCAAACGCCACTGGCGGCCGCCATCCGCAAAGAGGCCGACATGGCTACCGGCGCCGTCGGCCTCATCACGGAAGCGGTGCAAGCCGAACAAATCCTGGCCACGGGGCAGGCCGACGCCGTGCTGCTGGGCCGCGAAATGCTGCGCCAGCCTTACTGGCCCTTGAAGGCCGCCCGGGAGTTGGGCCAGGAGATCGACTGGCCCGACCAGTACGCCCGCGCCAAGCTTTAGACCATAGGAGAACCGCACCATGTTTGAGATGCATATCCTGCTGACCGGTCTCATCATCTTCGTCGCCAGAATCTGCGACGTCTCCATCGGCACGGTGCGCACCATCATCACGGTCCAGGGCCGCACCACCATCGCCTTTTTCCTGGCCACCTTCGAAATCACCATCTGGGTCCTGGTGGCCAGTGCCGTCATCAACCAGGTCAAGGAGCAGCCCCTGCTGGTCCTTTTCTATGCCCTGGGATATGCCACCGGCAACGTGGTCGGCATCATCGTCGAACGCAAGCTGGCCTTCGGCCTGATCATCCTCAAGGTGATCACCCCCAATACCGGCCGACAACTGGCCGACAGCCTGCGCCAGAACGGTCAGCCGGTCACCATCTTCCGGGGCGAAGGCATGCATGGCCCGGTTGAAGAGCTCTACATCGCCTGTCGCCGAAGGGATTTGAAGTGGATCCTCAGCGACGTGCGCCGCATCGACCCGGCGGCGTTCTATGTCATCGAGCAGGCCCGGGATATCAGCAAGGTGCTGCGGCCCACCTATTCCGCCCTGGGCGGGTGGCGCTCGGTGGCCAAACGCAAATGACACAAGCGACACCTGCCATTGCCCTCCCATAGCGCCCCTCTTCATCTGCCATTGAAGCTGCTGCCGCGATACCTAACTTTTTGTCATTAAAATTGATGAATTCGTAAAAAGTCCGAAATTCGTTTTTCCCGTCATCCCGGCGAACGCCGGGATCCAGTATTTTCAATATGTTCTGGATGCCGGCATTCGCCGGCATGACGCATCTGCGACTTTTTACGGGTTCATCAAAATTGATTGTTTAAATTACAAGGAGGTATCGTGATGAACGCTCATATCAACGACGTACTGGACCGTATTGGAGAGATTTACCATGACCAGATCGAACCCGACGCCAGACACTACATGGAAGTGAACATCGGCGAAAAAGCCAGAGAACTGGGCTATCAGGAGCTATATGACCCCTTGCGCGACGCTTACGCCGTGATCCCACTCAAATCTCCGGTGCCCGGCATGAAGGTGCGCATCGACGGACGCACCTTCCTGAACTACCGCCGCCACCCCGCCGGCATCGCCATCCCCGGGCATGTGGCCGAGGCGGCGGGGAGGGGGTTCGATGCTTATACGGCGCGGGATAGTATGATATTGAATTTTGGATAGGGCCGGTGGGGCAAGTTTAAAGTGTAAAGTTTTAAGTTTAAAGTGAAGGTATTCTGTCGATTATAAAAAGGGGAGGAACACGCCCCCTAATCGATATCTAACATTCAGCTAGCACAGACCTCATGAAATGGTTGCTAAATGCGCAAAGTTTGGTAATAGGGAATGCCAACGGTTTTTGAAAATCCGCGGCCGGATTCCAGACCGTACTATCTCGCCTGTCGATGGTTCGTCCAGGAGTGCGCCCGCGGTATAACCTAAGTGGGGATTCCCCGCAAAAGATCCAATCCCTTAAAGGAGGAAACATGAAACAGGTTTGTGCAAAAACTTTATTGGTAGGCGCGGTCTGCGCGGCGATGCTGTTTGCCGGCATCAATCCGGCCTGCGCCCTGGAGGCCAAAGTGTCCGGCCAGATCAACCAGATGGTGATGTATGCGGATGATGGGGATCAGAGTGACGTCTTCATCACTGACAACGACGCATCTTCGACCCGCGTGCGCATCACCGGCTCCGAGCAGTTCGGCCAAGTCAAAGCCGGCATGCAATTCGAAATCGAGGCCCAGCGCAATGCGTCGAATGCGGTATTCATCGACCAGGATGATGACGGAGATTTCGAATGGAATGATCGCTGGTTTAACGTCTATTTCGACACCCGATTCGGTAAGTTTGAAATCGGCAAGGGTGACACCGCCTCCAACGGGACCCTGGAAGTGGATCTCTCCGGCACCGCGGTGGTGACCTACTCGGACATTAACACTACCGGTGGATCGTTGATCTGGAAAAATGACAATGGAGCCGAATTCCTTGACATTGCCGATCCTACTGACCCTGACTACGAGCCAGAGTATTTAACTATCAGTGACACCCGTAGCAATTTGGATGGTATCCTCAGCCGTTCAGAACGTATTCGCTACAACACCCCCAACTTCGCAGGATTCACTCTGGCCACCAGTGCTGCCAACGGCGGTGCCTGGGACGCTGCCCTTTGGTACGCTGGCGAATTTTCGGGCAACAAACTGGCCGCCGCCTTCGGCTATGCCAATCCCCAGGGACGGGCAGATACAACGGATGGCCAGTGGGGCGGTTCGGTTTCCTGGTTGATGCCCTTCGGCCTGAACCTCACCGTGGCCTACGGCCAGCGTGACTACGAAGCCAGTGGCCGGGATGAAGCGGTCACCTACTATGGCAAACTCGGCTACACGTTCGACATCCATGCCTTCTCCATTGAATACGGCGAAACCACAGACCTGTTTGCTGAGGGAGTTGATTCCTCAAACTATGGCGCCGCTTACGTTGTGAAGCCCTGGAAGCCGATCGAGCTGTATGCTGCCTATCGCATCTACATGGCGGATGTAGATGGTTTTGACGACCCGGATGATATCCACGTAGCCGTGGCCGGTACCCGCATCAAGTTCTAAGCGAAGGTCCGATAGTACTTTAAGACAGGCGTAATTATTCGGTTAAAAACGGCGATCCTCACTTGGTGGGGATCGCCGTTTTGTTTTGGCCGCGTACTATTTAAAACCTTAAGGAAACATAGCGGGCGGGCATAAAGCCCGCCCCTACATATTCACGGCTAAAAAGCGATAGCGGCAGTGCACGCATTACCTCATCCGCCTCTAGTATTTCCAACGCGAAGAGTTTGGATGTTATGCTGCCGGCCGGTCTGCACTACCGCCACCCTCCAATCGACAGAATTCCTTCACTTTAAACTTAACACTTTACACTTTAAACTTCTTCTTTTCTCCTTCAAACAAACTCAACCCCAAACCGAACCGTATACCGCGCCAGCAACTCCCCGACCTTCGCCTGGATTGCGTCTCGGTCGGCACCCGGTGCGGCCTGGATGCGGATGGTGGCCAGGGTGCCGTGCACCTTGTCTTCGGCCACGCGCACTTCGATGGATTGGGCGAGATCTCCGAGCTGGGCGAGCTCCTGCTCGTAGGCCCGGCGGGTGGCGTCCCAGCGCAGGGCCGGTTTGAAGACCTTGCCCACGGCCGTGAGGGGGATCTGGTCCACGATATAGACCGCCTTGGGGATGGCGGCGCGCTCGCCGATGTGAGTCTGGGCCCACTGAACGATGTCGTTCTCGCTGATCCCGGCGTCCTGGGCCAGCGCGACATAGGCTACGGGCACCTCGCCGGCGTGGGCGTCCGGGCGCCCCACGGCTGCCACCATGTTGACCCCCTTCATTTTATACAGGGGTTCCTCGATGGTGGCCGGGTCGATGTTGTGGCCGCCGCGGATGATCAGCTCCTTCATGCGGCCGGTGAGCCAGAAGAAACCGTCCTTGTCCATGCGTCCCATGTCGCCGGTGTTGAACCACCCTTCTTTGACCCACAGCCCGCGGTTGTGGATCTCTTCCACGTAACCTTTGAATGCCGTGGGACCGCTGATGCAGACTGACCCGATCTCGTCGATCTCGGCATCGCGCAGGTAGCGGCCGTCGGCATCCAGGATCATCACCTTGACGTTCTGGTAGGGCAGCCGGATGCCGATGCTGCCGATCTTGCGCTCGCCGTCCTTGGGGTTGACGCACGAGGCGCAGGTCGATTCGGTGAGGCCGTAGCCTTCCAGGATCTTCATGCCCGAATGGGCCTCGAAGCGCCGGAACAGCTCGACGCTCAGCGGCGCCGCCCCGCAGATCAGGTACTTGAGCGAGGAGATGTCGGCATCGCCCACGGGAATGTCCAGCAACACCGAAAGCACGGTGGGCACGCAGGAGAAGAAGACGGGTTTGTAATATTCCACGATCTTGTAGAAATTCTTCATGATCGAGGGGTTGCGATAGCCTGATGGAGAAAGAATCACCACCTCGCCGCCCAGGGAAAAGGGCAGCAGGCCCGTGACACAGGTGCCGTTGCAGTGGAACAGGGGCAGGCCCACCATGACCGCCTCGCCCGGCTGCAGTTCGGCGGCGGCTTTGAGCCCCCAGGAGAGGGCCACTTCGTTGAAATGGCTGCGCCTGGCCAGCTTGGGCCGGCCGGTGGTGCCGCCGGTGTGATAGAGGGAGGCGATATCGTCGGGCGCGATCTCCCGTTCGAAGGTCAGGCGATCGCCCGCATAGCGCTCCACCGTCTCCTCGTAAGAAAAGATCCCTTCGGCCTCGTCCGTGGGGCCCATGACGCGCACCACTTTTTCCAGCGACGGTATCGATTTGCGGATCTGCTCGACCTTGGGCCAGATATCGACCCCCGGCATGTCGCCCAGGGCGACCAGGACCTTGGTACCGGCGGCCTGGCAGATCTCCTTGATGGTGTCGGCCTCCAGCATGGGGTTGATCGGGTTGGCGATGCCGACCGTCTCCGCGCCCCACAGCACGAAATGGGTCTGGGGCAGATTGGGCAGCAGGTAGGTGACCACATCGGTCGGCCCCACGCCCCAATCGGCCAGCATGTTGGCCGTCTGGCGGATCTTGGCCATGAACTGGCCGTAGGTGACCCGGATCGGCTCCTGAAAGCGCTCGCCGTCCAGGATGAAGCTCATGGCCGTGGCGTCCGGATTGATCGCCGCGCCCTTGCCAATCAGTTCATAGGTGCTTTTTTCGGTCACCCGTTCGTGCAACGGCACCTTTTCGATCGCTTCGATGTCGGCCAGATTGCGAATCGTGAATGTTTCCCCCATGCCTCTCTCCTTCCCGGTTGCTGTTTCGATTGCCAGGTTTCCCGTTTGGAAACCGTTTGAGAAAGATTAGTCCAATTCCCTGAAGATCGCCAAGGCAAAAATGAAGACTGACACCATTGCCGTTACAACTTGTTACCATTCGTTACCCGCCAGAAAAGCTCCGCCCCAGAATGTGCGATAGGGTCCACACCGTATCGGAACCGTTTCAACTCCCATCAACAGACCCAAAAGGAGGTCATCATGAAAAAACGTCACATGTTTTACGGCGGCATGGTCGTCGCGCTGGCCGGTATCATTCTCACCGGCGCAGCCTATGGCTACCACCACTTCTATTCGCCTGAGGAACGCATCGCCCATTTGACCGACAAGATCGTCCGGGAACTCGAGCTGGACGAACCCCAGCAACAGCTCCTGCAGGAGATCGCCGCCGCGTTCAAGGAGAAAATCGTCGAGCTGCACACCGGGCGCGAGCAGGCCCATCGTCAGGTGATCGCCCTGGTCGGACAGGAGCGTATCACCGAAGAGGATGTGGCGGCGTTGATGGCGCAGCACCGCGAAAAATTCGACCGCATGGCCGCGTTTGCCGCCAGCCAGTTCGTGCGTTTTCATGCGGCCCTGTCCGATGAACAGCGCGGGCTGCTGGTGCAGGCCATGGAAAAGCACGCCTCGAGCCGCCGCGGTTGCCGCCTGTGGCGGGAAGCCAGATAGAGCGCTGGCTTTCATGATATCCGGCCATCGGCCCGCTTCGGGTCCGGTGGCCGGATCACCGAATGGCTTCGAACTTGAAAGGATATGAAAACAATGCCAAAAGAGAATCAACCGAAATCCGATCAGACGCCCGCACCAACGGAAGATCACCCAACCGCCCCACCCCTCCGGCCGGCCGGCAAGGCGGCGATACGTCCCCGGGAGGGCACCCCCGGATGGGTGCCGGAGGGTGTGGACAGCCGATTCTGGTCCCTGTGGCGTGCCCATGTATTGGCCGGCATCGGTTTGATCGCCGGCTATCCAATGGCCGTTCTCACGCCCGGCGGCCAACCGAGGAAAACGGAGTGATGTGAACACGACCCTGCTGATCATCGACGACGACAACAAGCTGAATCGCCTGCTGACCAGGTACCTGGAAGGGTTTGGATTCAGCCTGCTGGCAGCCACCCATCCGGAGAAGGGAATGGAGCTGCTCAAGCAGAAGGCACCCGACCTGGTCATCCTGGACGTGATGCTGCCGGACACCAACGGGTTCGAGGTGTGCAAACGGATTCGCTCGTCGAGCACGGTGCCCATCATCATGCTCACCGCCCGGGGAGATCTGATGGACAGGGTCGTGGGCCTCGAGCTGGGGGCCGACGACTACCTGCCCAAGCCCTTCGAGCCTCGCGAGCTGGTGGCCCGGATCCAGTCGGTCTTGCGCCGCACGCGCCAGGCGCCGGATAACCGCCTCCTCGAGCGCGGGCGCCTGACCATTGATTTGGGTCGGCGCCAGGCGATGATCGATGGCGCCCAGATCGCCCTGACCACCAACGAATTCAATGCACTGTCCCTTCTGGCCAGCCATCCGGGCCGGGTCCTGGATAGAGATGAGATCCTGCAGGAGCTGCGGGGCATGGACAGCGAGGCCTTCAACCGCACCGTGGATATTACCATCAGCCGGTTGCGGCAGAAACTGGGCGACGATCCGCGCGCTCCCCGGTTCATCAAAACCGTGTGGGGCGCGGGCTATGTTTTCGTGGGAGGCGATGCCCAGGATGCATAGGCGACATTTCAAGCAGTTCTTTCACTCGGTCTTTTTCCGTCTCGTGGCCGTCATCGCGCTGGCCGGCATCCTCATGACCCTGACGGTCATGGGCGGGTTCTACACCCTGCGCCGGAACATGGCCGACGCTTTCCGGCTCAACTTCGCCCAATACATCCACTACCTGGTTCAGGATATCGGCGACCCGCCCGACCGGGTGCGGGCCCAGGCCATCGCGGCCCGCACCGGTATGATGATCCATTTCGAGGGGCTGGATGGGAACTGGACCCTTCCCCAGGGAACACCCCTGCCCGATTTCAGCGCCCATCGGCACCTGTGGCACGACAGCCCGAAGGTGCAGGTCGGTGCCGGACGGGAAGGCCATTTTATCCGTGTGGCCCACGGCGGCGGCCGACTGGTCTTCTGGCGATTGAAAAGCGAGGCCTTCGAACGCCAGGCGGTGAAAACCCTGGTCATGGTGTGCATCGTTTTGATGCTGATCCTCGCCGCCGCCTATCTCTACATCCGCCGGGTGATGCAGCCGGTGCGCTGGCTGACCGCCGCCATGGATCAATACGGGAATGGAAATCTGAGCTATCGCATGCCACTGAGACGTTCGGATGAATTCCAGGACCTGGCCGCATCGGTCAACCATATGGCCGAGCGCATCCAGAACCTGCTCACATCCAAAGAAAAACTGCTGCTCGACGTGAGCCACGAGTTACGCTCGCCCATCGCCCGCATGAAAGTGGCCGTCGAGTTGCTGGACGATGAGACAGCCAGGGCCGGCTTGAGGGAAGATCTGGCCGAAATGGAAGCCATGGTGACCGACATCCTGGAAACGGCCCGCCTTCGCCAATCGGCCGCCGGGCTCGACCTGCGGGAAGTGGATATGAGTGAACTGATCCGTTCGGTGACGGCCGAGTTCACCGGCCAAACACCTGCTGTAGAAACGGCGGCCATCGAAGCGGCTGCAGTGCGCGTCGACCCCCAGAAGGCGCGCACGGTGCTGAAAAACGTCATCGACAACGCACTCAAATACTCCCGCCCAAGCAGCCGCCCAATTGAGATAACGGCCGGCCGGGACGGGACGGAGTATCGCATCACGGTCCAGGACCACGGCATCGGCATTCCACCGGAAGATCTGGACCGTGTTTTCGAACCCTTCTATCGTGTCGATCCCTCGCGATCCCGCGCCACCGGAGGTTTCGGCCTGGGGCTCAGCCTGTGCCAGGCGATCATGGCGGCGCACGGCGGCCGCATCCAGATCGACAGCCAACCGGGCCAGGGCACCCGGGTGACGATCCTGTTCCCCATGCTGAAATAAGGCAAGGGCTTATCGCCCTGCTTCACGGCTCGATGCGCGTGCCCAGGGCCGCCAGGAATTTCGACAGCCACTGGGGATGGGCGGGCCAGGCCGGGGCGCTGATCAAGTTGCCGTCGACATGGGCCTGATCCACGGCAATATCCATGTACTTGCCGCCGGCCCGCGTCACGTCGGGTCCCACGGCCGGATAGGCCGAACAGCTTCTGCCCTCCAGAACCCCGGCCGCCGCGAGCACCTGCGCGCCATGGCAGATGGCGGCAATAGGTTTACCAGCCGAAGCGAAATGACGCACCATTTCCAGCACCCGGTCGTTGAGGCGGATATATTCCGGTGCCCGTCCACCGGGAATCACCAGGGCATCATATCCATCGGCCGCCACGTCGTCGAAGTTGGCATTGAGCGTAAAATTATGCCCGCGCTTCTCGCTGTAGGTCTGGTCGCCCTCGAAGTCGTGTATCGCGGTCTTGACCGATTCCCCGGCCTTTTTATCAGGGCAGACGGTATGAACCTCGTGGCCGACCATCAACAGCGCCTGAAACGGCACCATCACCTCGTAATCCTCAACAAAATCGCCGACGATCATCAAGATTTTCTTTTGGGCCATGATACACCTCCTGTTCCGGCGAGGCCGGAAATCTAAAGATTTACATCCTAAAGAGAAAGGAACGATGGCGGATACCGCCGCACTCCGTGAATCCGATCTATCGAGCTGTGCCGTTGGAGTCGCCGTCCCGGCTGATGCCGCATGAACTTCAGGATTCGCGAAGATGAAAGGGCCGGTCCAAGGTCGGGGCATATCAACACCACTACACATTAATAGCTGGGAGTGGATTTGGCAACCAAAGGGAGGGCAACGCGCAAGAATTGGCCGGCATGGTGCTTGCGGTCTTTGAGGCCATCCATGCCTCAAGCGGACGCAACGGGCGGGCGTAAAGCCCGCCTCTACGAGGTCTGGGCAGAAACACAGGCCGTTGCCATAAACGGGCGGTGTAGGGGCGGGATTTATTCCCGCCCGCATGGTAGCCTGAACTTTTTAGGGCAATAACATCGAATCAAATTTGATGAACCCGTAAAAAGTCGCAGATGCGTCATGCCGGCGAACGCCGGCATCCAGAACATATTGAAAATACTGGATCCCGGCGTTCGCCGGGATGACGGGAAAAACGAATTTCGGACTTTTTACGAATTCATCAAATTTGTTGGATTCGGAAAAAATAAAAGGATCGCAACCTCGCCGGCCCAATCCAACGGACGCGCGATGTTGCGATCCTTTTCAGTATCCACCCGTTCCAGTACAGTCTCCGGTCAACCGGAGACTATACCCATTCACAGGGGTTAGAAATAATAACCGAAGTTGACGTTAAAACGGTACTGCCAGTCGTTGTTCTGATTGACACCGAATTCATCACCGTCAGAAGATCCGACAAAATAATTGCCATCGGACCAGACATAATCCACATAAATATACCATCCGCCGCTGGCAATGGCCATGCCGGTGACATTCATTTCGCTGTCTCTGAGGTCGTTACCGCCGGCATCCTGGCCGTCTTTGATGATGATGCTGTAGTCGTTGTAGAAAGTGATGCTGTCGATGAACGACACCGGGTTGGCCCAGGTGTAGGAGAGGGCTATTGAGGGAATGGTTCCTTCGCTAGCCACCGGAGTTGACCAAATAAATGCACCCATGCCGATCAGGTCGTCACTAAAAGTCGAATCGTCATAGTCGGCATCGTATTTGTACTTCGTCAACTGTAGCATCAGGGCCCAGTTGCCCCAGGTGGTCTTGCTGTGGACAGATCCGGCATAAGCGTCTGTATCGTCGGCATAATCCTCCTTGGCATCGAGCAGCCCATACTGCAGCGAGACACCCAGATCGGTAGGCAGGCTGCTGCCGCGAAAAAGTGAGTAAACGGCCCGCAGGTTGAACTGGTGTTGCTCTTCATAGGCAGCATATGGGGTATGGTCCGGTTCATGGACGATATCGTAGGAATATCTATCGCTCTCCTTGCTATTGCCCTTGCCGTTGGGCTCAGGCATGCCGTAATAGGCCAGGTCGAGCTTGAGGTTGCCGAATCGGGTCATGTACTTGAGGCCCAGGTCCATATCGTCGGACAGGCCCACATAGTAATGCTGGTCGAAAAAGAAGTTATTGGAAGGGCCGTATGGGCCGACGCCGAAGGGCACCCGGTTGACGCCCACTTGGATCTGGCTCTCGGTCGTGAGCTGGTAGCCAAGCCAGCCGGTGTGCAGAAAATGGTAGCCGTCGTAGAAGCGGTACTCTACCTTACCGAGCAGGTTGTCGCGCTGGTAGTCCAGGTTGACCCGGAAGGTGTCGAATTCGAAATTACCGTCATTATCACCCCGCTGGGCTCTGCCCGTGCCATCTTCATCGTAATCGCCGTAAATGTAGTTGACGCGGATGGCGCCGCCCACCTTCAGGTCGCCGACCTGGAATGCCGATGCCGACTCGGCGCCGAAGAATCCCAATCCGAAAACGACCGCCAAAACCCATATCCATACATTTCGTCTGACCTTCATGGTTTCTGTTCTCTCTCCTTTCCAGAATTATACTATTTCGCTGCGTTACGGGCCGCCTCGATCCAGCCGTTCCACTGGGCCTGGTTCTTGGCGATCCACTCGTCCACGTGACGTTCGATGTCTTTCTGGGATTTCTCCCCTTCGTTCATGCGCGCATTCTGCTCGTTGATATCCGCCAGCTTCAGGCTGAACACTTCGAAAAACTTCCGGGCCGCCGGATTGTCGGCCAGAAACTTCTTGTTGGCCACGATCTGGATGTCGTTGGCCTGGAATCCCAGGTTGATGGGATCGCTCACCGCGCCCTCGAGCCCGGAAACGGCCATATCGGCGTCATCCCCGCCGGGGACATTGATCCACAGCACATCCTCGCCTGGCTTGAGTTTGTATGTAGTCCAGTTGGGCGTCCAGGTGTAGAAGAACACGGGGCCTCCGGACTTGTAGTTGCCGATGGCCGAAGCCATGGCCGCCTCGTAACCAGCCTTGATGGGATTGATGTCATCCTCGAGGCCGTGGATGTCCAGATGATGGGCGATGGCCTTTTCGCACCCCCAACCCGGCGGGCAGGCCGTCAGGTCGGCCTTGCCGTCGCCGTTGGTATCGAAGGCCTTTTTGACGTCGTCGCGTTTGAAATCGTCCAGGGACTTGATCTTGAATTTCTCGATCTCTCTTTTGGAGACGAGGTATCCCTGAAGTCCACCGGACTTGGCGATATCCCCGACCACCTCGGCCTTTTCGTTGAAATCCTTGGGCAGCTGCTCGTCGTGCAGGGGAAACCAGCCGTTGGCCCAGTAGTCCACATCCCCTAACACAACCGACTTGTAGAAGATGGGATTCTGCAGGTCTTTGGGCTGCTTGACATCGTACCCCAGTTCCGTGAGCCCCCGACGCACCAGGGCTTCATTGAAAAAGCCGGTGCTCCACGTGGCCCGCGCCGGTTGAACCTTGACCCCTTTGCCCGGTTTCATCTGCTTGGCGAATGCCGGCCCCGGCATCATGGCCAGAGCGGCCCCGACAAACAACACGGTGAATATTGAGATAAACTTGCGCATAACGCCTCCTCCTGTAAGATGTTGATTAAAAGAACGGCCCGACCGCGCCGGTACCCGGGTCATCTTCCCCCGGCGCCGGATCGATCCGGCTTCACTTTCCGAATGGTGATGCGATCCGATCGGTCCTGTCCGGCGGCTTATCGCTTCTGTGCCATGGACTGGGTGATGCGATCGAGCACGATGGCCATGAGTACAATGGCCAACCCGCCGATCACCGCCCGACCGATATCCAGCGTGTTCAGGCCCAGCATCACCGGCGATCCGAGACCGCCGGCACCGATGAGGGCCGCGATCACCACCATGGACAGGGCCATCATGATGGTCTGGTTCAACCCGGCCAGAATGGTCGGCATGGCCAGCGGCACCTGAACCCGGCGCAGCACCTGCCAGTTGGTGGCGCCAAAGGCCTGGGCCGCCTCGACCAGCTCCGGATGGACCTGGCGGATGCCCAGGCTGGTCAAACGGATGATGGGTGGAATGGAAAAGATGATCGTGGCCAGAACCCCGGCCACGTTGCCCACCGAAAAGAGCATGACGATGGGAACGAGGTAGACGAAGGCCGGCGTGGTCTGCATGGCATCCAGGGCCGGCCGGATCCACGCCTCGAAGCGGTCGCTGCGCCCGGCGACGATGCCCAGCGGGATGCCCACGATGGCGCAGAAAATCACCGCCGACAGCACCATGGCCAGGGTGGTCATGGACTCGCCCCAAAGGCCGAGCAGACCGATCAGCGTCATGGTGATCATCGAAAAGATCGCCAGCGAAATACCGGAAAAGCGCCAGGCCGCTACGGCAATCAGCACGATGACCAGAAGCGGCGGCAAGGCGTTCAGGCCGGTATCGAATCCGTTCAACGTCTGCTCGATGGGCCACTTGATGGCCTGAAACACATGCCGATAATTGTCTACCAGCCAATCGACGAACTGGGACACCCATACATCCAGGGGAATTACTTTATCTTCAAACATGGGACACTCCCACTATTAAAAGTTAAGCCGCGCTATCTTGATGTTGTCGATTTGCTTCCATCTGCTCTTCTGTGCGATGCAGCGTTCTCAGAAAACGATTCTTCGACACCACCCCTTTGTACACATTGTTCTCATCCACCACCGGCACCGGCCAGGCTTTGGATGCCACCTCCGGTAATATGTCCTGCATGGATGCGTCTGCTCTCACGGCAACGCCTTCAGGAAGATAGGCCATATCGATGGCGCTGCCCTTGGGCGAGGACTCGATGGCGTGTCGCAGCGACTCGGACGAAACGACGCCCAGGAATCGATGCTTGGCATCGAGCACATAGCCGTGATCGCGCTCGCTGCTGCTGAGCAGTTCGTGGGCGGCCCGCAGGCTGCCCACCTTGGTCTTGATGATGGTGGGATGCGTGTCGCGGACGATGTCTCCTGCGGAGATGACATTGGTGGGGTCCACACCCCGGAAGAACGCGCGCACATAATCGTCCTCCGGATTCTGCAAAATTTCTTCGGGCGTCCCGACCTGCACCACCCGGCCGCCCTCCATGATGGCGATCCGATCGCCGATGCGCAGGGCCTCGTCCAGATCGTGGGAGATGAACACGATGGTCCGCTGATCACTCTCCTGGAGTTTGAGCAGTTCATCCTGCATCTCGGTGCGGATCAACGGATCGAGGGCCGAGAAGGCTTCATCCATCAACAAGATATCCGGATCCACGGCCAGGCCCCTGGCCAGACCGACCCGCTGCTGCATCCCGCCGCTCAATTGCGCGGGATAAGAGTCCTCCCAGCCTTCGAGCCCGACCTGGGCCAGCGCCTCCATGGCGCGCTCGCGTTGCTTGGCTTTGTCCGCGCCGGCCAGTTCCAGTCCAAAGGCGGCATTTTCCAGGACCGTCAGATGGGGCATCAGGGCAAAGGATTGAAACACCATGCTCATGTTGTGCAGCCGGAATTTGACCAGTTCATCCTGGGACATCTGCACCACGTCCTTGCCATCCACGATGACCTGGCCGGACGTGGGCTCGATCAGCCGGTTGAGCATGCGCACGATGGTGGATTTTCCCGAACCGGACAGCCCCATGATGACAAAAATTTCTCCGGCGTGAATCTCGAAATTGGCGTTGTTGACCCCGACGGTCATGCCCGTTTTCTCGAAAATTTCCGCCTTTTCGAGGCCCTTGGCCAACAGCTCCAGGGCCTGCTCGGGGTCTGACCCGAAGATCTTGTACAGATTCCGCACGACGATCTTGGCATCGCTCTCCATGTGTTACTTCTCCGTGTGATTCCGAAACATGCCGGGCATGTCAATCCGGAAAGTGAATGTCATCCGCCGCCACGGCTTCGCTGGGGCCGAAGGCCCAAACCGGCATGGCCGGCGCCTCCATCATTTGCACCAGCCGTTTGAGCATGGCGTCGATCTGCTCGATATCTTCTGCCTTCAATGCCGCCAGCCCCTTGGAAAATCGCTCCTGGAGCGGCCATGGCATGCCATTGGCCTTGCGGGCGCCGTTACCCGTCAGCCGGACCAGGATCTTGCGGCGATCCAGTCGGCTGCGCTCGCGAACGATCCATCCTTTTTCTTCCAGGCGATCGATAATGCCGGTCACCGTGGCCTGGCTCAAATAGACGCGCTGGGCCAGCCGACCGGGCGTCAGCTCACCGTCCAGGAGCAGTTGCCGCAGGCAGACCAGCTGCGGAACGGTGAGTTCATATCGCTTTCCAAGCTGCTTGTTGTGCTGATCGATGGATCGTATGATCCGTCTCAAGGACAGTAAAATACTGCCTGCATAGTCGGTTTTCATTCCCAATTCCCGGTGGATGCCGGCGATGGCTCGCATAAAAAATGGCACGACTCCCCGAAGCGGTACGCCACTCGGTGAGGCAATTTATTTCGTACACTAAATTTTCGTAGAAGAACCTTCTAACCTATAAATGTTAGGCTGTCAATGTCGCGACATGAAGGCCAGGGATTCTAACTGAATGCTGTTCATTAAACCCGGCGTGGATGGAGCACATTCAGTTAGAACTGCTGAATGAAGGCCGTCGAGCCGGTGTGTCTGGCCGGCTACAGATAGAGCAAACAGAGTGGGGGTAATGGGAAAGGCGCGTTTCCAAATGGAAATCGGTTCAACGGAGGTTGCTGCAGGTAGACGGATGCGAAAAAGAGAATTCGACGGGATTGATCAGAATGTGAGATCACTGACCGCAGGCGGTCCGGTACATATCGACGATCCGATGGGCAATCTGATCGATGGACAGATGGTCGGTATCGATCTCGTGATGGGCCGCGGTCCGGTACTTGGGCGTTCGCTGTGCGAGCACCTCGGCGACCTCTTCGATGAAGGTCTTGCCGCTGGTCAGGGCCGGCCGTTCGCTGCCCCCCGCGATTCGCGATACGATCACGTCCACCGAGGCCGTGAGCCACACCACGCAAGCATTGGCGCCGAGGGCGGCCATATTCTCGGGCCGTTCGATCACGCCGCCGCCGGTATCGACGACCAGGCGGTCCCGGCCGCTCAGTTCCCGGGCCACCTCGGTTTCCCTATCCCGAAACCCGGGCCAGCCGTATCGTTCCACGATTTGGGGAATACTCATGCCGGCCTTTTCGACGATGCGGGCGTCCATGGAGACACAATCCATGCCCAAACGCCGGGCCACCTCGGCGCCCACCGCACTCTTGCCGGTTCCCCGGTATCCGATCAAGACGATATTCATGGTTTCAAATGCGCCATGACCACCTGCCGCATCACGTCCGCGGGCGCATCCACGCCGGTAAACCGTTCGAACTGCAGCACCGCCTGGTTGATAAACATCTCCACGCCGGAGATGGTTTGAAGCCCACGAGCCCTGGCATCGGCCAGAAGGCGGGTCTCGAGGGGCGTGTAGACGATGTCGAACACCACCTGGCCGGACCGGAAAAGGGTCGGCGGCACCAGGGAGGCGTCCACGTTGGGATGCATGCCCACCGAGGTGCAGTGGATGATGACATCGGCCGTCGCCATGGCTGCGGCCAGGTGGCTTTCGGTAAATGCCTGGGTGAAAACGGGGATTCGGGTACCGGCTGCCAGATCCGCGCCAAGCCCTTCGCGCAGGGCGGCGTTGATGTCCAGAATCGAAAGCCGCGCGGGTTGCGTGTTTCGCACCAGTGTAAAGGCGATCATGCGCGCCGCCCCGCCGGCGCCCAGCATCAGGATGTGCCGGCCTTCCAGGTCCACCCCGGCGTCGGTCAAGGCCTTGAGGGCGCCGGGACCGTCCGTTCCCAGGCCCACCAGGCGCTCCCCTTCGCGGACCACGGTATTGATCGACCCGATGGAACGGTCCAGATCCCCGATCTCGTCCATGTGCTTCATGGCTTCTATCTTATGAGGAATGGTGATGCTCATGCCCCTGAAGTTGCTCAGCGCGCGCATGCCGGCCAAGGCGCTTTTCACATCCTCCACCCGGCAGGCCAGGTAGACGAAATCCAGGTCAAGGGCCTGGTAGGCGGCGTTGTGAATGGCCGGCGAAAGGCTGTGGGCGATGGGATTGCCGATCACCATGCAAAACTGGGTGCTGGTGCCGATGGATCGGGGTGAACGCATGGTTGCTCCTTTGGTTGGGTCTTCCATTTAAACGCTTTATATCCGTCAGTCAACGCTTCCCAAGGTGGCGCAGGACATCATCAGCCACCGAAACCTTCAGATGCCGGATCGCAACAATGCCAAAAAATCCGTAACGTTCTCTGCCCGCAGTGCACGTTCCGTCAAACCCTTGTGACGAAAAAGGCGTGCGATCTCAGCAGCGAGCTGCAACTGCGCGTCAGGGGCTTCGGCGGGTGTCAAAATCAAGAAAATGACATGGACCGGCCGGTTGTCGGGTGCATCGAAATCGATGCCCGTCGATGAAAGTCCGACCACCACCTGCGTCTGCCGCAGGCCCTTGATTCGCGCGTGCGGAAGCGCCACGCCGTTCCCGATGCCGGTACTCAGGGCCTCCTCTCGATCCCACACCGCGGCTGCCAGGCTCGATGCATCCAGACCTTCCGCGGCGCTCACCATCTGTGTCAGTTCATCAATCACGCCGCGACGGGAAACACTCCTGATCCCCTTGAGAAAAAGCTTCGAGGACAACATGTCGCGCAGCCTTAATCTCTTCTCGATGTGCAGCGTCATTCGTATGGCCGGACCGCTGATCATCGAAGTGAAGATGGCCATGACGATAAGGGCCACAAACAATCGTTGCCGGATGATCCCGGCCTCGAACGCCAAGATGCCAATGATGATCCCCATGGTGCCCACGGAAATCATCGTGAACCCAACCGCACAAGCTTCCCGGCGGTGAAGGCCGCCCCACCTTGCTCCTACGGCGCCACCCGCGAATTTGCAGACGCAGGCGATCATGGTCACCGTCAACGCCAGCCAAAGATCGAAATGAGTCAGAAAATTCACCTTGAGACCGATACTGGCGAAAAACACGGGCGCGAAAATAAATGAAATAAAATCCTCGATAATCACCCGACTGCGCTCGCGCAGATGCGGCGAATCACCGATGGCCGCTCCCACGATAAAGGCGCCGAAGATCGCATGAATACCGATCCATTCGGTGAACGCTGCTCCGAACAGCCCCAGGACAAGGGCAAAGCTCAATTCGCCGCCAGGCCAGCGGGTATAAGCCTGGACAAAGGGCAGGGCCTTGTGAATCAGCCAACGCCCGAGCGTCAGTACGGCAATTACAAATGCCAAAGTCAATGAAATGGTCAATAGGATGGAATTGCCGTTGCCGGCATGACCATCTATAAGAGTCAGGATCACGGCAAAAATCATCCAACCCACCAAGTCGTTGAAGATCGCCGCGCTGATGGCCACCATGCCCAGGTCACTGCGGTAGAGGCCCATATCCATGAGGATTTTGGCGATGATCGGCAGGGCCGAAATCGATACGGCAATCGCCAGAAACAATGCGAATATCAACGGATCGGCTTCCAGGTGGCGGCCCAGCGCCTCGGGGAACGCAAAGGCTGTCGTGAACGCAATGCAAAACGGGATCACAATGCTGGTAATCCCGACTTTATAACCAATCCGGCCCTGCTTCCAGAGGGTCGACAGGTCCACCTCCATTCCCGCCACCAGCAGGAAAAGCACGATCGCCATATTTGAGATGGTATCCAAGGCGATAGCGTTCAGCCCTTTCATGGGGAAGAGATATGCGTTGAGCTCGGGCATCAGCGCTCCCATCACCGTGGGCCCCAGCAGGATGCCGGCGATCAGCTCACCCATCACTGCCGGCTGGCGAAAGCGCTGGGCCAGCTCGCCGAGGACGCGGGCCACCGCGAGAAGCACTCCCAGGGAGAGAAGCAATACAAACAAATGGTGCGATGTCATGGTGTCCATGTATGGGTTTCCAATCGGGATCTATTTCGATGGACATCTATCAGATAAGGCTTGAGGCCGTGTTCGCATAGCGGCTCCGATCATGGTGGCGAGCGTTGATTTAATGCCAAAAACACGATAGGGTCACCCGCGCATCAACATTCAATCCAAAAGGAGCCACGCACCCATGGCACGAGTCGATGATTTTCAACAAGCCCGGGACTTGGCCGCGCAGGAACTGGCCAACCAGAAACTATCCGACATCGCCGGCCGTTCGGGATTTGAAATGGTCGGAACCGATAAGTTGCGCATCCCTTTTCTGGATCGCGTCTACACCGTCTCCTATCCGGAATTTGCCTTCTGCGATGCATACGAAGCGTCGGCTGAAGTACCACTCCAGGAACAGGTGCTGGTGCTCCACTATCTGCTGGGATGCCAACCCAGGCTCACCGGCCAGTGGGTGGCCTACCGCGAAATCCCCGGGGCCGGATTCTACTATGGCCCGTTTGTCAAACGCGCCATCGATCCGCTCAAAAAGGTATTCGGCCAGAACATTGCAGCATTTCAAAAAGCCGCCGGAAAACTCGGGGCCACGCCGATCGATGCCGGACCGGCCGCTTTTCAACTGGAGGTGCTGCCGTACGCCCCGATTCAGATCTTCGTATGGGAAGGCGATGATGAATTCCCGGCGGAAGCCAATATTCTCTTCGATGCGTCGGTCGGGGACTACCTCTCACCCGAAGATGCTGCGTGGTTGGGCAGCCTACCGATCTATCGCCTGATGGCCCTCGGACGCTGACAGCGTTCTCAAATTTTAAGGGGCCGGCGTCAATCTTGAAACCGGAAGGCCGTGTGCCTGCCACAATCCCCACCCGTCCACCAGATGGTAAACGCGTTCAAACCCCAGCCAGGTCAGCTTTTCCGCCAGTTCACGGGCGAGGGTGCACTGCGGTCCGTCGCAGTAGGTGACGATCACCTGATCGGGCGCCGTGCCGGCCATCAGCGTATCGACCCACTGATCGAAGGCGTACGGATCGAGGTGAATGGCACCCTCGATATGGCCCACCTCGTAGGCGATCAACGGGCGCGCATCGGCAAACAGGGCCTCGTCCGCTTCATGCATCCGCCGGGCCTGTTCGAAATCGATGACTTTGAAAAGATCGATGGCGATGCTGTCCGAAGGCGCCGGCGGCGAAGTGGCCACCAGCGGCAGCACTTCCGGACGCAACAGATAACTGCCGACCGCGAGCATAACGGCGATGGCCACCACCATCAGGGTCTCATATAAAAACCGGCGCAAGATTATTTTTTTCATCGCTAAAACCAGCCTTCGGGAACCGCATCTGCCACGACTCCGTTTGATCATGTGTGCCGATACTCTCTACCACGAGGCTTTCCTCAACTCAACATCCCCAGGCACGCGCCGGCAATTCCAACTGAGTGGGATTCACCCTGAAGGGCCTGTTTTCCAAGCGTAGTTTGGAAAAGAAATTCGCAGGGCAACGGTTATGGGAGGCCCGGGTGGGACACAAACCCGTTGACGTGCGCTCGTTCGATGAGGTATAGGCTGGATCAGATCGAATCAATGAAAAGGCACCAAGCCATGTCGACCAGCAACACAGGACATATTTTTCGTTTTTTTAGTGGATGCTTCTTTTTTAGCTTTAGAAGCATCCATCCGGCGGATTAGCATCTAATTCGAGCTGCGACCCCGGGTGGAGATCAACCTTCACCCGGGGTTTTCTATTTTTGGGCCCCGTGGAGAAGGCAACCCTCCACGGGGCCTTTTGTTTCCGACGGATGCCACCGATAACCGAAGAACCGTAGCAAAGGAGCAGGACCATGATTTTGGTATTGAAGCGTGATGCCAGTGACGAGGAAAAGAGTCGCATCCGGGCCGCATTGTATGAAAAAGGGTGCGTGGTGCGGGAGTTGGACACGGCCGGTCAGAGCGTGATCGGCGCCATCGGCCGGGGAGACCTGGACCCCAAGCATCTGACCGCCATGGCCGGCGTGTCCGAGGTGATTCCCATCAATGGAAAATTCAAACTGGTCAGCCGCCAATGGCATCCCCACGACAGCCAGGTGAAGGTGGGGCCGATCGCCATCGGCGGTCACCGTGTGGCGATCATCGCCGGCCCGTGTGCGGTGGAGAGCGCGGCGCAAGCCCTGACCATCGCCCGTGAAGTCAAGCGCTACGGCGCTGCCATATTCCGGGGCGGAGCCTACAAACCGCGCACCTCGCCCTATTCGTTCCAGGGTCTGGAAGAGGAGGGGCTCAAGATCCTGGCCCGGGTGCGCGAGGAGACCGGCCTGCCGGTGGTCACTGAAATCACGTCGCCCGGCCAGGCTGAACTGATGCGGCAATATGTCGACATGGTGCAGGTCGGCGCGCGCAACATGCAAAACTACGAACTGCTCAAATGCGTCGGCCGATTGGGCATGCCGGTGTTGCTCAAACGGGGGCTGGCCTCGACCATCGAGGAGTGGCTCATGTCTACCGAATACATACTGGCCGAAGGCAACGACAACGTGGTGCTGTGCGAACGCGGCATCCGCACCTACGAGCCCTATACGCGCAACACCCTGGATCTGTCGGCCATTCCGGTGTTGAAAAAATTGACCCACCTGCCGGTGGTCGTGGACCCGAGCCACGCCACCGGTATTCGTGAAAAGGTAGCCCCCATGGCCCGCGCGGCAGTGGCCGCCGGCGCCGACGGCTTGATGGTGGAGGTGCACCACGATCCGGATCACGCCCTTTCCGACGGCCCCCAGAGCCTCTACCCGGAACAGTTCGGTCAACTGATCCGCGACATTTACGTGATCGCCCCCGTGGTTGGCAAGCAGCTCGACTTCGATTACCTGGAAAAAGCCGGCCGCAATGGCAAAAGTACCGATGCCGCCCCGGCCATGGTCGCCTATCTGGGCGAGCCGGGCAGTTTCAGCCACATGGCCTGCCGCCAATACCTGGGCGACGACGTCAAGATGGCTCCCCAACCCGCCTTTCGATCCATCTTCGAGGCCGTTCGCTGCGGCGACGCCCACTATGGCGTGGTGCCTCTGGAAAACGCGCTCACCGGCAGCATCCATGAAAATTACGACCTGCTGCTCGAATATGACCTGAACATCGTCGGAGAACTCTATCTGCGCATCATCCATCATCTGATCGCGGCAAAAGAGACGCCGCTGGACCAGGTGACCCACGTCCTGGCGAGCGAACCGGCCATCAACCAGTGCCGCCAGTTCCTGGACCGCTACCCCCGCTGGCAGATCACCCACATGAACTCCACCACCAGCGCGGTGGGCCGCTTGAAACAGATCGATCAACCCGGCTATGCCGCCATCGGCAGCCGCGACGCGGCCGACATCTACGGCATGTCCGTGATCGCCTCCGGAATCGAAACAAACCCTCGCAATTACACCCGTTTTGTGATAATAGGCAAAACACCCCTTACCGAAAGACCCAAAACCAAATCGTCCATTGTTTTTTCAACCGTGAATCAACCCGGCGCCTTGATTGAGGTCATGAAGGTGTTTGCCGAGAACCGGATCAATCTGGTCAAACTGGAGTCGCGGCCGATTCACGGCAAACCATGGCAGTATATGTTCTATGCCGATGTTGAAGCCGACATTGAGGCCGATCCGTATCGAGAGGCCTTGGCGCACATTGCCGCCAAAACCGATTTTCTTAAAATCTTAGGTGGATATTAGAAGAGGAGAAGATGCATGCCCCAGGATGAAAAAAGGCTTTACCCACGGCTTACCCTGAACATCGAGGACGGTTATTTCGGTCATTTCACGCTGCCCAACCAGGAACGGGTTGCCGCTTTGATCGTCAACCTGAGTGCCGGGGGCATCAACATCGCGGTTGCCGAAGCCCAAAGCCACAAACTGAAGGAAGAAGACATCCTGGAACTGCAGCAAATCGCGGGCGGCACCTCCTTTTCCTTTTTGAAGCAACTCCGCGCCGAAGTGCGGTGGATGAAATCATTGGACCTGACGGGGTATGTATCGGTGGGATGCCGCTTCGTCGATATCGCCGAGGATTTGCGTGAGCAGTTGAGCCGATTCGTGACCTCGGAAAGGATGGCGCGGGGGCAATACGATTGACCCAAAACAAAATACCCCCGATGGAAGTTCCGTCCCATCGGGGGTATTCTGTTAGGAGGCGCCAATATGGTGGCACCGAAAAAATATGGTATCGCCCTATCCGACAGGGGCCATCTCCCGCAGTTTGGCCAGCAGATCCGCTGCATCAGCCGAATCGGGGCGCAGAGGCAGCCCGGCCAGGACGCCCAACCCCTCGCTGCGTTCGTGAAACACTGCCGCGTCCATATCGGTCAATACGGCGGTATGAATAAAGGCATTGACCGATAGCAAACGCTGCACAATCTCCAAGGCCTGACCGCCAGGCACCTGTTGATCGACAATCGCCATCACGGGTACCAGGCGAACGGCGGCATCGATCGCCTCTTCGGCGGTGCCGATGGTGATCAGCTCCACATTGGCATCGGAGCGCAAAGCCTGCTCAAACGCCGCCAACTGGTCCGCACGCGACGTTACCAGTAAAATAATCTGTCGATTGCTCATCTTTATCCCCTACCTCGTGCCCTTCCAAAAATAGGTCAAAATGTCTTCCCACAGCACGAACCTGGCCCGGCGCACGACGCCTCGGAGGGACGTTTTCCGCAGCAGGTCGTATCACCCGAGCCGGGAAAGGCCTGGGATGCTTTGCCGGTCATGCTGCTAGTGGCGGACATCAGCTTTCGGGTATCGGTGCTGCCGCACGATGGACATGCCAGCGGACCGTCTGGATTGAATGCAATCACCTCTCCTGAGTAACCACACGCGGCACAGCTAATCTCGTAAATCGGCATGGGTTTCATCCTCCCAGTCGCGTTATCGCATGATCGTTCGATACGCATCGGCGATGGCTTCTCCGAGTGTGTTGACCGCCAGTCTGGCACAGTGGCGGTGATCCTCGGGCAAGCCCCCCAGCTCGGTTTCCACATCTTCCGGTTGCAACCGCAGCGCCTCGTCGATACTCCGGCCATGGGCCAGCAGGCTCACGGCGCTGGCGCATGCCACCGTATAGGCACAGCCATTGGGTCGGTGACCGATATCCGCAATCATTTCGCCATCGAAACGAATCGTCATCTCGATGGCATCACCACAGCTGCCGACACCGGTCGCGCGGCCGTGAGCGGCCGCCAGGAGCCCAAGGTGCTGGGGGAAACGGGCATGCCGCTGGAACTGTTCGCAATCCGGTCCGGCATCGTGAAGCGCATCTGCTTCCCTGTGATCCAATGAGGTTGTCATTGCATTCAATCCGATCGGCAATGAAGGGTCCATGACAAACCGGACGGAGACTACCGGCCGCCTCCGCCACCACACGTATGCTCCTGGCTGAACTGCGGCAAGCGCCCTTCGATGGCTGCCTGCACCGCCTCGCCGACCGTTCTGGCATTTCCGCCGTGATAGACCTCGATGCCCACCTGGTTGAATCCCATCAACGGCCGCAACCCCATGCCGCCGGCGATCAACCGATGGACTCCCTTGCTGGCCAGGTACTGCACCGGGGCCATGCATCCGCCTTGCTGATGCGGCATATTGGGAATCACCGATACATCCCCGATGGTCCCCCCCTCCACGCTGACGAGGGTGTACAGATCACAATGCCCGAAATGGGCACCCAGGCCGGCTTCCAGCCCGCCCGGGTTTTCCGAAGGTACGGCAATTAAAATCTTATTCATAATTCCTCCTGTTGATATACAGCGTTATGCGGCTTTCGATTCAGCCGCTTGTTGAAGCAATCTCTGCCAGGCCTCGCGAAGTTTCTGTGAGGTCGAGCCTTGGGAAAATTCCGTGATGGCACGCGCCTGAACCATGGCATTGACGAAATCCGGGTCGTGGGGCAACTCGCCCAAAACGCAAATGCCCTTCTTATCACAAAAGGTGCGGATGTCGCCAGCAATGGTTTTGTTGAGATCGCATTTGTTGATGATGACCGACGTGGGTATTTTAAAGTAGTCACACAATTCCACCACGCGTTCCAAATCGTGAATCCCGGACGGGGTCGGTTCGGTGACCATTACGGCCAGGTTGGTGCCTGAAAGCGCGCTGATGACCGGGCAGCCGATGCCCGGAGGACCGTCGGAAAGGATCAAAGAGGCGCCCTCGGATGCGGCCAGTTCCCTGGCCTGGGTGCGCAGGAGCGCGACCAGTTTCCCAGAATTCTCCTCGCCCGGAAAGAGCTGGGCATGGGCCATGGTACCGAAGCGGGTATCGGAAATCGACCAATCCCCGCAATGCTTGGGTATGAAATCGATCGCCTTTTCGGGACAAAAATAGACACAGACGCCGCATCCTTCACAGCGGATGGGGTCCACCACGGCGCCTTCGTCGCCCACTTTAATGGCGTCAAAGCGGCACATCTGCTCGCAGGTCCCGCACGATGTGCACTTTTCAGCGACGACCTTAGGTTCGAAACCTGATATAAACTCAGTGGTCTGCCTCGGCTGGGGTTGCAGAATCAAATGCAAATCTGGGGCATCCACATCCAGATCACAAATCACGGCGTTTTCACAGATATGGGCAAAGGCCGCCGTCACCGATGTCTTGCCGGTTCCGCCCTTGCCGCTGATGATCAAAATCTCATGCATGACGGGCCTCCTTTGCCGGTGCAGCCGCTTGACGAATGGTTTCGGCCAGGCGTTGAAACAACGCCGTCATCGGCGCCGAGATACGGGCAATGACCTCGCCCGCAGCATAGGCCTCGGCAATGGCCCGGTCATAGGGGATTTCGGCCAGGATCGGCAAGCCCGCCTGGGAACAGAAGCCGTAAACCTCATCATTTCCCACGCCGGCGCGATTGACCACCACGCCCATCGGTTTGCCCAAAGTGGTGAACGCCTGGTGGGCCAGGCGCAAATCAAAGACCCCGAAGGGGGTCGGTTCGGTCACCAGGACAACGTAATCGCTGTCGATCACGGCGCTGATGGCCGGACAGCTGACACCCGGCGGTGCATCGAGCAACACGTCGGCAATGCCCGCAGATATGTCGGGCTGCTTCAATGCCGTCATCACTTGATGAATGAGCGGCGGGCTCATCGCTTCCCCCACGCGCAAACGGCCCATGAGAAACCTGTTCTGTCCCGAAGTCCCCCACGAGACATCCCCCAATTTCCGGTGGGTCGGGGTCAAGGCGCCGGTCGGGCACAGCGCCA
Source organism: Desulfatitalea sp. UBA4791 (assembly GCA_002402905.1). Taxonomy (GTDB): domain Bacteria; phylum Desulfobacterota; class Desulfobacteria; order Desulfobacterales; family Desulfosarcinaceae; genus Desulfatitalea. The sequence continues at coordinate 66,032 of DHGT01000113.1, read as the reverse complement.
GACATCCGCCGCAACCATGACACATCTCAGGAAAAATCATGATCACGCTGCCCAACACCGATATGGCCTTGTACTCACAAAACTCGGCACACTCTCTGCAGTAGTTGCACTTGGACTCGTCGGCTTGGGGCACCTCCATCAGCGCATCCCGACTGCCGGTGATGTCGGGCTTCAAGAACAGGTGCAGGTTGGGCTCCTCCACATCCAGGTCCACGGCCACCACCCGGCTGCCCCAACTGACGGACAGGGAAGCGGTCACCATGGTCTTGCCGGTCCCGCCTTTACCACTGGCAATCGCAATTTTCATTTCCCTAATCCTCTTGCTTGGTCGGCGTCGGCCCAGCTCAGGTCGCCCTTTAGATAATGTTCCACAGCCTCGCGCACACTCATATTTTCGAGATTCTGGGCAACGCGAATACCCGTGGCCGCAAGCGCCTGAAAGGCCTTGGGGCCGACATAACCGGTCAGCACGGCTTCGACGCCGGTGGATACGACGTTCTCGGCAGCTTGAATCCCTGCTCCCTGGGCTCTGGCCTGGCTGGCGCCGTTGTCCAGATACTCGAACTCCATGGTTTCCGGATTGACGATAACGAAACCGGCCGCGCGGCCGAATCGCGGATCGACGCGATCGTCCAGGGTCGGTCCTTCACTGGTGACTGCGATTCTTTTCATGGACGTACTCTCCTTTTGAACGAATTGGTGCTCCTGGTGCTGCTTCTGTTGATCCTTTTGGGCATGACGCTCAGCACCCACCTGTTCTCCGAACGCGCCGGCTCGGGACTCGTGCTGATCATCCAAGTTATCGGTTGGATTATAGATAGAACTCTCGGTGAAATCCTCGGCTTCATCCTCCTCGGAAACCGATTGCGCCAAACGATAATCCCCACCGTGAATACGCAATGCCATTCCGCTGACCAATGCCTTGGCGACCGTCTGGTGGGCCGACGCCAGGATACGGCCGAAGGTCTGGCGGGATACATGCATCTGCTGGGCGGCCGCCTCGTGGTTCAACCCCTCCAGATCGGCCAGGCGAATCGCTTCGAAGCCGTCCAACGGCAAATAGATTTCCGCCAGTTCACGCAACGGCACTCCCCGCGGCTTGAAATAGGTCACTTCCGGGGTTGTGTTGACATTCCGACATTTTCTAGGTCGCGGCATATTTCCCACCTTAAACGTGAAACGTGTCATCTGTTGTCTGGCTAAACCAAATCGGCCTTACTACCTTAAACCGCGTTAGTCAAGGAAAAGAGCATATGCTCATAAATGAATCGCCCTAAACTGCGGCCGATACTATAGGAGGGCCGCCTGAAACCAAGCCACCGCCTGACCGGGTTCCGGTGGTGCCGGGCATATCCGGATCTGGCTCCGGATATGCGCCGGCTGTCCACCGGAATAGCGATTATCGACGGTTTCTGCCCGCTCCCCTGGGGCTGCCGCCCCAGCCGTCGGAGGAAGGAAGTTCCGGCGATGCACCGGTGGCTCGGGATCGACCACCGCGCCCGGCCCCCATCGGCGTGTCCGCAAATCGTCCTTGTCCGGGGAACATCCCCATTAGACGCCGGCATCGATACTGCAGACGCTGCACGATCTGGCCGCCCCATCCGCCGGCTGCGCCGGCCTGATTTCCGGTTCGACAAGCGCCATACCCTCTTCCTGTTGCGGGACCATTTCCGAGCGGTCCCCTACCATCGCGATTTGGCATGATATGCCTCCTTTGCTCAGGGTTTTCACCCGTTAAAACTCTCTCGTTCGTCTTCCACGGCCACGGCCGCCCCCCGAGGGACCGGGCCGCTGGGTCTGACCTTCGTGACCGACCACCCGGTAACTGCCGCCGTCGATGTGAATGGCCCAGCCATTGCTCAGTGCCCTGGCCACTATGCGACGCGCTTCGGCCAGGATCCGGGAAAAGGTCGGCCTGGAAACGCCCATGCGTTCAGCCGCCACCAAATGGTCCATCTCTTCGGCATCCGCCAGGCGAATCGCCTCAAGTCCCTCTATGGAAAGATTTAGGCCGGTCAATCCTTCCAGCGGCACGCCCTGGGGTTTGTAAAAAGTATGCACGGGTTCACGTCCCACACGGCGGCATTTTCTCGGTCTCGGCATCTTCACTCCCCGTTTATTTTGAAATTACGTTCATAATAATGACAGGGGCCCGGGTTGTCAACGATTGTTTTGAACATTATTTCATAATAACCCCAAAAAAAAGAGGCCGCTCCCCAAAGGGATACGACCTCTTGCGTCAAACGATTCGATGCCGCGGCGAATCGTTCAATCAATCAAATGCCATCTCGGTTTTCCATACCTCCCACACCTTGCCGACCAGATCGGGACCCGGTTTCAGGGTCACTTTGCCCGGTTTCCAGCCGGATGGGGTGGCTTCCTTGCCCTTGCTGTTTCTCACCAGCTGGAAGGCCTGCACCTGGCGAATGGATTCCATGATATTGCGCCCCACCGGCGGCGTCAGCACCTCGAAACCTTGCACCACGCCTTCGGGATCGATAATGAAACGGCCGCGGGTTTCCACGCCGGCGTCTTCATCGTACACGCCGAACACCTTGCCCACCCGTCCACCGGCATCGGACAGCATGGGGAAAGGGACCCCACCGTTCACCATCTTGGACAGCTCGTTGTCATTCCACATCTTGTGGACGAACACGCTGTCGATGCTCATGGATAGAATTTCAACCCCGAGTTTCTGAAATTCAGGATACTTTTCGGCAACTGCCGAAATTTCGGTCGCTCAGACGAAGGTAAAATCGCCCGGATAGAAACAGAGAATGACCCACTTGCCCAAATACTCGGACAGTTTAACCGCGCCAAATTTTCCTTGATGATAGGCCGGAGCAGTAAAATCCGGAGCTTTTTTACCAACTTTGATCATGGGGGTCACCTCCTTTGGTGTTTGCTGAACAACTTCCTTCGGCTCTTCTACCGTCTCTCCAACGGGTCCGCCAGTGGGCCTGGCACAGCCAACCTCCACTTCTTCCATACGGTTCTCCTTTCCTGTTTTCCCTCTCCCGTGGATCCAAGGGAGAGGGGTATTGAAGTTAAAATTCACCCGTCATCGCCATCCAACCCGATACACACCCGGTCAGGGACCCGATGGCAAATGCGATTGAACCCGCACTAAACATCCAGCCAGATGTCGGCTTCATTGCCGCAGTGGGTACAAACGGCATGCCCCTTGGTTTTGCCTTCACCCGGTCCGACGATTTTCGGCAAGGGACCATCGTCCGGCAACACCTCGGACAACGAACACGTCACGACCATCTCCGCTTCGTTGCCGCAGTGCTTGCATTCACACACCTGCTTAAAAGTTTTTTCCGTCATGACGCCACCTCCTGTTGGGACCCCGCCCTATTCTTTTGGCCTGCAATTGGCGCAAAGGCCGAAAAAATCGAGCCGATGGGTCAATATTTTAAACCCGGTCTCTGTCTCGACCTCCCTGGACATGTCCCTGAGGCTTTCGAGAGCCGGATCCACGATGGTTTTACACCTCACACAAATCAGGTGAGGGTGAGGGTAAGGCTTGTTGCCATCATAGCGGTTGCTGCCGTCGGCAAATCCCAGTTCCAGAACTTCGCCCAACGACTTGATGAGCATCACGTTTCGGTAAACCGTGGCAAGGCTCATGGTCGGAAAATTTTCCCGCAGCTGCTCGAAAATACCCTCGACCGAGGGATGACCCTTGCTCATCGCCAGCAACCTGGCAATGGCCAGGCGCTGAGGCGTCAACTTGTGGTTGCTGCCCTTTAACTTTTCGATAATGGAATGAAACCTCGTGTCATGGTTAGTCATTGACGGCAACCCCGCTGGCAAGTTTTTAAATAATAACAATTATTATTAACAAAGCTTTTGCGCCGCTGCAAGCGATAACTTCTATCCAATCAGGGGCTGAAATCCGGCAGGGGGGTTTGAAGCAACCACTTTTTCTTCTGTTCATCGAAACGCCAGGTTTGACGGTACTCAATGGTTTTCAGGATATTCCGATCGAGCAGGAAATATTGCAGCTGCACCGCCTGATCGACGTTGAAACGATCCTCCGAAACTTTTACATGGGTGACCGTGAAGTCGACCACCTTGACGTTTTTATAGGTGTCGAAGTCCAAATCCTGATCTCGGTAGGCCGGGTCAATAAAATTTTGAACCGCGTGAAATTGGGAGCGTCTCAAGGTGATATCATAAATCTCAAAGGTCGTGTCGAACTCGGACAGGCGCACTTTTTCGGAAAGGCCGGCGCACGACAGGAGCATCGGCACGAGCAAAAAAAAAGAAAAAATGCGATACATCCTGAATTTACACATAGGCGCCTTGCCATCCTCCCTTTAGAAGTCCCCTTTGTCCCTGATGACCGGCTTCAATTTTCAATCAGAGACCTTTGGCAGAGTAAAAAACGACACTTTCACCGCCAAATTTAACGTTAATGTATTTATTCCGGGTGCCCCACTTGCACTCCTTGAAGCCGAGTGCCCCCTCACACGCATCGGGTCGGCCTAGTATCTTCACCACTTCGTCGTAAGTCATGCCGACCCGAAGCTGATCGTAAGTTTCGGGCGTCAATTTGCTGCATCCGAGCACGATCAAAAAGAGGGCCATGAAAATCAAACAACTGCCGAATCGTCCCAACCCCTTGTTCATATCAAGATCTCCAGCCAAAACGGCCATACGCGCAGGACGCCAGGCACGCCCGCGATGCTCCCTGGTTCCTGTTTTATCCACCGATGGATTTAACCTTCGCTTCGATTTTTCGGTTGAATTTCTTTGCATCTATGATCATGCGTTCGTGAAACCCCTTGCCGATAAGACCCGACTCATCGAAAGCCGCCACCTCGAACACCACCCTGCGGCCGTCCACTTCAATCACCTTGACCTGCGCGCGGACCTCCATCCCCGGTGGGGTGGCCGCGACATGGGCCACATTGATGTGCGTGCCGACGCTCTGCTCTGCAGGCCAGTCGATGTGGGGATTGATTGCCTTGAGGCACGCCCATTCGATGAAACCCACCATATAGCCGGTGGCGAACACCTTTGGCATGACCTGAAATTCAGACGCCTCGGGATAGAGGGCCGGTACGGTTTTGGCCTCGGTCAGACGAAAACGAAATTCATGCTCGAGGCCCGCTTTAAGCGTATCTTTCATGTGCGCTCCTTTTAATCTCCGATGTCCGTGTCAGCATATCAAAAATGGCCCAGATGAGGAAGGTGTCGATCCGTATCCGGTGAGCGGTCGTATCCATCACAAGCGAACTTCTCAACTATCGATTACTGGTGCCCAAAGCTCGGGGATGTGAATCGAAGCATCTTTCTACTTCCGATTCCTTTTCTTGTGAAATCCGAAAACAATACTTTTCATATCGAGGAATGGATGAAATGCCAATTAAAAACAAGCCAACGAGCACTCTCTGTGTCGTTAGCCTACATCAATGACGTCTCGTTGACCACATCATCGGCTTTTCCTATAGACGCAGGCACCAGAATCATATTTTTCTATTTGACATATACAGAATTTCCATAAGAAAAGGCGGTTTTAAATCCTTTTCGCATCCACAGGTAAGAGGCCATGCTTCCTGATAGCTTCGTTTATTTTGATAGACTGCCCGAAAGATCCATCGGAGAACTCGAAAGTTTCCGGGAAGCCGGGGGTATGGTCGTCGGGATTTACTGCATTTATGCGCCCGTGGAACTGATCCGGGCCGCCGGGGCCATACCGGTAGGCCTTTGCGGCAAGCAGGAAGCACCCATTCAACATGCCGAAAAGGAGTTGCCCTCGAATCTTTGCCCACTGATCAAGTCGAGCTACGGTTATGCGGTCAGCGACTCCTGTCCATTCTTCAGTTTGGCCGATCTGGTGGTAGGCGAGACCACTTGTGATGGAAAAAAAAAGATGTACGAGTTTCTCGCCCGTTGCAAGCCGCTCTATTTGATGCATTTGCCGTATGCTCAGAACTTAAGTGGGGCTGAAGCTTTCTGGCGAAATGAAGTCCAACGCTTTTCGAATTTTCTCGCCACAAAAACGGGCATTGTGGCGACCGAAGAACGCATCAGCCATCAGATCCGATTGCACAACAAAATGCGCCAGGAGATGCAGCGAGTCGTTTCCCTGGCCACCGAGCCTCGAAGCCCTCTTGCCGCCCTTCACCTGATGACGATTCTCGAAAGCAAATCCTTTGTGGTCGATCTTGAAGCGTACATCCGTCATCTATCCACCCTGCGGTTGGAACTCGAAGAGATTATTGCCAACTCGTCGCCGGCCGACAACGGCTCCCCCAGCCGCATTTTGCTGACCGGGTGCCCCATCGGAAAAGGTTGCGAAAAGGTGCTGCGTCTAGTCGAGGAGGCCGGAGCATCGGTGGTCTGCATGGAGAACTGCACCGGCATGAAATCGGTGCTGCGCATGATCCCAGAAGACGGCGACCCTATCAAGGCTGTTGCGGACCGTTATTTAGGAATTCCCTGTTCTTGCATGACACCCAACACGGGACGCTTCGAAACGATCCAACGGCTGGCCAACGACTTCAAAATTGACGGCATTATCGATATGACTTGGCAATTCTGTCACACCTACCACATCGAGTCACACGTTATTCAAAGGAAGGTCCGCGATACTCTCGGCGTGCCTTTTTTACATCTCGTGACCGATTATTCAACATCCGATACCGAGCAGCTCCGTACCCGTATCGAGGCTTTTCTGGAAGTGGCCGCCAATTGACAACCATGCTACTCACCCGCATCAGAAGGAGATACGACATGTTGAAATCGAAAATGAAACCGGCCGTGGTGATGTATTTATTTGTAAGCATCGCCTTTTTTTCCCTCACCGACAGAGGTCTTTATGAGGCCCGGGCAGCCGACAGGGAAACCCCACGTCTCTACCTCGGCTATGTGTTTACAACGCACCACACTCCTCTGATGGTGGCGGTCGCCAGAGGAGAGGCCTTCAAGCCGAACGGCGCATACCTGAAATCCATGGTGGATCGCGAGAAATATGAGTTGCTGGACGGTTCTGGAAATGCACTGGCCATCATCAATCTGCTCGTATCAAAAAGCGGATCGGAAACAGCCACCTTGTTCGCCCAGGGCCGGATGGACATCGCCTTAGCATCGGGAACCGCTTTCATCAGCGGCATTGATAAGGGAACGCCGATGAAAATTCTGTGCCCTCTCCATGTGGACGGTATGGGCATGGTCTTTCCCCGGGGCAGCACCCTTTCTGGATGGAATGATGTCCACAACTACATCAAACAGTCCAAAAATCCTGTAAAAATTGGCTACCATTCACCGACCAGCGCACCGCGAATCGTGTTTGAAGGTGCAATGCACCATGCCGGATTGAAAATCACTGAAAACGCAAACGATTTAGGTGCCGACATTCTGCTGGTCGATCTTAAAACAACTGCCAATCTGATCTCAGCGCTGGTCAGCAACCAGGTCGATTGCTGGGTCGGCCCGGCCCCGCACCCCTCCGTGGCGGAATATAAAGGCGTCGGCCATGTTGCCCTGGATTCCCGCGATCTTCCGCCCGCAGGCGATTGGCATGATTTCCGGCTTGGAACAGGCCACGACGGGTCACGTCGAGTTTAGAGGCACGCAGGTCCAGAAACCCAACGCCGACATCGGCATGGTATTTCAGGAATACTCTTTGTTCCCCTGGCTGCAGGTCATCGACAACGTGGCCACAGGTCCAGAATTCGCGGGCTTAAAAAAGGACAAACGGCTCGACATTGCCGCGCACTACCTTGAGGTGGTCGGCATGTCCGAATTTGCCCGTGCTTATCCGCACGAACTGTCCGGCGGGATGCGTCAGCGCGTCGCCATAGCCCGGGCGTTTGCCAACGACCCCGAAATCCTTCTGATGGACGAGCCTTTCGGGTCGTTGGACGCCCATACCCGCGTCTTGCTTCAAAAAGAACTCCTACGCATCTGGGAATCCAACCGAAAAACCGTCTTGTTTGTCACCCACAGTGTTGACGAAGCGGTTTACCTCGCAGACCGCGTGGTGATCATTTCCGCCAGACCCGGCCGTATTGGAGAAATACTGAATGTCGACATGCCGCGTCCACGAAGTCGCGCCAACCCGGCCTTCGGTAGACTTACGGATCACATCCTAAAACGGTTGGAAAAGGAGGTAATGGGTAACAGCGTTGCATCCGTCCCGCCTGCCATTTGATCTGCCATGCCCTTCACAATCAAAATTGAGCCCTTCCCTATAGGATCTTGACACCCGATCAAGGGGTTGTCATACTCGCGGAAGGAAATTGGGCATTCCTTTCTTCTTCATTATTTCGGGTTGTTATATCACTTCAAGAGTTCAGCGAAAATGCCGATAACCTGTCTTGCGGCACCGGCATGCCTCGATGTCGGCGCGCCAGGCGAATCCATAACAGAGGGGAGCGGCAGAGCGGATGAACACCGGTCCGACCAGGGAAGACCTATTAAAAAGAGTAGCGGAGCTCGAAGAAGAGATCCGGCGTCTTGAAAGCGCATCGTCGGAACACGCAGAAAAGCACCGCCAGGTGCTGCAGCGCATCGAGGAGGGCTACTATGAACTCGATCTGAAGGGCAACATCGTATCCTTCAATCCGGCGGTTGGTGCCCTTCTGGGTTACGCACCCCATGAGCTCGCGGGGATGAATTACCGCAACTACACGACGACTGACACGGCACGCCGTATGAAATAGGTTTTTCACCAAATATACAAAACCGGCCACCCCGGCCGGGTGGTCAGTTATGATGTGGTCCGCAAAGATGGTTCCATCAGAATCCACGAAATGTCCGCGGGCCTCATGCGCGATGACACCGGGAAGCCTACCGGTTTTCACGTAATCGCCCATGACGTGACCGCACGCAAGCGTGCCGAAAACTTATTAAAAGCGAGCGAGGAACGCTACCGCACGATCTTCGAGAACACCGGCAACGCCACGATCCTCATCGCCGCGGACACCACCATCCTGCTGGCCAACTCCAAGTTCGAGAGCCTGACCGGATACACCAAAGCGGAAATGGAAGGCAAGATGAGCTGGATTGCTTTCATCGATCCGGGAGACCGGGAACAGATGAAGCGCTACCATTTCGAAAGAAGAACACAAGCGGGCTCGGCGCCTGCCTGCTACGAGTTCCGCCTGATCGACCGCAAACGAGAGATCAGGGAGATCTACCTTACCGTGGCCCTTATGCCGGGCAGCGGGGAGAGTATCGCCTCGTGCATGGATATCACCGACCGCAAGCGGGCCGAAGAGGCCCTGCGCCAAAGCGAAGAGCGCTATCGCACGATCCTGGAAACCATGGACGAGGCCTACTTCGAATGTGACCTGCATGGCAACTACACCTATGCCAATGAGGCCCAGTGCAAGGCTATGGGCTATTCCCGGGAAAAACTCCTCGGCATGAACCATCGGGAGTGCACCTCCCCTGAAACCGCGAGGCACGCATACGAGATTTTCACCGAAATCTACCGCACCGGCCGCCAACAGAAAATTGCCGATTACGAAATCATCAGAAAGGACGGGAAGAAGATTGTCGCCGAGCTTTCGGCATCGCTCATGCGCGGACCCTTCGGAGAACCCATCGGGTTCAGAGGATTGGGCCGCGATGTGACCGAAAAAATTGCGGCGGAAAAGGCGCTCAGGGAAAATGAAAGGAAATATCGTTTGCTTGCCGAGAACCTCCGGGATGTCATCTGGATTCTGGATGCCGATCTGAAATATGTCTACGTGAGCCCTTCGGTGACGGAACTCAGGGGATATTCGCCCGAGGAGGTCATGCAGCAGACGATGGATCAGGTCCTGACCCCCGACTCCCACCGCAAGGCCATGGCCCTTTTCGCCAGCGAAAAGATGCAGGTGCCCAGGCATCAGGCGCGGGGCAAAGATTGGACCATGAATCTTGACTTGGAAATGATCCGCAGGGACGGCTCCACGGTATGGACCGAAGTCACCTTGAGTATCCTATACGATGACAACGGCCGACCCGAAGGCCTGCTCGGCATCACCCATGACATCAGCGATCGAAAAAAAGCCGAAGAAGCCCTCCGTAAGAGCGAGGAGCGCTACCGCACGATCTTCGAACACACGGCCACGGCCAATATCATCGTGGCCGAAGACACCACCATCCTGCTGGCCAACTCCAATTTTGAAAGAATCACCGGCTATTCCCGCGAAGAGGTGGAAAACAAGATGAGTTGGACCGCCTTCGTCATGGAGGAAGACCTGGAACTCATGAAACAGCACCACCTGCAGCGACGGGTCGATCCCGGTTCGGCGCCAAATGCCTACGAATTCAAGGCCAGGACCCGCACGGGCGAGGTGCGTAACTTTTTTATGAGTGTGGCCATGATCCCTGAAACACGGGAGAGTGTCGCATCGCTGATCGACATGACCGATCGCAACAAGGCCCAGGACGCCCTCAGGCAGAGCGAAGAGCGCTTCCGGGACCTGGCCAGGCTGCTTCCCGAGACGGTCTTCGAAACCGACGCCGACGGGCGGTTCACCTTCGTCAACGAAATCTCCCTGGAGCGTTTCGGATATACTCTGGAGGACGTGGGACAGGGCATCACTATCATGGATGTCATCGCGCCCGAGGATCACCAAAGGGCTCTTACCAGCCACGTGCGCGTCATGCAGGGCGAACGCCTCGGCCTCAACGAGTACACCGCACGAAAAAAGGACGGCACCAAATTTCCGTCCCTGATTCATTCGACTCCCATTTACAGGGATGGCCAATATGTCGGCCTCAGGGGATTTCTCATCGATGTCACGGAAAAGAAGAACCTGGAAGAGCAGCTCTGGAGATCCCAGAAGCTGGAAGCCGTCGGAACCCTTGCCGGCGGCATCGCCCACGACTTTAACAATCTGCTCATGGGCATCCTGGGGAACATCACCCTCATGCTCATGAATCTGGCCCCATCGCATCCTTTCCACGACCGGCTCAAAAACATGGAAGCCTATGTGCAGCGTGGATCGGACCTGACCCGGCAACTATTAGGGTTTGCCCGGGGCGGAAAGTACGAGGTGAAATCCACAGACCTCGGGACGTTCTTACTGAATAGCGCGGAGATGTTCGGCCGAACCAAAAAAGAGATCCGCATGCATCACAAAGTGGATGAAAATCTCTGGCCTGCAGAAGTGGACCGGGGGCAGATGGAGCAGGTGATGCTCAACCTGTTCGTCAACGCCTGGCAGGCCATGCCGGGCGGCGGCGATATGTACCTCTCCGTGGAGAATGTCGTTCTGCGCCAGGATGAGGTCAGTCCCTACGACCTCACCCCCGGGCCATTTGTCAAAATCACGGTGACCGACACGGGCGTGGGGATGGACGAGGCCACCCAGGCACGCATCTTCGAACCGTTCTTCTCCACCAAGCAGCGCGGCCGCGGCACGGGCCTGGGGTTGGCATCGGTATACGGCATCATCAAGAACCACGGCGGATTCATTTTAGTGGAGAGCGAAAAGGGGGTCGGCACGTCGTTTATGGTCTACCTGCCTGCTTCAACAAAAAGTGTCGAACAGGAGCGCCCGGTCAGCGATTGGATTGAAAAGGGAAGGGGAACGGTACTGCTCATCGACGATGAAGAGATGATCCTGGACATCGGCACCCAAATGCTCGAAGGCATCGGGTACAGGGTTCTCACCGCCACCGGCGGCAAACAAGGGCTCGAGCTTTTCGACCAGAACCAGGGGGCCGTCGATCTCGTGATTCTGGACATGATCATGCCCGATTTGGGCGGGCGCGACACCTTTAGCGCACTTCGTTCCCGTTCGCCGAATATCAAGGTTCTGCTTTCGAGCGGGTACAGCCTCGACGGGCAGGCCGAAGAAATTCTGGCCCAAGGCTGCAGGGGCTTCATCCAGAAACCGTTCACCATGAGCGAGCTTTCAAAAAAGGTCAGAGCGGTGTTTGAAGAAAATTGAACCGTTTCAATTAGATGCGTGCGCCCTATCAGCTTTGTTGGCTGCGCTCCATCCCATTCCTGTATGTTTTGGATATGGCGCCCCTTAACTCACGCAACGTGAACGGTTTCCCCATAATAAAATCCACTCCCTCGGGACGTTCGCCCTGGGGATCCATGTTCTGATAAAATCCTGAAATCATCAACACCGGTACACGGCGAGCGGAAAACTTCACATGTCGCGCCAATTCATCGCCGCGTTTTTTCGGCATGGCGCTGTCCGTCAACACTAGATCGACTTCGTTCCGGTCGAACATCTCCATCGCCGAGGCCCCATCTTTTGCCGGTATAACGGTGTGGCCGTCCAAGGCCAGATATTCTTCGAGCAGTTTTCTCGAATTTTCGTCATCGTCCACCACGAGCAGTTTCAGGGAGTTTTCGATCCGCGCCGCATCACCCGTGCGCTCCACGTTCCCCGACACCTCTTCTTGAACCAGTGGAATTTGTATCGTGATCGTGGTTCCCCCGCCTGGGACACTGTCGACATTGAGTACGCCATTGTGACGTTTGACAATGCCATGCACCATGGCCAATCCCATGCCGGTCCCATTTTCACCTTTAGTCGAAAAGAAAGGCTCCAGACATTGACGGACGACATCCTTGGCCATTCCGACGCCCGTATCGTGAACCTCCAGGCAGAAATTATCATCCCTTGAAAAGGCACGAATGGTGACGTTGCCCCCATCGGAAATGGCATGCAATGCGTTCAACAGCAGATTCATCAGAGCTTCTGAAAGCTGGGGGCGGCTCACCGTTGCCACGAGGTCCGCAGGCACGTCTTCGGTGATGTCGGCCGGCACGCAGCCGGCTTGGTTTTTCAATTTCCATAACGGTTTGGTTGCGGTCACCACCTCGGAAACCAATTCCGCTATATTGACACTCTCCATTTTGATGCTTGGATCCGCCCGGTGGAATTCCTGAAGCCGCTTCACGGTCTCACGGGCGTTAAAGGCGGCCGACCGGATGGCCTTTAACTTGGGAACGACGTTCTCAGGATTTTTCAATTCGTGCGGTTGTTCCAGCAACAGATCCGAATAGCCGAGAATCGGGAAAAGCATATTGTTAAAATCGTGAACAATACCGCTGGTGAGCTGACCAAGGGCGCTGAGCCGCTCCTGTCTGATGAGCAGCTCCTCGCTGTGTTTCAGTTCCAGATGCGCCTTCATGGTTTCCTGAACCTGCTTGTCCAGAAGGCGGTTGGCCGTCTGCAAACGGGCCGTTTTCTTGTTCACCTGGTACTTCAATAAAAGACTCATCAAAAACAGTAACACCATGCCTGAGGCTGCGGCACTCAAGGCCCAGCCGATCCATTTGGGCAGATTCAATTTCGTGGTTTCCCCCAACCAATGTCTAAGTGATTGATGGTAAACTGAAATTTTTTCCCCTTTCATGGAAGCCAGATGTAAATCGATAGCCGCGACAACATCCGCATGGGCCCCCTTTTTAACGGCAAACCGAAGAGACGCCGGTGAGAAAACCACTGGACTCCGAACGATTTTATATTTTCCTTCGCTGGCATAGCCGTAAACGCGGTTGACAATTCCCGCATCGACTCGCTTATCATGGAGACGGCGAAATACGGTTTCGTAATCGTCGACCTGGGTGAGATCAAAATGAAATCCGAATCCATCGGCAAGCTCCCTGAACCTTACCAGATGGATTCCGTCTCGCAACGTTGCCACGCGTAACCCCGCCAGATCGGTGATCAGCTTGATGTCCAAACCTTTCCGGGTATACACCTGTGCCCAGTTGCTAATGACATCATTTTCGCAGAAGTCATATCTTTCGGCCCTCTCGGGAGAGTAGGCCAGATCCATCATGAGATCGATTTCACCGGATTCCAGGCGCGCTAAACAGTTCGCCCAAGTGCCGTTAACGTAACGCAACGACCATTGTTCTCGACGCGCGATCTCCTCGATGATGTCCACAAAGATGCCGGCCGGCGTTCCATCCTTTTCCGTGAAAACCTTTGGTGGATTTTCGTATATCCCGACGCTCAATTCTTTGGCCGATAAGGATGGACAATTCAAGGCCATCATTGCAAGCGTCAGGATCAAAAGGCATCCGTATCGCCCTATCCCATTTCGAAACGGATAAAACAGCTTCATTGTTATTCATCCTCTATCAGATCGGCAACGATTCAATCCGATTCCCCTCGATCAGTTGGCTATACCCACCTATTAGTTCGGCAGGTTCTCCATTTTCTTAACCTGAGATGAAACGGCTGGTTTACCCTTTGAATCCCAAGCACATAAATGGCGGCAGAAAGATGTGCATCGCTGCTTGATCCTTCATCAGATTTTGAATTTGCGCTGGAATGCATCGACCACCTCCCTCAGATCCGGCGTGAGATGCGCGTCCATTGCCGCCCGGATCTCCCCGGGCATCCCACCATAAAAAGCTTCGGCAATACCTCCAGCGATGCAGGCCTGGGTATCGCTGTCGCCGCCCAAGGATACGGCATTTCGAATGGCGTCTTCAAGGGAGGTCGAATCGAGAAACGCGATGATGGCCTCGGGTACGCTCCCCTGGCAGGACACATCGAATGCGTACACAGGTCGAATCTCGTCCACGCAGCGGTTCAGATCATAGCCGAACCGCCGGGTGATTCGCGTTCTGATGCTCTCTTTATCGTGATCCGTTCTTGCCAGAAAAACAGCCAGGGCAACGGCCTGGGCCCCCTTGATGCCGTCCGGATGGTCGTGGGAGATGACCGCGGTCTGCCTCGCCTGCTCGAGCACCTCTTCTTCGGATGTAAAAGCAAACCCGACCGGGCTGACGCGCATGGCGGCGCCGTTTCCCCAACTGTTGTAGGGAGTGGGTTCGGCAGAAAAAAGCCAGCGGATAAAAGAACCGCCATAGCCCGCATGGGGATACCGCCGTCCGAACGCCCTGACCGCCTCCAGGTAGGTGCGTTGATTCAGTATGGCGTCTGCGATGGCAACCGTGAGCACCGTATCGTCGGTAAATCGGCAGCGCGGATGGAAAAGCGGAAACGCCTTGGTCTTGATCGGGTGTGCCTCATAGACCGATCCGATGATGTCTCCGGCAATCGCACCGATCATATAGGGGTTTCCTTCTCATTCAGCTTTTGGATTTGGCAATGGAACCGGCAACCATGCCTATCGGGTCTGATCCGCGGCCCTTTCCAGATCCGCCCGGCTTACCGGAATCTCGATCTTGTGGGTTTCGGGCTTCAATTTGGCGATGATCGTGGCGTGGTAGTGCTCTTCCTGTAAGCCTCGATATAAACTGTAGCACATGACCAGCAGGACAATCGTAAACGGCAGGCCCGTGGCGATGGAGGCACTTTGCAGGGCGACCAGGCCGCCGCCCATAAGCAGCGCCGCGGCGCAAACCCCTTCGATCACGGCCCAAAAAATACGTTGGGGCACCGGTGAATCGAGCTTGCCGCCCGATGTGAGGTGGTCGACCACCAGCGATCCGGAATCCGAGGAGGTCACGAAAAAAATCACCACCAACATAATGCCGATGAAAGAGGTGATACTCGTCAGCGGAAAGCTTTCCAGCATGATGAAAAGGGCGGTGGAGACTTCGGCGCGAACCGCGGTGGCGATATCTGCGGCGCCGGTGATTTGAAGCCAGAGCGCCGATCCGCCGAACGACGACATCCATAAAAACGAGAGCAGGGTCGGAAAGATCATGACGCCGAGGATAAACTCACGCACGGTGCGCCCCTTAGAGATTCTTGCGATAAACATGCCCACAAAGGGAGACCACGATATCCACCAGCCCCAGTAGAAAATGGTCCACGGGTTCTGCCAGTTGCTCCCCTCGGCGCCGTAGAACGTCTCGACCCAGAAGCTCAGCTGGGGCAGATTCTGGAGGTAAAATCCAATGTTCTGCGTAAAGGCCTTTAAAATATAGACGGTTGGCCCGACGATCAACAAAAAGACCATGAAGGCCGCCGCCGTGTACATGTTGGCCATGCTGAGGTTCTTGACGCCTTTATCGAGACCCGCGGCCACCGACAAAACCGCAAAAAATGTAATAATCCCGATAAGGAGCACGGCGAACTCGGTCGAGGTCGGAAAACCGAACAGGTAATTGAGGCCCGAAGAAACCTGTTTGACTCCCAGTCCCAGCGAAGTCGCCAGGCCGAAAAGGGTCGCCAGCACCGACAGGATATCGATGAGATTGCCCCAGAACCCATAAATCCGGTCACCGAGCAAAGGGGAAAAAATAGAACGAATCGTCAGTGGCAATCCACGGTTGTAGGCGAAGAAAGCGAGGGAAAGCCCGACCAGGGCGTAGATCCCCCAGGGATGAATCCCCCAGTGGTAATAGGTGAGCCCCAGGGCCACCTGGGCGGACTGGGCCGTTTCCGGGGGCACGTCGAACATCGGCGAGGGCGTCATGTAGTGAAACACCGGTTCGGCCACACTCCAGAACATCAGCCCGATCCCCATGCCGGCGCTGATCAGCATGGCATACCAGCTGAATGTGCTAAACTCGGGCAGGGCATCCGGACCGCCGATTCTGATCTTGCCGTAGTCGCTCCAGGCGATCAACGCCATGGTGATGACGAAGAAATTGGCCGCCAGGATATAGAGCCATCCGAAGGTGTTGCCGATGCCGTCGAGCAGTCCCTGGAAAAAGGCGGCCGACTGTTCCCGGAACACGAGGGTCAGGACGATAAAGAGGAATACCAGCCCGCCGGCCGTCAGGGAAACCTGGGGATGCAGATCGAACCCGAACCCCTTCCAATTTTTTTCACCTGGCTTATGTCCGTGGGATTCATCGTAATAACTGGCTGTGGGGATAATCTGCAGGCCGCGAAAGGTTCGTCGCTCTTTGATGGCCTTCTCTTTTTCCTTTTCATAATGCTCACGCGCCATCTCGATGGCTTTGTGCTGGTAGGTCAGCTCTTTTTTCTTTTTCTTCTTTTTCTGCTGCTTTCCCATCACGGTCACCTCTTTCGTTTCAATTCGGTGCTTTCACTTCATCGGATGGTGCGGGCGGGCAGCCCCTGCAAGACCTGGGTAGCCACATTCGCCTCACCCTTGGCCCGATTTAGGTATTGACGGCCGGCCCGATTTAAGGAATGTAAATCCACACGATACCAGAGGAGCGGAACGCTTTTCCATCCAGAAACAGGTGCACTCCATGCCAACCGAAGATCAGATCAGACAAACGGCCCTGGAAGTTATCGGTAACATCGCGCCGGAGGCCGACCTGGCGCAACTCGATCCCGCCGATCGATTTCGCGATCAATTCGATTTCGATTCCGTGGATTTCATGAACTTCGCCATCGGGCTCCAGGATCGGTTGAAGATACAAATTCCCGAGCAGGACTATCCGCAACTGGCCACGCTGAATGGCTGCATCGCCTATTTGAAATCGAAAACTGCCGCTTAGGGCCAGTTGCCGGAGACCGTTACAGCGCCAATGAGACCATCACCACGTCGGGTTCATGGGGATCGCGCCGCTTCTTGAATCCAAATGCCTCGCAGATCCGCAACATGGGCCGGTTCTCGGACAACACTTCCCCGAACACCTCTCGGATGCCGCGCTTTTTGGCATAATCGATAATGCGGCGCATAAGCATGGGGCCGAGCCCCAGCCCGGTCATGTCGCCACGCAGGAGAATGGCGAATTCGGCGCGTTCGTTGTCCGGATCCGCCGCAATGCGCACCACGCCAAACAACTCGGGCTCTTTCTGGGGAATCGGCGCACAAAGGACCAGCGCCATTTCCCGGTCATAATCGATCTGGGTCAACCGCGCCGCCATGGTGTGGCTCAAGATCTTCATGGCATGCAAAAACCGCAGGCGGATCTCATCCCTGGAGAGCCTGGCAAACAGGGTTTGAAAGGCCGGCTCGTCTTCCGGGCGCACGGGCCTCAGAAACAACTTCTGGCCGTCGGAAAGAGTCAGCGTCTCCTCAAGTTCCTTGGGGTAGGGTCGAATCGCCATGCGCTGTTCGGCCGGCAAAGGGGATTCGGCCACCTTGATGCGCGCGTCCAGTGCCAGCACGCCCTGTTCATCGGCCAGCAGGGGATTGATGTCGAGTTCCACGATCTCCGCGATATCACTGACCAGTTGCGACACCTTGACCAGGGTCAATGCGATGCCCTCCAGATCCGCGGCCGGTTTGCCGCGGTACCCTTCGAGCAGCCGGTAGATGCGCGTGCGGCGCATCACTTCCCGGGCCAGGTTCATGTTCAGCGGCGGCAAGGCAACGGCCTTGTCCTGAATCACTTCCACGGCCGTGCCCCCATGGCCGAACAAGATCACCGGACCGAACTGCACATCGTCGCTGATCCCGACGATCAGTTCCCTGGCGTTGGGGCGATGCACCATGGGCTGTACCGTGAATCCCGTCAACCTCGCTTCGGGGACCCTTTCGCGGATGCGCTGCTGCATGGCCCGCGCGGCCTCGATAACCGACTCGGCGGATGCCAAATTCAATGCCACTCCCCCCACGTCGGACTTGTGGGTGATGTCCGGCGAGAGAATCTTCAAGGCCACCGGTCCCTCCAACCCGGCACCGATCTCGGCGGCCGCTTCGGCAGTGGCCGCTTCACGGGTCTGCACAACGGGTATTTGATACGCGGCCAGAACGGCCTTGGCCTCGGTCTCGGTCAGCCATACGCGCCCCTCGGACAGGACCTTGGCCACGATCCGGCGCGCGGCCTCGGTTTCGGGCGCAAACGCTTCCGGAATGTTGGGCGGCGTCTCGATCAACATTTCCTGGCTGCGACGGTAGCGCACCATCTGCATGAATCCGCGAACCGCCTCACCCGGTGTTTCATAAGTCGGGATCCTGTTTTCGGCAAACATCCGGCGCGCCTCGCGGGCGGCATCGATCCCCAGCCAACTGGTGAAAATGCCCTGGGAACCGGCCGAGCCGCCGCTCTTTTTCAGGGTATCGACGACCGCCCGGGCCGCTTCCGTGCCCGAGGCCACGGCCGTGGGACAGTTCAAAATCAGCAAGGCATGAATCCCCTTATCCTCGAGGAGCACCTTCACGGCATCCACATAGCGGTCCGGCGGCGCGTCGCCGATGATATCCACCGGGTTGTTGTGCGACCAGGTTGGGGGCAGCACCTGGTTCAAGCGTTCGATGGTCTCGGGCGACAATTCGGCCAGGCGCCCCTTTTTATCGATCAGCACATCGGTGGCCAGCACCCCCATGCCGCCCCCGTTGGTCAAAATGGCCAGGCGATCGCCGTAAAACGGCCGGGCCATGGCCAGCGTCTCCACGCTGTCGAAAAGGGCCTGCATGTCCATGACGCGCAACATCCCGGCCCGTTCGAAGGCGGCGTTGTATACGTCATCCGCGCCGGCCAGGGCGCCGGTGTGGGAGGCGGCCGCCCGGGCCCCTTCCCGGTGGCGCCCGGCCTTGACCACGACCACCGGTTTCATGCGCGCCGCCGCCCGGGCCGCCGACATGAACTTGCGGGCATGGACGATATTCTCGATGTACAGCAAAATCGCCTTGGCGCTGAAATCGGCGGCCAGGTAATCGAGCAAGTCACCGAAATCGACGTCCGCCATGTTGCCCACCGAAACGAAGTGCGAAAACCCGATCCCCCTGGATGTCGCCCAATCGAGGACCGCCGTCTGCACCGCCCCAGACTGGGCGACGAAGGCGATATGGCCGCTGAGCGGCTGAACATGGCCGAAACTGGCATTGAGGCCTACCCCAGGCACCATGATCCCGAGGCAGTTGGGACCCACGATGCGCAGCAGATGGGGACGCGCCGCCTCGAGCATCTGCGCCCGCAGCCGCTGTCCGTTTTCGTTGCCGCCCTCGCCGAATCCGGCCGTGATCACCACCGCGGATCGGGTGCCCAGTTGACCGAAATCTTCGATCAGCTGGGGCACGGTTCCGGGCGGCGTGGCGATGACGGCCAGGTCCGGAGCATTGGGCAGGCTCTTCAGGTCCGGATAGACGGGCAGCCCCTCGATGGTCTTGTATTTCGAGTTGACGGGGAAGATCTCCCCCTTGAAACCGGCACCTACCAGATTGCGCGCCAACACGGCGCCGATGGAACCCGGCCGCTGGCTCGCCCCCACCAGGGCCACGGACGCGGGTTTGAACATGAAATCGAGATTGCGGATGGTCATCGTCTCACTCCATGGGGTTTGCTGCTACTCCACGACCCAGATCGTGCACTTGCGCGCGTGATTCACGATTTTGCTCGAAATGCTGCCGAAAAGAAACTGCTCGCTGCGGGAGAGTCCCTGCCGCCCTACCACGATGGTGCTGTAATCGGCGCTGTCGCGTTCCGCCAGGATACACTCGGCCATGGAAGGGCAATAGCGGATGGTCGACCGCGTCGATACGTCATCCGGGGCAAACCCCTTATCGATCAAAAAACGCCGGTCATCTTCGAGCAACGCATCGATTCTTTTGACATATTGGGCGAGCCATCTCTCTTTTTCCACCTCGGTGGGAAAGTAATCTTCTTCGGGTTCGGGCACCACATGCAGAATAGTCACCTTGAAGCCCTTCAAGCCGCCCAAAAGCTGCCCCACGTAGGACACCGCCCTGCGGGCGTTGTGGGATTCATCCACGGCGATCAGGATGTTTTTGTTGAAAACCTTGTCGTCATTTTTATCATGGTTCGCCTTTTTTCCCATGTGCCTCTCCATTTGATTCGGTTTAGCGCATCGTGGCCTGTCACGCCCCCAGCTCATGCCGGACGGATTCCAGGTCATGACGCAATTGGGCCGTATGTTCATAATACCAGTTGGCCCCTCTGGAAAAATGCATCATCACCCGGTTTAACGATTCGGGAATGTAGGGAAATATTTTCTTCAAGTTGGCCACCCGGTTATGGAAAACGATATTCAAATCCTCATCTTCCAGCTCATCCAGGTGCGGGCTCTCCTGGTTTTTCAAATCGAACAACAGCACATCGCCCTTACCGACCAAGAATATCAGAATGTTTCCCAGACCAAAAAGATCGTAACCGTAGATGTTCTCCCGGTGGCGGTAGTTGAAATCAAAATCGATCCATCGGTAACGGTTGTCCTCCCGATCGACAAAAATGTGATCCCGCCGGATGTCTCCGTGCTTTTCACCGTGCTCATGCAAGAA
Organism: Desulfatitalea sp. UBA4791; assembly: GCA_002402905.1. Lineage (GTDB taxonomy): Bacteria > Desulfobacterota > Desulfobacteria > Desulfobacterales > Desulfosarcinaceae > Desulfatitalea. The sequence goes on along the minus strand of DHGT01000113.1, from coordinate 45,020 downwards.
CTCGATGGCCTTGACGCAGGCCAGAAAGCGATCGAAGATTTCCGGGAAACGCTCCTTGAAGTAAGTGGCGTGATCCATATCCAGGGATTCGATGTACTTGGAAAGCGGCCCGCCTTGAATCACGTCGAGCACACGGACGACATTTCCCTTTTCATCCTCCACGGAAAAGCCCTGCATGAAGTGATCATGGCCCACGACGAGTTTCAAGATGCGCGCCTCTTTCCGGGGACTGCGAAAGCATTCGAATTCGATGCCGCCGATGTGCGAAAAAAACCTTTCGTAAAAAACCAGCTTGATGATCTTGGCATCCCCGGTCTGCAGATCGATGGCGCGCTTGACCCAGAACTTGACCTCGTCATCCACCCCGAAGCGTCCTTCCTTGGCATTTTGACGCACGAGATAGGGATTGCCGTTGAGGATCACCACGTCCCCATACTCCACGCCGAAATAGTCCGTGGTATCCGTATGAACGCGCAGCTGCGTCGGGTCCCAGGAAGGCAGAAGCCATCGGGCGGCTTTTTGGCGTATCTCTTCAATGGTCATCATCGTCTGAATTTCACCTCATAAAATTCTAACATCAATTGGATGCTCACGGCCATCCAAAATTTCCGAACTCGCTCAGGTCAGCGGCACGGCATTAATTTTTCCATGCTCGATGAGAGCTTGCCAGCCCCGTGACCAGTAATCCGTCCAATCCGCCTCGCCCCGCGCATAGGCCTCGTGCCAGCCGTCCGGGACGGGAAGCCACTCGTAGAGCGCTTTGCGCCACGCTTCAAGCAGCAGCGGTTCCCGATGCATGAAATCCGCCGCACAAAGGACCTCGTTTTTCGACTCACGCCTGAGCTGCCGTAACCATTGCAGCCCTTCTTCGGAACGAACCAGATGGTGATCCACGATGAGCGTGTCGACATGCATCGAGAGTTTGAGGACATTTTCCCAGGCAAGGTCCCGCTGCCAACGGCAGGTTTCGGCGGCGTACCGGTACAGAGGCGGCCCTGACACCAGCACCAGATCCGGTTGCCAATCCAATATGGTGTCGATGGTCCGACCATCCAGCAATTGTGAGTCCGACGCGTGCACGAAGACAAATCCATCCTCTTCGATCCGGCTCATCATGATCGTGTGCGCCGTCCGATCCTGCGGGCCATGGGGAACGGCGCGCGAGAATTGAAAAGGACCGTTTTTGAGCCCCTCGGCATCGATCAGGGGCACAGGTAAGGCCTGGGCCAGCGCTTCTCTTCGCTTTTGTTGAACCGGCGGTGAATGCTGCGGCCCCTTGGCCCATATCCGACAATTGGACAGGCTGTGCGCCACATCGTGAAAACTTAATTGATAAGGATTCGCGTCGTGCAACGGGCAGTGATCCCCGTCGAAATGGCTGATGATCACATCGCTGGTATCCTGCAACTGATCGATGATTTGCGCTCTGAGTTTCGCACCGATGGCGATTTGAAAAGGGTGGGGTAAAAATCCATAGCGAGACCAGCCCAAGGCGATGCCAGGGTCGATGAAAATCTTGCGATCCTTCAGTTCGACCGAGCAGGAAAGGCCGCGGGCACCCAGGGACTCGGTACACACGATGTGAATGATCATGATGCTCCCCATCCAGAAATCTGGATGGCACTCGGCTAAATTTCGATCACCCGGCCGGCTCCCCCCTCGATGTATTTTCCCGGGTAAAGCGAGGCGATTTCGTCTTTATATTGAGTACAATGGGTGGCGCAGATGAGTTCCAGACCTTTCAGGGATTCGGGTCGATTGCCATGCAGACCGCCGATAATGCCGTAAAGGGTGCCGAACTGCGATGCCGCGTCCAGAATGTGTTTCATTTTGGGATGCGAGCATCCCACGATAATGACGATGCCTTTTGTCGTTTCCAGGCACAGGGATTGTTCGATCCCCTCCAACTCTCCCGTGCTGTTGATCCCTTCGTATAACTTCCGGGCGCCCTCTATCTCGACCACCTCACCCAGCTTTTTCACGCCTCGCAAAGAGACGGGGACCCACAGTTTGACGTCGTTGTTCTGATCCAGGAAAGTGGACAAGCCGCCGGTGTGATCGAAATGGGCATGGGAAATAAAAACATCGGTGATTTCCCTGGGATCGATGCCGAGTTGCGCCATGTTGGAAAGGAGGATGGATCCTCTCGCACCGGTATCGAAAAGAATCTTTTTCCCCTTTGCCTCCACCAGGGCCGAAAACCCCCAATCCGCTTTCAGCTCTTTTTTGAAGGCGGTGTTATCGTAAACAATCGTGACTTTCATCGTACCCCGCAGACTATCCTTTTGCGGCACTGGCGCAGGCATCGTCGATGCGTGTTTCGATATACCGGGCCAACGCCTCGTTTTCCTCGTCTAGATCGAAACAGACCGCGTCCTCGCCGAGCAGGCCCTCGGGGACATAATCGCCGAGTTCATCCGGATCGTTGATCATTTCGCCGTAGAAGCAGACCGAAAGCCATCGCGGATCATCCTCGATGACATCCACCATGACGAACAGCTCCTTCTTTTTCTGGTTTTCGTGAACCGCCCTGAGGGAATAGGTGAGTCCTGCGCGGGGGATAAAATCCAATATGACGCCCGCCTTGGCCTCAAGGTGCTTTTTGAACTGCAGGAAGGATGCCTTGGCCTTGATCGGGGATTCCTGCCACTCCGAGATGAATTGCGCCATTGCCTCCTGCGTCTCTTTTTTCATTGTGCAGCGTCCTTGTATGGTGAGTGGGAAGATTGGAAATTGATTTCTATGTGAGAATGTATTGCAAAACCGCGGACGCGTGTCAATCCCAAGCATTTTTGAATAAAGGCGTCTATCCGTTATGGGGGCGGCCATAAAAAAACCCCGCAGCGATTCAACGCGCGGGGCTTTTTAAGTTCTCGATCGGCGCAACACCGCGCCGCTGAAGTTTATTAGCGCAAGGCAGATCGTGGCGCTTTACCGGCCAGCGGATTATACAGCTTCATGATGGCGAATTTCATGACATCCAAGGTCTTCATATCGGCGATGATGCCCACCAGCTTGGCTTCCGCTTCGGCCGGCAGTACGCAGGCATTGGATGCGTTGAAAGTCAGGTCGCTGAAACCCTTGACCAGCTTTTTCTGCTCTTTGGCGGTCATCTCTACCTGCACCGCCTTTTTGCCGTCGATCTCGATGATCTTGTCCGCCAGACCGGCCGCCTCGATTTTGCCGCGTTTCTCATCATCCAGAAAAATATTGATCAAATAGTCTGCCATGGGGAATTCTCCTGCGTTAAAGGTCATTGTTTATGGGTGGCCGTTGCAACCACCCAAGGCCTCGATGTTGACAGCACCGCAAAAAGCCCAATATCTGCGTTGCGCTCANNGCGGCGTACGACAAGTACGCCTCAGAACACGAAATTTCGCGCGCCTTGATCTTGAACTTTTTACGGCGCCGTCCCGCGACGACTTTTTACGAGTCTGTCAATGTTGGTCCTTTGAATATGTGACTATGACGTTTGTGTCAAGTTTCTATACAAAGACGGAGATGTATTCGGCCCTCAGCGGGCACCGATCCCGATCGCGGACAGATAAGCCACACCCCCCAAACGCCGCACCTCGACCTGGATATCCGCGGCGCGCTGCGACACGTAGGGGGTTGGCGACGAGACGCGATGCGTCATGGGATTGGGCAGGGCCGCGGCCAGAAGGGCGGCCTGGTAACCGTTGAGCCGCGACGGCGGCAAGCCGAAGAACCGCCGGCCGGCGGCATCGGCCCCGAAGATGTCGGGGCCGAACTGGGCGATATTGAGATACACCTCAAGGATACGCCGCTTGGACCAGAGCATTTCGATGGCCACCGTCAACCCGGCTTCGATCCCCTTTCGCACCCAACTGCGTCCGGACCAGAGAAAGAGGTTCTTGGTGACCTGCTGCGATATGGTGCTGGCCCCCCTGGGGGTTGACCGTCGCCGGTTTTCCTCCAAGGCATCGGAGATGGCCTGGAAATCAAACCCCCAGTGATCGGGAAAACGCTGGTCCTCGGAGGCGACCACCGAAACGGCCAGAGCGGGCGAAATCTTTTTCAACGGTACCCAGCGGTATGCGACCGGGTTACCCCTGAGCTTGTGACCCAGCATGAACGCACTGGTAGGCACCGGCATCCAGCGCAACAGGAGGATGACAAAAAACAGAACGACGGCAAGCGCCGACACGACAATACCCGCCCACTTGGCCGCGGATCTGAACCGCCGAGGCCCGGGCCCCTGCCGTTGCGCCTGCGTCTCGAAATAATCGGACCAGAAGAGCTTGGATTTAAACATCTGCGAAATTACAAAAAAAGCTGCCCGGCAGGTCCACCCCATCGCCGGCCAGGGGGGCTGCCGGGCAACGCGTTGACAACATCTGCCTATCCGGGGATGGACACCGGTGCGGCCTTGCCGATGAATTCCAGGGTTTCCTCATACTTGGCACGCAAATCCACTGTACCGTCATCGATCTCCTTTTTGACCGGACTCCATTCGGTGGGGCACTCGTTCCGCAGTCCGGACAATCGATCTTCCATTTCGGTGATAATATTGACCAAATCGCCGTACTGATACAACACCTTATCCTTGTCCACGCCGGGAAGCTTATCAAATTTCCGCTGAAGGTCAAACAGGCGGGCCTTCCACACGCCCAGCTCGAGTTCCACATTTTTACAATAATCGTTTACATTCATGGTTTTTCTCCTTTTGATGGGGTCGGGTTAACTTCATAAGAAAGATAGTTGAACCAGAAGTTAACCGCCCCCGGCCATAACGCAACCCGAGGGAATTCAGCGCTGAATGAGAGTCAAAACCTACCAACGGTTCAATTGGGATGACCCGCATATCCAAAAGGGTCATAGTGGTTGGCAACGAGCACGACCCAGCCCGTGGCGCAGGTGCTGGGAATGGGATTGGCGTACCAGCCGAAGGGAATCATGGCCCTGCGGCTCGCATAGAGATAGGGTTTCGATCGGGTCCGGATCAGGCGGGCGTAATCATCGGGGCGGCCGGGAAACGCCTCGCTCGCGTATCGGTCATGGCGCAGACGCACCAGGGCGGCCAGCATGTGCCGCTCGTCCCGGTCCAGGCTCGAGAGCCGTGCCCGTGCTTTGGCATCTCCGTCGGCCGCCGCACGCGCATAATGCCGGCGCAGGTTGCGCACCATGGTGATGGCCCCGGCAGTCCACTCGGCGGACACTATACCCTGGCGAAAGTCTCCACCGGCGGTCATGCCGTTGCCGTCACGGTCCGAATAGCCCACGCCCCACAGCGTTTGGCCGACGCCGTAGCCGCCCCAGCGTTTGACCTGCTGCCAGTTGTCGAAGGCCGCGCCGCTCCCGAACCAATCGTCGATCATGCCCGCGCCGAGAGCCGCCACGCCCCAGGTATTGACATCCACGGCCAGGGGCAAAAGCATCGGCACCCACGCCTCGGTCCGGTCCGCTGCATTGGCCAGGCCTCCCTGGACAAACCCGCCGGCATGCCACGCCCGATGCCTGAAAAAGTCGATGAGGCCGGCGGTGGTGCGGCCCGATGCCGATTTCCCGCCGTGAAGCATGGTTTGAATAGTGGCCAGCGCCTGCCGGATCGTTCTCTTGTCCCGCCCAGCCAGCGTGGTCTGGGCGGCCAAAGTCACCTCCAGGGTCGCCCCCAGAACCTTCAAACCGGCATAAAGGGAGAAGTTGTTCTCCACCGACACCTGCTGGGGATGCACAAAGGTGCCGCCCACGTTGCCGGCCGTACCTGCGGGCGCATAGTATACGGCGCCGATGTCGGACTGCATGGCGGCAAAGGTGGGCAGCAGGGCCAGGGCCTGGCGAATCGCCGGATCGTCGAAAGGAACGAAACGGCCCTCTTTATAGCGCACGTGGTGCAGATAGGCGGCGTGCAGCGGCCCCAGCAGAAACGCCCAGGCGTTTTCACCGGTGATGGGTTTCCAGTCTGCCCAGCTGATCCGGCCGCGCCGGTGCCCGGGTTTCGGCCCGGTCTGACGGGTCGGCAGCCCTTCGACGGTGATCCACCGCTCCCAGGGCGTGCCCCTGAAAGGATCGTCGGACAGCCACGACCGGCCGAACATGCGGAAGGCAAAGGCGTTTTGGGGATCGGAGACCGCCTGTCCGTTGTAGCGAAACGACTCCCCGCGGGTGACGGCCCGGTTGGCGCCCTTGACCACCACTTCGGCGTCGCCGCAATGGCCCTCGCGAAGCAGCAGGCTCTGGTTGCCGGCCAGATCGTAGGCATCGGCGGCATATGTATTGGTGAAACCATTGGCCGCCTGCCCCAGGACCACCGCGATCTGCCACACCGCAGCATCATAGATGCTGGCGCCGTTGTGGACAAAAACCCTCTCGATCTGCAGGGGACCACCCGCGCCCGGCAACGGGGAGAGGGTCGAGTCTTCGGAATCGTAGCGGTCGGTGACCGCGCAGACGACATCCGGCGAAGCGCAGACAAATTCACCCCAGTAGGCCGCGCTGTCGAGATAGCTCAGCGGCAGGGCGCGGCCCTTCAAGGCGCCGGCCGTGGCCGTGTATAGCGCCCCTCCGTCGGCATCGCGATCGCTCACCAGAAATCGATAGCTCTCCGATAGACCGTCAAGAAGCGTTTCGGCCCGGGCCGACGAAAAGGGGCTGGAAACGATGATCCCTATGCCGATGAGGCACCGCAACAATCTGGAAAAGCACGTTTTCAAGTCGCAAACAGCATGGTCATGACACATCCGGTCCCCCTTCTCTTTCCTGGTGCAACGCACACCACACCCACAGGGTCGTGGCGAGGGGGGTCAACGCCGTCGCATACCATATCCCGTTGAGCCAGGTCCGGATGTGGATCCCCGCCTGAGGACCGATGGCGGGTTCTCGAAAAAGATAGCCGAGCGCCACCGCAACGACCATGATGACCACGAAGAGGGCAATCGCGGAAACGAGGATGCACGCCAGTATGCGTGTGGCCGGCAGCGACACGGGCAAGCGCAGAAAACGGGGATTGCGCACAAGCAGCCAGACAATCAAGGCCAGGGCGGACAACACCGGCAGCCAGAGCATGGCGGTTTCGAACAGCAAATGCGGCGCCCCGCCTCCCGAGAAAGGATTCAAACCCTGCAGCTTTTCGATCACCCTGGGGAACAGGAACACCAGCAGCCATACCGCCGCCGGCGGAAAAAGCATGCGGCAAATCTGGGACCGCAATTGATCCAAATATTGTAAAGCAGTCAGAGGCAAACGCATCGCCTTGTGAACACTACCTCGTGTCCGTCAGCATCCGGATCGCCTTTTTCAAGGCCCGATTGAACTCTTCCGGACGGTTCATCATGAGAAAAAGATCGGCGTTATTCAACACACGATCGCCCCGACCGTTGCATTCATTCGAGGGCGCGGCGTAGTGCATTGCGAAGATTTGCCATGGTGTAAGGCTTCTGGATAAAGCCTGTCAACCCTCTGCCGATAAAACGTTGCGCCACGTCCTGTTCGTTGTAACCGCTCGACAGGATCACGCGCACATCGCTTCGCATCCTGCGCAGCTCCCGAAATGCCTCCTCACCCCCCATTTCGGGCATCATGAGATCGAGGATGACACATACGACCTCTGCCCCGCGGGTGCGGAAGATCTCTAGGCCCTGCCGGCCATTGGTCGCCGTCAGAACCTGAAAACCCAACATCTCCAGCATCGCCGATGCCACATCACGGATATCGGGATCATCGTCGACGAGCAGGATGGTGCCGTCGCCATGCAGCAGCTCGCCCTCTTCACCCGTCTTCTCCTTGTCGCCCGGTTTCCGCCCCACAGCGGGCAGAAGGATCTTGAAGGTGGTCCCCCGGCTCACTTCGCTATAGACTTTGATCGCTCCCTTGTGGCCCCGCACAATGCCCAGCACCGCCGCCAGTCCCAGCCCCCGGCCAGTAAACTTCGTGGTGAAGAACGGATCGAACATCCTTTTCAGGGCTTCGGCATCCATCCCGCAACCGCTATCCGATATTTCCAGGTAAACGTAGTCACCGGCGGGGAGACGGTCATCCAGATAGCTTGCGGACAAATAGGCGTCATCGCATGCCATAACGCCGGTGGTGATCGCGATAACCCCCTTCCTGTCGCCCAGCGCCTCGGAAGCGTTGGTGATCAGATTCATGATCACCTGGCGGATCTGGGTGACGTCCACCTCCACCGCCGGAAGATCCTCGTCAAGCGCGTAGCTCAGTATCGCTTTCTTGGAGATCGACACATCGAGCATCTGGCCCATCTCCCTGACGATCTCCGACAGGTCCTGGCAGCCAACCACGAAACGACCCTTGCCGGAATACGCCAGCATCTGACGGCACAGGTCCGCACCGCGATGGGAGGCCCGGATGACCTCCTCGATATGATGGCGCGCCGGCGACACCGCAGAGAGCTTCAGGGCTGCCAGATCGGCGTTTCCGAGGATGGCCATGAGCAGGTTGTTGAAATCGTGGGCGATCCCTCCTGCGAGCACACCCAGGCTTTCGAGTTTTTGCACTTCGCGCATCTGGGCCTCCAGCCTTCGGCGCTCCTCCTCGGCCCGCTTTTCCGCGGTGATGTCCTGCACGATGCCAAAGGATTTTACGGGATGCCCCTGTGAGTCAAATTCGGTGAGCCCGACCTCGTTGACCCACTTGATCCGCCCGTCATCCATTAGCAAACGATGGGCGATTTCGTATGAACTTCCATCTTTGACGGACCCGTAATAGGCCTGTTCCACCTTTTCGCGATCCGCTGGGTGGATGGTATTCAAAAAAGCCTCGGCTGTGGCGCCAAATTCCTTGGGATCAATTTCAAACAGCGCATACACGCTATCCGACCATTCCAGCTTATTGCTTGCCAGATCCAATTCCCAATTGCCGATTCTGGCGATCCGCTGTGCTTCCTTGAGATTTTGTTCGCTTCGCGCAAGTTTATCCTCCACTTTCTTGCGCTCGGCAATGAACCGCGCCTGCTGAATGTTCTGATAGGCCGTGTGGGAGAGTTGATTCGCCAGCGTAAAAAGGGATTGGGCGATCTGTTCGAAAGTCTTTTGGGGCATGACCGGAACCTTGAGCAGGGCATCGCGGAACGCTGCCTCGTCGGCGCCGATGGCACGTGCGTAGGCCATTGTTTGCGCTTCGCTCTGCGTCTCACTGCGGACCTGACCGATCAACCAGCTGGCGATGTGGCGTCCGGCGACGGTGATGCTGGCGCCCGCGCCCAGCAGGCCGGCGCTCAAACAGGCCCTGATGATTGGCCCGGAAGGATTGTGCCGGCCGAGGGTCGCATCCGAGATCTTGCAGTTTCTGAATCCTATCTCGTTTTTGCGGATGAACTCGCTGCAGAAATAGGTGAAGTTGCTTGGCCGCGTGATGGGTGTCCCGTCAGGTCGGGTGATGAGCGCGCCGACGCCCCAGACCTCCGCGAAGAGGTCCTGCAGGCGTTGAAGATCGGAAAGGTTGAACAGGTCTTCGAAGGCAATGTTCTCCACATCGTCCAGAGGCTGGGTGAGCGCCAAGACGCGCTTCTCGAGAGCATCCTCCATGCGTTTGCGGTCCGTGATGTCCGGAAAAACCAGAAATGCGGCGATAATTTTCCCCTCACTGTTGTAAATTGGCGCCGCGCTGACCATCTCGTATCGCCGGGTGCCATCCTTGCGCTGTACAATCATCTCCTTGTTTTTGGTCGTTAGCCCCTGGAGGGCCAAGATCAGGGGCAACTCGTCCCAGGGAACCGGATGGCCCTCGCCATCGAAATCCTGCCAGGTGGGTGGAATATCATCCAGAGACCGCCCCACCAAAGACGCTCCATCTATGCCCAGCATCTCCATTCCGGCATCGTTGGCATATAGAATGACCGCTTCGGGAGCACTGACCAGGACCATGGGAACCGGTGTCTGATTGAAGGCCGATTGCAGCAGGATCTTGGTTTCGGCGAGTTCTCTTTCGGCCTGGACCCGTTCCGTGGTGTCGCGGCAGATGATAAAAATCAGTCGATTTCCCGAAGATTCGAACAGCCGGGCCGATACCTCCACCGGCACCCGGGTGCCATCCCGCGCTTGGTGAATCGATTCAAAGAGATGATGGCCCTGCCGCCCCAGGGTTTCGAATCGCCCGGGTATCAACGCGGCCTGTTCTGAAGCGTCCACCTCCCTGATGTTCATTTTCAAAAACTCTTCCCGGCTGAAGCCCAACCGCTCAGACGCTTCCCGGTTGGCCTCCAGAATTCGGCCATCCATATCCAGGATAAACGCGGCGTCCTTTCCGAACTCGAAAAAGGTGCGGAATTTCTCCTCGCTCTGCCGCAACTCCCGCGCCGTCAGCTTTTTTGCCATACTTCCGCCAACGGCATGGGCCGCACCCGCAATTTGCTTCCTCGTCCTTTCGATCCGGGGTGAAGTCAAAGCGGTTGGGCGGCTGGCCGCGCCGGTTGTGGGGGGCTTCGCGGCCGCTTTGCCAGACGGCATCGTTTGCGTCGGTTCGACCGGATCTTTGGCACTCTCTTTTCCGGGACTCAGCGATTCGCGATCCATTCCAGCCTCCTGCCAAAGCGTTTACAGGCTTCATCCCCATACCAAAGCAAGAACAAAGGGTTCAGCGCGTGAAGTTTTCGGCCATTTACATGCCCGGCATCAGGGCAGGCCGGCACCGGGCACCTGCACGCGCATGGACCAGATGGCCGCCTCGCGGGCCCCTGCACGCAGGTGCTCGGCAAAATCCGGCGCCACGCACAAAAAGAGGGTTTGGCGATCCGGCCCACCCAAAGCGCATGCAAATACCCCTTGATCACCCGTGGACACTTCCGCCAGCACACGGCCGCCCTTTTCCACGCGCAGCACGCGATTGCCGATCGCATCGGCCACCCACACCGCGCCTTCCGCATCCAGCGCCGCTCCGTCGGGGGCCACCTTGGCCTGGGGGAGCAGCGTCGCGATGTCCCTGCTTTCCGGCATGGGACCGAATACCGCCCAATCTCGGCGGGGCCCCAGTTTTCCCCCTGCCTGAATATCGAAGCAGGAGATGCGGTTGCAGAAGGTTTCGTTGACGATCAGCGTCCGTCCATCGGGCGTAATCATCGCCCCGTTGGGGAAATAGAGCTCCTCCGCGGCCACACCGACCTGGCCGTCGGGTGTCACCACGGCCAGGCGGGCCACCTCCATCGGTGCGCCGCCCATCAGGTCAAAGCCGAAATTGCCCACATAGGCCCGCCCCTCGACATCCACGACCATGTCGTTCAGGGGTCCGCCGGCAACGGCGGAAAGGTCCGCGTGCACCGCCAGGGTGCCATCCGGCTCGCGCCGAAATATCTTCTGGTCGCGCATGGACACGATCAACAGTCGGCCATCGGGCAACCATCCGAGTCCCGAAGGCTGCTGGGGAACCTCGGCGATGGTCTCGACCCGGCCCGCCATGTCGATGGCCACCACCTTGTGCTGGTAGAAATCCGACACCCACAGTCGGCCGTCATGCCATCGGGGTGCTTCCAGGTAGTCGAAACCGGTCACGAAAGTTGTGAAACTGGATGTGCTCATGGGGAGAACCTCCTCGTTGTTCAGCCTGCGCTGGTGATAGGGTTGACGCGATGATCTCCTGAAACGCCTCTCTTAAATGCATCTTTCAGATTCAATCTATTGTGATGAACGTGCACCTATTTACCCCGATCGTTGGGACAATCTGGGAAGATCACGCTTGCAATGCTTACATACGGTTGCGTTCCATTTCACAAATTCCTTGCATGCGGGGCACTCGCGATATTTGCCGGGAACTTCTTTTATCGGCGGCAGAAAAAGAATAACGATGATGGGAAACCATAACAAAGCGCAAAGCACGAACCATCCGAAAGCATTCCGACCCTTATTCTTTGCAAGCACAGCGCCGATCGTGCCGGGAATACCCCATACGATCAGCAGCACAATGATCTCTGGCACTCCGATGCCAACCATAGTTCTTTCCTTTCATGCAGCGCTAAGTCATTTCAGCGAGCCCGGTTCGAAACAGACATGGGACAATGGACCCCCATGAAGCTCTTTCCCGTTGACGCCGTCTCCAGTTTTTTTAGCGCCTGACCGGCCTTAACATGCGGCTGCTGCAGGCGATCCAATGAAGGCGGGACGGTGTATAGGCACGAAGAAAGTAGCTCATCTGTGTAGGGCTCGCCACGGCATGCCAGTTGGCGCCTCCCGCGGTCGCGGCGGCACCGAGGTTCCGCCAGAACTCTCGCGCCGGATAAAGTGTCATCTCCGGGCAACTCTCGAAGGACCGGATCACTCGGACCGGACGAAGCGCATTGGGGGCCGCTCTCAGGATAGCTTCGGCTTCACTCACATACAGAACATCTCCGATCTCCTTGTAGAACACAACCTCCGTCCCTGCCGGCACCTGCAAAAAAATCGAGGACCGACCATCGACGCCCCATCCTCCATGACCGCACAAATAGATGTCCATATCCGCCTCCTTTCCAACGTGCACAACGATTGCAGATTCGGGTATCCGGTGACAAGGCAATTCGCCGTGCCCGGTCAGGCCTCGTCCGCGACTGAATTCCGACCATCCGCTTTGAATGCTTCATGGAAAACGACCTCGCCCTGCGGCAAACGTCCGCCAAACGACAGGGCAGTCTTGGCCGGCAAAAACAAATAGCCGTTCTCTACGCCTGCCCCACCTGAATCTCACCCCTATCGCCGCCCAGATCCGAAGCGAATTTGAGACTGAAGAGAGGACGCGCTTTTAGGTCAAGCTAACCCATTAAAATAATATCTTATAGTTCTCAAAATGGCTAAATTGCAAGCCTGCTGTAAAGAAAATACCACACTGTTCTAAAACCAGCTGACCATTAGAGTGGCTCACTATTGGTAAGCAGTCAGAAATATCGATAGAAAACAACACGTTCATGCAGATGAACGGCCAAGTATTGCTGGCAGGGGTCTTTTAATTGAAAAACATCTATTTCTGACGGAAGGGGATCTGGCAATAGTCGGCACCCCGTGCGGGCGTGACCTTGTTTTTGCGCAGATACATGTTCAGGGAGTTCATGGAGATGTTGATATTGGGCGTCGGCCCCAGAAAGACGTGCTCCAGGCCGATGGGCCTGCCATTCTCGGGCTGGAACTTGAATTCCACGTAGGGAACCAGCATGGAGGCGCCTTCGCGGAAAAGCACGGGGGCGTTGAGATAGTCGGTGATGGCCGGCGAAACGATGCGCCACTCGGCCTCTTCCTCGAACGAGGGGTGCTTGAGCACGGCGGCGATGCGCAGCAGGTCGCCTTCGATGTGCTGGAACGCGGCGTGGTAGGGCAGCGAGCTGCAGGGATTGTCCGAATCGGGCACTTTGGGACGCTGTTCGACAAGGGCTTCGACGGCGTCGACCACCCTGACGATAAGCCGGCGCTGTTCATCCGGATCGTAGATGCACTTGCCGATCTGGAACGACTGGGCATGTGCGCATTTGAGGATATAGGCGGGGTTGAAGCCCAGGCTGACGCCCTTGCCCAGTCTGCTGTAACCGCGCCACTGGCTGAGCAGGTTGCCGTTGGAGCGGAACGAGGCGCCGAAGAGCAGGTGCCCGTTGGTGATGCGATGAGAGACCCAGTCGAGGAACTGATTGAGCAGGTTGGGGTTGGGATGGCCTGCGGCGATGCGCCGGCTGATCTCCTTGGCGATCAGGTCGGCCGTGTGCTTGAGTTCGGCCGAATCGTTCATGTAGCGGATGTCGCTGGCCCACAGGGCGCGGCTGCCCACGATGCCCAGGAGACCGGAGAAGGTGGTGTAATGGTAGAGGATCTCCCGCGGGATGTCGGCGTATAGTTTCTGAGTGATGTCCTTGATCATTTGTATCGTTTCAGGTCGTACTTATCGGCCAGTTCGCGTCTCTGTTCGGCGGATAGAGAACGCATGTAGCTCCGCCAGCCGGGGCACCAGGAGGTGTGCCAGCGCCACAGGCGTCCCAACAGCGAATTTGGGTTCCGGTCATATTTGGCCCGGAAGGCGCACGATTCACACTTTGGGGTAGACATGACAGTCACTTCCTTTCCCTTGCGGCTCGAACGGCGCAAGGTACGCGTTGCATAAGGGGCCGATCAGCGGCCCGGCCGCCTTGGGCTTGCCCACCAGCTGGGGTACCCAGCGGTTCAAAAGATAGATCAGCGGCATGCACAGCGCCAGGCTGATCACGGTCACGGCGCAGCCCACCCCGAAAACGACGACCGGCGTGCCGGGCAGATGAGCGACCACCCAGCGGGCCGCGGGCGGGTTGATGAAATGATAGAAAATGCCGTTGAGGCACATGAGGATGAGGGTGTTGCGCCCCATCCAGGCGACCGGGGGCCAGGCGGGCAAGGCCCGGGCCGCAAAGAGCATCATCAGCGATCCGGCCAGGGCGGTGAGGGCGAACCACACCACGTGGCCGTGGGACGAGAAGATGATCACCACCGCATCGTAAAGGGGAAAGCTGAAATGGCCCGAGTTGAGACGATAGGTGAAAAGGACGACGAGGAACATGGCGATGGCCCCGCCGGTCAGGCGCAGCGGGAAACGGTTTTCGAGCAGAAAACCGACGCGCCGCAGGTAGACGCCCAGCAGATAAAAGGCGTACATGATGATCGCTTCATGGATGAAAAGATAATTCCAGCCGATCACCCGGCCCTTCATGGGATTGAACAGATCGAACTGCCAGTTGAACAGATAGCCGCCAAGGTAAAAGACGATGATGGCGATCACGATGGCGGCGTCGGATTTGAGGAAGCGATAGACGGCGTAGTGCACCATCTCCACGGAAAAGATCAGCAGCAGAAACCACGACGGCACGCAGAACATGGGGATGCCGAAGACCGTATTTAAAAGACCCTTAGCGTATCCCTGGATGCTGGGCAGCTCGAGCTGGAGGAAGTCGCCGGGAAAAACGGCCGCCGCGCCCATGAAGAGAACGGTGAAAAAAGCGAAAGGCAGCAGGCGCGACAGCAGCCGGTCTGTCAAAAATTTCCCCCAGGCCATGTACAGGTCGCTTTGCCTGGCCACATAACCGGCCAGGACAAAGAAGAACACCATGTGAAACGCGTAGATGAACTTGTACTGCGCCGCCGCTGCGGGGTTCTTCAGGAGCATGATCCGTTCGATGAAATGGCCGTAGAAAACCAGTGCCATGGTGCCGAATCGCGCCACGTCGATGAACTGGATGCGCGCTGTCGAACCCTGTGGGGTCATGGATAATCTTCCTCGCACGCGCACGCGTTCCGGTGGAACGGTCTGTTCAGTCTCCGTCCACAAATTGGCCATTGTTGGATGAGCACTATTGAACCACGATCAACGCATCCACGGCCACCGGTCGGGCGCCGTCCAGAATCACGGGATTGAGGTCGATTTCGGCCACGGCCTCGATCTCCACGCCGATCTGCCCGATGCGGATCAGCATGTCGGCCAGGGTCCCGGTGTCGGCGGCCGGCATGCCGCGCACGGCCTCCAGGATCTTATGGCCCTTGATGTCGCCCATCATCTCCATGGCGTCATGGCGTTCGAGGGGCGCCTTGCGAAACGAAATGTCCTTGAGAATCTCGGTGAATATGCCGCCCAAACCGAACATGACGCAGGCCCCGAACTGGGGATCCCGCGTCAGGCCCATGACCAGCTCGCGCCGGCCGCCGATCATCTCCTGGACCAGCACGCCGCCCTTGCCGTCCAGGCCGGCCATAATCTCGTCGAAGGCGGCAACGGCTTCGGCCTCGCCGCGGATGTCCACGCGCACGAGGTTCTTTTCGGTCTTGTGGGCGATCTCGGCGGCGCACCCCTTCATCACCAGGGGAAAGCCGATGGCGTTCAAGGCACCGGCCAGAGCCGCGCGATCCTCGACCAGGACCTCCCGGGTCACGGGAATGCCCCAGGCGGCCAGCACCTGTTTGGCTTCGTATTCGGAGAGCGTTTTGCGCCCCTCTTTACGGGCGGTCTCGATCAGTTGCAGGGCTTGATCCTTATTCATCATGATTTCCTTTCGTAATACGCGTTGAGATGTCCGATGGCCCGAAGTGCGTCGCGCAATTCCGCGAATACCGGGATACCGCGCTCGATGAAGGCGCGGCGGGCATCCACGAACATATCGACCACATCCAGGTGATCCGGCCCGCTCTTGGGGTTGGACAGGATGACGACGATGGGTTTGCCGGTTTCCGCCGCCACCTCGTGGATATCGTCGGCCAGTTCGAGGTAGGGGGTCACGGCCTTGATCGGTCGTCCTGTCAACATGGCCATATTCTTATAATGATGCAGCAGGGAAGTAAAGATCTGCAGATCGATGCGCGGATCGCCGGCCGCCAGTCGCATGATCGCCTTGAGTGTCTTGGGCGGCACAAAGGGGTTGGCCACGTCCACCGGATTGCCGGGGCTCGATCCGGGTTTGGGCAACAGCTCATCGATGCGGCCCGCCAGATCGGGTTCAAAGGCCGGGATCTGGACGCCGAAGCTTTCGGCCAGGTCCGCGGCCGCTACGCCCAGGGCGCCGCCGCCGCCCAACACCGTGATGTTATGGTAAGTCCGCCGGGGCAACAGGCTGAAGGCCAGGCAGGCCTGCACCATCTCGCCCATGTCGCCCACCTGCACGGCATTGGCCTGACGCAGGATCGACTGCCAGATCTCGCGGCTGCCGCCCATGGAGGCGGTATGGCTCTGCACGGCACGGCGGCCGGCCGCCGAGAGGCCGCCTTTGTTGACGATCACCGGCTTTCTGGCCGTGGTGCGCCGCAGGGATTCGAAAAAGGCGTCGCCGTCGCGGATGCCTTCGATATACATGGCCACCAGCCCGGTTTCTGGATCGTCGCGGAAATAGTCGAGCAACTCGGTTTCGCGCAGGTCGCAGCCATTGCCGAAGCTGACCACCTTGCTGAACTTCAGTCCCACCGACTTGCCGGCGTTGGCAAAGTCCACGGCCATGCCGCCGCTCTGGGACGAGAAGGCCACCGGACCGGTCTCCCGGGAAAGGTCGGGACCCGGCAACACGGTGAGCCCGCTGCGGGGGCAGTAGATGCCGAAACAGTTGGGGCCGATGACGCGGATCCCGCGGGCCGCCACCCGCACGATCTCTTCCTCCAGGGCGATGCCCTCGGCGGTTCCCAGCTCCTTGAAACCGGATGAAAAAATTTCGGCACCGGCCGCGCCCTTGAGGCGGCACGCTTCGAGCACTTCGGGCACGGCCCGGGCCGCCACGGCGATGATGGCGAAATCGATGGCGCGGGGAATCTCCTCCACGCTGCGATGGATCGGCTCGCCATTCAAATCGCCGCCCTTGGGGTTGACCAGAAAAATTTCACCTTCGAACCCGATGAGCCTCAGGGAGACGAAGATGCCGGCGCCGAAGCCGAGCCCCTCCTGGGACACCCCGACGATGGCGATCCGTTTGGGATGGAAGATGCGTTCGAAGTCGATGGGGGATGTGTGCGGTGTCGCTGGGGCCATGGGCCGGTTACCTCCTTGGATCTTGTGTGGCACGTTGCTGCGGCATGGGAAAACCTCCCTTGCTCAGAGCGTGGAAAAGACGGCGCCCAACACGACCAGAGCGGCGCCGACGAGTTTCTTGGCGGACAGTGGATCCACCGGCGTGGCGAGCAGGCCGAAATGGCCGACCACCAGGGCGGTAAGGATCTGGCCGCTGACCGTCAGGATGAAAAACTGGCGCACCCCGATGCGCGGAATCAGATAGGTGGTGGCCAGGACGATGAAGGCGCTGACGAAGCCGGTCAGATACAAATAGGAGGGCACGGACCTGAGGCGCGCCAGGCTGGCCGGATCGCCCCACACGGCGAACAGGACGATGCTGGTGGCCAGGGCCATGAGAAAGAAGGTGATGTTGGCCGTGATAGCCGACCCCAAATGCCGGGAGACCATGCTGTTCATCGGCAGATAGATGGAAAGCAGGGCCCCGACCAGCAGGGAGAGCAGGGTGATGACGATGGGGGGCATGGCGTGCTCCGTAGCTTTTATTGCGTACGCGTTCTCGTACTCGTCCTCGATCTTTACACTCAATGGATTCGCTAAAAGACCAAAACGTCTATTCGACCTCATTCCGGCGAAAGCGGGAATCCATTCACCTGCGTCTGTCACTTCATCTCCAAGATCTCCCGGTGCCGGAAGCAGCCGACCAGATGGTCGTTGACCACGCCGGCGGCCTGCAGGAAGGCGTAGCAGATCGTGCTGCCCACGAAGGCGAAGCCGGCCTGCTTGAGTGCCTTGCTGACCCGGTCGGACAGCGGCGTATTGGCCGGAATCTGCTCTGCCCGCTTCCAGCGGTTGTGCACCACCCGGCCGTCGGTGAACGACCAGATGAAGTCGCTGAACGATCCGTGGGCCTCGGCCAGCGTCAGAAAGCAGGCGGCGTTGCGGACCGCGGCGCGCACCTTCTGGCGGTTGCGGATGATGGCCGGATTCAACAGGGCCGCTTCGATCTCCGGTTCGGTCATGCGCACCATGCGCAGGGGGTCGAACCCGTGAAAGACCTGTCGGAACGCCGCGCGCTTGTGCAGCACGGTGCGCCACGAGAGGCCGGCCTGGAAGGCATCCAGGGTGATGTGTTCCATCCAGAGGCGGTCGTCGTGGACCGGCACGCCCCACTCCTGGTCATGATAGGCCAGCATGAGGGCATCGTCGCCGGGCCAGAGACACCTGGGGTTGTCGTCTTTCATCTGGATCCCGGCTCCTTCATGGCAGGGCCGCCAATACGTCGTGGATAAAGCGGCTGGTGTTCCACGTGCTTCGGTCGGTGGTGGCCCCGAAGCGCACCAGCACCGTGTCGCGGGATGGGATGATGATCACCTTCTGTTCCTGGAACCCTTCGGCGGCATAAGCGTCTCGCGGGGCATCGGGCCAGCGCCGGTCGCTGGGATCGCCCGGCGCGCCGGCATTGAGCCAGAACATGGCGCCGTACTCCCCCTTGGGCGCCGGCGGCGTGGGCGTGGTCGTGTAGGCCACCCACCCCTCGGGCAGGATGCGCTCGCCGTTCCAGACGCCGTCCTGCAGATAGAGCAGGCCGAAGCGCGCCCAGTCCCGGGCCGTGGCGAAGATATAGGAGGAGCCCACGAAGGTGCCCGAGGCGTCCGGCTCCAGGATGGCGCTGGACATGCCGATGCGGTCGAAAAATTTCTCATAGAGCGCCGGGTAATAGTAGGCGGCATCCGGGGCCACCGCTTCGCGCACGATGCGAGCCACGATGTTGGCCGTGCCGCTGGAGTATTTCCACTCCGTGCCCGGCGGCGCGGCGAGCCGTTTTCCCGCGGCAAAGGCGCCGAAATCATCGCTGCTGTAAAGCATGCAGGTAACGTCGTAAAAGGGCGCGTACACCTCGTCGAAGGCGAGGCCGCTGCTCATGCGCAGCAATTGATCTGTCGTGATCGTCCGCCTTGGATCGGTGGGATCCCTCCACTCGGGCACCGGGGCCGGGGCCATGATATCGAGCTTGCCTTCACCGACCAGAACGCCCACCAGGGCGCTGGTCACGCTCTTGCTCATGGACCAGCCGAGCATGGGCATCTCCTTGTGAAAACCGTCGGCATAACGCTCGGCGATCAGTTGTCCGCGATAGACGACCAGGACGGCCCGGGTGTTGCGTTTGGGCTCGGGACCGGGTTCGGCGAAGGCCGCATCCACGACCCGTGCCAGCCGGTCGGCATCCACACCGGCACTGGACGGATCGACCGGATCGCCGCTGCCGTGCGGCCACGGTCGATCCGACGGGTGCGCGGGCGGCAGCCGCTTGAAATCCGGCGGCAGCGGCGGCTTGGCGTTCATCCCGCCCGCGGCCGTTTCCGCGATCAGGCTGCAGCCGCACCCCTCCCGGTAGATGGCCGTACTGGAGACGAGTCCCAGCGACGAGGCGCGAACGCTCCTGGCCACGGGGTCGATCTCGTAGGAGACCAGGTGCGCCATGGGATTAACCGGCAGCACATCTTCGCGGAAGACGGGGTCCGGGTCACGCCCGGAAATGAAGGTGCTCGAACAGAGATACCTGGCGGTATAGCCCGTACCGATGGGCATGCCCTTGAAAAATGAGACGATCAGGGCGATCGCGGCCAGTCCGCCGACCAGGATCGCCCCGATAAGGCCGAATTTGACGCTGCGTTTCATGTTGCAACCATTGGTAGTTCGTGTCCGTTCACACACAGGCCCATCCGCCATTCGTGGATGGCCACCGTTAACGGTTTTTCCACCGGACCGGCGGGCACACTGCCGGTCCGGGGAACCGATTACTTCTTTTCATAGAACAGCGAGGTACGGCCGCCGTCGACCACCAGGTCGTGGCAGTTGACAAAGCTGCCCTCGTCGCTGGCCAGAAAGAGCGCGGCGTAGGCGATATCCTTGTCCAGGCCGGCTCTTGGGATGGGCGTGGCATTGGCCAGGTTCTTCATCAATTTTTCCATTTTCTTCTTGTTGGTCTCTTCATCCAGGGTGTTGGCCACTTCGGAACCGCCCCAGAAGATGGGCGTGGCAATGGCGCCCGGCGCAATGGAGTTGACCCGGATATTGAAAGGCCCGAGCTGCACGCCGGCCATCTTGGTGATGTGCACCACCCCCGCTTTCAATGCGCTGTAGAGATAGCCGCCCTGGTTGCTGCGGATGGCGGCGATGCTCGAGTTGTTGATGATGCAGCCCGATTGCTGCGGCTTCATCGCCGCCGCGGCGTATTTGATGCCGAGGACCACGCTGCCGAGCAACAACTTGGCGCTGTAGATGAAATCGTCCATGGTCACGGTGTCCAGTGTGCCGCGGTCCTTGCCGCCGGCGTTGTTGAACATGCAGTCGATGCGCCCGAAACGATCCACGGCCATCTCCACCAGGGCCTTGATGTCGGCCTCCTCGGTGACATCGGCGCGTTGATAGACGACATTGGCGCCCAGCCTGGCGGCCAGTTTGGCGCCCTTTTCTTCCGACCGGCCGGCGATGACCACCTTGGCCCCTTCGCCGGCGAATACTTCCGCCGTGGCTGCACCAATACCGCTGGTGCCCCCGGTAATGACCGCAACTTTGCCTTCCAGACGTCCGCTCATGAAATTACCTCCGTAAGTGAATAAGTTTTATGTATTGACGCAATCTCGTGTCTTTAATGCGTTCAGGCCTTCATTCGGGCGGGGATAAACCCCGCCCCTACGAGGCCGGAGATGCAAATGGTTCGTTGGATTGAATCCTTCCTTATCATTTCTTCCGCCGCACCTGGCTGTAGTGCGCCAGCGCATACATGGCCCGGGCGCACTGCTCGGGCGAGCTGTAGACCGGGATGCCGCCTTCGCCGAGCATCTCCTCCATGATGTCGTTCTCCAGGTTGGCGAAACGCAGGCATATGACCGGTTTGCCGTATTTTCCAGGCAATGCGGCATAGCGCGCGCCGCCGTCGATGGACGCCTGGATGTGCGGCGGATGATCCGTGGCGCTGCGGTCGACCACCAGATGGCTGTCGAAGAGCTGGGGGCTGACCGGCACGTTGCTGATCACCCCGTCAATGTAGTCGAGGCGCAGAAACTGCTCGATGATCTCCGCCTCCTGCATGGCGGTTCGCGTGGCCCCGGCGAAATCGACCGGGTTCCGGGCCGGCGGCGCATGGGACGGCAGCAGGGCGCTGAGCCGCGCGGCCGTCTCGGGATCGAGTCGGGGCAATTCCAATCCCAGTGCGGCGCAGGCATCGGTACCCACCACGCCTTGCCCTCCGCTGCCGAGGATCGCCACCCGGTTGCCGTTGGGCAGCGGAAGACCGGCCAGGGCCTGGGCCATCTCGAAGAGGTGAAACGACTCGCGCACCTGCAGCAGACCGATCTGCCGGCAGATGTTGTCGAAGACGATGGACGAGCCGGCCACCGATGCGGTATGGGACAGGGCGGCCCGTTCGGCGGCCTCGGACCGGCCGGCCTTGTAAATGACGATCGGCTTTTTCCGGATCGCCCGCCGGGCCACCTGGAAAAACCGTTCACCGTCTTTGAATCCCTCGACGTAGAGGGCGATGACATGGGTTTCGGGGTCGTCGGCCAGGTATTCCACGTAATCGGCCACGCCGAGATCGGCCTGGTTGCCGATGCTGACGAACTTGCTCAGGCCATACCCCTGGGCAGCAGCTTCCTGGGCGATGGAGACCCCGAAGGTGCCGCTCTGGGAGACGAACGAGATCGAACCGGATTTCGGCGCTTCCGGAAAACAGAGGCTCAGCCGGCCCGATGCGCTGAAGATGCCCATGCAATTGGGGCCGACGATCCGGATGCCCTCGCCGCGGGCCACGGCCATCATCTCATTTTCCAGCCGCCGCCCCGCCTCGCCCGTTTCGGCAAAGCCGGCGGTGATCACCACCGCTCCCTTGATCCCCTTGGCGGCGCATCCTTTGAGCAGGTCCGGAACCGTGGCCGTGGGCGTGGTGATCACGGCCAGGTCGATATGGCCCGGTACGTCCCCTACGCTCGGGTAGGCAGCGAGCCCCAGGATCTCCTTTTTATGGGGGTTGATCGGATAGATGGGGCCCTGGTAACCGGTTTTCAGGGGCCGGTCGACCATGCGATGGCCCCATTTGCCGAAGGTGTCCGATGCGCCGATCACTGCAATGGATGTTGGGTTGAAGATGGCCTCGAGCGCATCCGGGGGCGAGGGGTGCAAACGCGTATCCTCCTGTCAGGTTCAGTCAAACGATCCAGCGCGCGGTCAAGAGGCGTAGATCGAACATTTGCGAACGGCCATGGCGGCCTCCTGCAATGCCTCGGAAAATGTGGGGTGGCCATGGATGGTACGGGCGATATCCTCGGAGCTGGCCCCGAATTCCAGGGCCAGGACGCACTCGGCGATCATATCCGCGGCCCGGGGTCCGATGATATGGACGCCCAGGATGCGATCGGTCTTGGCGTGGGCGATGAGCTTGACGAAGCCGTCGGTTTCGCCCATGCAACGCGCCCGGCCGGCGCCGGTGAACGGGTAGCTGCCCACGCAGTGGGGGATGTCGCGATCCTTGACCTGTTGCAAGGTCAACCCCACGCTGGCCACCTCCGGCCAGGTGTAGATCACCGACGGGATGGCGTCGTAGTTGACCTCGCCGAAGCGGCCGGCCATGTTCTCCACCGCGGCGATGCCTTCGGCCGAGGCCTTGTGGGCCAGCATGGGACCGGGAACCAGATCGCCGATGGCATAGACGCCCGGCACGCTGGTCTGGTAGCGCTCGTCCACCAGGATGTGGTCGCTGCGCGCGTCGGTCTCGATGCCCAACTCCGAGAGACCCAGGTCCCGGGTCAGCGGCCGGCGGCCCACGGCCACCAGCAGGCAGTCGAAGTCGAGGGTCTCGCGCTGGTCGTTCTTCTCCACGGTGACCTCCACCTTGCGACCGCTCGTCTTGGCCTCGACCACGCGGGTCTCCAGGCGCATTTCCAGTCCCTGTTTGCGCAGAATGCGGTCCAGGGTGCGGGCCACCTGGCCGTCGAGGCCGGTGCCGATCTTGGGCAGCATCTCGATGACCGTCACCTTGGCGCCCAGCCGCAGCCAGACCGATCCAAGCTCAAGGCCGATATAACCGCCGCCCACGATGCCCAGGTGCTTGGGTACTTCGTCCAGGGTCAGCGCCCGGGTGGAATCGACGATGCGTTCCCCGTCGAACGCCAATCCTGGCAGCTCGACCGGCGCGCTGCCGGTGGCGAGCAGGATGTTGCGGGCGGTCACCTCCCGGGCCTTGCCCTTGTCGCCCTGCACACTCACCCGGCCCGGCGCCGTCAACCGGGCGCGACCCTGGATGATCTCCACCTTGTTGCCGTCGAGCAGCTTGCGCACGCTGTCGGTCAGATCGGTCACCACCTGGTCTTTGCGGGCCATCATGGCCTTCAGGTCGAGGTTCACCTTGCCGGTCTTGATGCCGTGAACCGCCAGCCCCTCTTTGGCCAGATGATAGTATTCGCTCGAATCGAGCAGGGCCTTGCTGGGAATGCAGCCTTCGTTGAGGCAGACGCCGCCCAGGCGCGACCGCTTCTCGATGCAGGCTGTTTTGAGGCCCAGTTGGGCGGCGCGCACGGCCGCCACGTAACCGCCGGGGCCGGCGCCGATGATGATCAGGTCATAATCGCGGGTCTCTGCCATGGCTACACCTCCAGCAGGAGCCGTTCGGGGTTCTCGACCAGCTCCTTGACGCGTTTGAGAAAAGTGACCGCCCCGCGCCCGTCCACGATCCGGTGGTCGTAGCTCAGGGCGAGGTACATCATGGGCCGGATGACGATCTGGTCGTCGACCACCACCGGCCGCTTTTCGATGCGGTGCATGCCCAGGATGCCGCTCTGGGGCGTGTTGAGGATGGGGGTGCTGAGCAGCGACCCGTACACGCCCCCGTTGCTGATGGTAAAGGTCCCACCCTCCAGGTCGGCCAGTTCCAGGCGGTTCTCCTTGATCTTGGCCACGTAATCGAGGATCGCCTTTTCAATCCCGGCGAAGCTCAGACGCTCGGCATGGCGGATCACCGGCACCACCAGGCCGCGCGGCGAACCCACGGCCACGCCGATGTGCTGGTAGTTGTGGTAGACGATGTCGCTGCCGTCCACGAAGCCATTGACTTCGGGAATCTCCTGCAGGGCCGCCACGCAGGCCTTGATGAAAAAGGACATGAAGCCCAGGGAGATGTCGTGCTTCTCCTTGAAGGCATCCTTGTACTGGGTTCGCAGGGCCATGGCACGGCTCATGTCCACGTCGTTGAAGGTGGTGAGCATGGCCGTGTTCTGCTTGGCTTCGAGCAGCCGTTCGGCGATGCGCTTGCGGATGGGCGACATGGCTTTTCGCACCTCGGCCGGTTCGCCTTCCCGGCCCAGTTCACCCGGCGGCGAACACTCTTCGGGAACGCCGGCGGGCGCCTGTTCCAGGGCCAGAAGCACATCGCCCTTGGTGATGCGGCCGCCCGGGCCGGTGCCCTCGATCCTGGAGAGGTCGATACCCTTCTCGGCAGCCAGTCGCCTCACGGCCGGGGCATGCTCGCCGGGTGCGGCCGCGGGTGCGGGGGCTTTCTTTTCAGGACTTGGCGCCTTCTTTTCGGCCGGCGCAGGCTTTTCCTCGGCTTTCTCCGGCTTGGCCGCTTTATCCCGGCTCTCCTTCTCTTCGGGCGCCGCATCCGGCTTCTTTTCGGCCGCCGGTTTGGCGCCTCCGGTTTCTATGGTGGCCACCACGGTGCCCACGGCCACGGTCTCGCCGGCCTGCACCTGTATCTTGAGGGTGCCGGCCGCCTCTGCAGTGACTTCCAGGGTCACCTTATCGGTTTCGATGACGAACAAGGGCTCGTCCTTTTCGACTACATCGCCGTCCTGCTTGAACCATTCGGTCAGAACGGCCTCCTGTACCGATTCTCCCACGCTGGGGATTTTCACCTCGATGGCCATTGGCTCTCCTTATCGGTCATATCTCGATGTCGTTGATGCTTGAACATACCCCTTATCCCGCACTCTTCGCGCCGGCGTCGTACGGCCCCACCGCCTCGTCGGAGAGGGCCGCCTGCTGCTTCTTGTAGAGATTTGGGAAACCGGTAGCCGGGGTGGAAGAGGCCTTGCGCCCCACATAGGTGAGGGAATGGCCCACCACGGCCTCGAGGCGGGACCGCACGAACTGCCAGCCGCCCATGTTCTCCGGTGCCTCCTGCACCCAGGTCCAGGACTGGGCCGACGGATAGTCGGCCAGCACCGCTTTGAGCTGCGCTTCGGGAAACGGATAGTATTGCTCGAGGCGGATGATAGCGATCTTGCTCGTCTCCAACTCGTCCCTGCGCTGCAGCAACTGGTAGAAGATCTTGCCGCTGCAGAAGATCACCTTGCTCGCCTTCTCGGGGCGTACCGGATCGTCCAGCACGGCCTGGAAGCGCCCCCCGCTCAAGTCGGCAAGGGTGGAGACGGCCTGGGGATGGCGCAGCAGGCTCTTGGGGGTCATCAGCACCAGGGGCTTGCGGTAGGCGGCGTGGACCTGGCGGCGCAGCAGGTGGAAATACTGGGCCGGGGTGGTCAGGTCGCACACCTGCAGGTTATCGTCTGCACAAAGCTGCAGGAAGCGCTCCAACCTGGCGCTGGAATGCTCGGGGCCGAGCCCTTCCCAACCGTGGGGCAACAGCAGGACGAGGCCGGACAGGCGGCGCCACTTGGCTTCGCCGCTGGCGATGAACAGGTCGATAATCCCCTGGGCATTGTTGGAAAAATCGCCGAACTGGGCTTCCCACAGCACCAGCTTGTCCGGCGAAGCCAGCGAATAGCCGTAGTCGAATCCCATGACACCGACCTCGGAGAGTGGACTGTCGTGCACCTCGAATCGGGCCGCCCGCTCTGAAAGGTGGTGAAGCGGCACGTACGGCTCGCCGCTCTTACGGTCGAAAAGCACGCTGTGGCGCTGACTGAAGGTGCCGCGGCCGCTGTCCTGGCCGCTCAGGCGGATGGACGTCCGCTCTTCGAGCAGGCTGGCAAAGGCAAGGGCTTCGGCATTGCCCCAATCGATGCCGCTCCCCTTTTCCACGGTTTCCCGGCGGCGACGCAATAGCAGCTTGATCTTGGAATGGGGCGAAAAGTCCTTGGGCAGGGTGTTGATCCGGCGGGCCAGATCGACCAGCGTCTCTTCCGATACGCCGGTGTCGACCGCATCATGGGTATATTGCCCCGTGTAGCCGTCCCACTCGCTGTAGAAACGCCCCTCGGGGAATGGACAGGCGCTGTTGCGCACCTCGTCGTAGGCGGCCTCCATGCGTTTGAGGACTTTTTCTTCCATTCGATCCACCACGCCGGCGGACAGCACCTCGGCTTCGATCAGCTGATCGGCATAAAGCCGGTGCAGGGAGGGGCGCTCGCGAATGCGGTCATACATCAGGGGTTGGGTAAAGTAGGGCTCGTCGCCCTCGTTGTGGCCGAATCGGCGGTAGCAGACCACGTCGACCACCACATCCTTGCCGAAGGCATATCGGTAGTCCACGGCCAGCCGGATCACATGCACCAGGGCTTCCGGATTTTCGCCGTGCACGTGGAAGATGGGGACCATGAGCATCTTGGCCAGGTCGGTGGTGTACCGGGTGGAACGGGCATTTTCCGGCAGGGTGGTATAGCCGATCTGGTTGTTGATCACCACATGTAGGGTACCGCCGGTCCTGTAGCCCTTGAGCTGACTCATGTTGAGTGTCTCGGCCACCACCCCCTGGCCGGCAAAGGCCGCATCGCCGTGGATCAACAGGGGCAGCACCTGCCGTTGCCCATTTTCGCCGCGCCGCTCCTGGCGGGCCCGGGCAATACCCAGCACCACCGGATCCACCGCTTCCAGGTGGCTGGGGTTGTTGACCAGCAGCGCCTGGATGCGGCCGTCGGCCCCCAGATCGATGTCGCCCAGATAACCGTTGTGGTACTTGACGTCGCCGGCCCCCACCAATTGGCTGCTGTCATAGCAATTTTCAAACTCGGCCAGGATCTCCTCCACCGGGCGGCCCAGGATGTTGGCCTGCACATTGAGACGGCCCCGGTGGGCCATGCCCAGCACCAGCTCCTCGGCACCCAGGCCGACCGCCCGGCGCAACATCGCGTCGAGCATGGGAATGATGCCGTCCCCGCCTTCCAGGGAAAACCGTGTCACGGCCAGGTAACGCTTGTTGAGAAACGCTTCGAACATGGCCGCATCGGTCAGTTTTTCGAGCAGGTGGCGCTGCGCGTCGTGCGACAGGTCGACCCGGTTGCGGTTGGGCTCCATGCGCTCCTGGAGCCAGCGCCGTTCGTCCGGGTCCTGCAGGTGCATGTACTCCACCCCGATCGAACGGCAATAGGTCAGTTTGAGGATCTGAAGGATCTCCTTGAGCGGGGCCTGCGCGACGGAGGCGAACTGCGGTGTGGCATAGACCTGTTCGAGATGACCGGCGTCGAACCCGAAGGCGTCGAGGGCCAGCAGGGGGTGTTCGGTGGGGCAGGCGCTCAATGGGTCCATGCAGGCCAGCAGATGGCCCAATTGACGGTAGCGTAAAATCAATTCACCCACCTGCCCCTCGGCAGGGCCGGTGGCGGGTGGCTGCGGCGCGCCGGCTCCGGCTTCGCTGCGCTGCCTGCCCATGTCGAAGCCGTAAAAAAAGACGCGCCACTCGCGGCCCACCGACTCGGGGTCACGGCGATATCGCTGGTACAGATCGTCGAGATAGTCGAGGTTGAGTGTTTCGGGTATGGACATGGTGTCATTCTTCTGATGGGTTTATGGAATGGACATGGGCGGCAAGGATGGCAAACCCTTACCGTCCGGCCGTCGTCATGGCCCTGTTTCAAGGCTGCTGGGATCAAACGCGAAGAAGAACCAGTGGCAACGTGCAAATGATAAGTAAAAGGACCCGAAGTGTCAATTGGAAAGGACAACGGCCGCGCCAGCCGATGTTCGCAAAAACTTGTCATTGGTGCGATATCGTCGAACCGTAAAACACGCCGGGCCCACCGGGTCCGGATCCGATTCACCGGGGCGTCAAATTGGCCTTGTCGTTTGCGCCGGCCCTCGGCTATAGTGATCATCGACACACGGGTTCATGTGTCATGTAACTCGATGTGCCTCAATTGTGGCAGGAGCGAACCGTCCATGCGTATTCCCCCCAGGTCCGAGTGTATGCACATGTTGGCCGACATGGAGATGCCGCCGCACATCAAGGCCCACTCCATGCTGGTGTGCCGCGTGGCGTTGCTGCTTACCGACGGCCTCCTGTCGGCCGGGGTCGCGCTCAACCGGCCCCTGGTGAAAGCCTCGGCCCTGCTCCACGACATCACCAAGCCGCGCAGTTTCACCACCGGCGAAAACCACTCCAAAACCGGTGGCGAATACCTGGCCGGCCTGGGCTATCCGGAAGTAGGGGACATCATTCGGCAACACGTCATCCTGGATGCCTATTTCAAGCGGGATGCCCCCTGCGAGGCAGAAATCGTCAATTACGCCGACAAACGGGTGCTTCACGACCAGGTGGTCTCGCTCGAGGAGCGCATGGTTTACATTCTCCACCGCTATGCCAAAACCGAGGAACACCGCCGATGGCTGCAGGAGGTGTGGGATCAGACGCTTCGATTGGAAACGCGCCTGTTCAGCTACCTGGCCTACGAGCCAGACCAGGTTTACGAGCGGATCGACGGAAACCCGCCCAACGACCCGGACGAGTAGGCCCAATGCCTACTCGCATCCGAACTGATCTGCATCCGGCCATGCGCCTCCCAGGCAGATGCCTGCCACACCATCGATGAACGCCCGGCAGAGCGCGGCATCCACCTCGTGGGCATAGAGACAGCCATTCTTGTCGATTCCCCTGATCCCGCCATCTTTCAGGAAAGCCGATAGAAGTGTGCGGCCCGCGCTGTCGCGGTCGACGTCCGGGGAAATTTCAGCCGGTGGCGCGGCCGGTTCCGGCAGGCCGTGTCCCATGTCCAGCCGATGTTTCATGTAATTGAGAATACGCCCCAAACGCAGCAGGGTGACGGTCTGGCGACGGTCGGTGGCGTGTTCCAGGGGCAGGGTCGAGGCCCGCCATAATCCCGAGCGGTCCGGCAATTTCCCGCTCCGGCGGCACCATTGGTAATCGGCGCTGCCCGGCGCCGGATAGAAGACCGACACGCCGGCCAGGACCGGCCGCCGGCCCAGGAAAAGAAGGTCGGCCAGAGATGCGAACGGATCTTGCTGCGGGCCGGACACGATCAGGTAAGCCACGCTGCGCAACCCCTCCCGCCCCGCCGCCGACAGCACCCGGTCCAGGTCCGCGCTCAAATCGGGCCGTCCGAAGCGCCGGAGCTGTCCTTTATCGGTGGTGATCAGGGCGAAATTCAGCGCCTTGAACCCGGCGCGTCTCATTTCCAAGAGTATCTCGCGGTCCAGGGTGGGCACGAACATGCCGTTCATGGCGCGCAGTTCGGGCAAGCGGCCCTTGAAATACTCCCCGATGGCGCTCAACAGGGCCATGAACCATGAACGGTCCGCGGTCAGGTGTTCGTCTTCGAAATCGATGAAACCCAGGGGGGCGATCCGGTCGGCGGCCTTGATCTCGGCCATGACCGCATCGACCGGGCGGGTCCGAAATCCATGATAGGTGGAGGCATTGACCGCACAGTAGGTGCAGCGCATCGGACAGCCCCGGCTGGCCGACAGGGCCAGGTTGCCTTTGCCCGAGCGACGGTAAAAGCGCCAGTCCATCAGATCGAAGGCCGGCAGGGGCAGGCCGTTCAAATCCTCGACCACCGCCGGTGGAGAGGCGATCAGGGCGCCCTTCGGGCCCCGCCTTACCAGGCCGGGAACGGTCTCCAGATCCCCGCCGTCGCGCAAGGCCAGGGCCAAGGGGGGCAGTGTCGCCTCGCCGTCGCCGCGCAGCACGAAATCGACCGCTGGATGGCGCATGACCGCCTCCGGCAGCACCGAGGGGTGGTGCCCGCCCATGACGATGGTGGCGTCCAGGCAACATTTGCGGACCGCCGCGGCCGTTTCCAGGGCCGTGTCGCTGTAAGCGCTGAAGAGCGATGAGATGCCGATGAGGCCGGCGCCGGACTGCCGGGCGACACGCCCGATGTGTTCGAAGCTGTATCCGAAGTGGCGGAAATGGTGAAACAGGGCGAACGGGGAACGGTCCTCCCGCCCGTAAAAGGGTTTCAAGAAGGCCATCTCGCCGGGCCATTCCATGACGCGGGCCTTATCGGTGGCCAGGGCATCGAAAATGGCGACGCTGAACCCCTCCTGGCGCAGGGCACCCGCGATACACGCCAGACCGTATGGCATGGTGCGCTTGGCGGTCAGATAAAAGTCGCGGATCGGCGGCTGGATGAGCAGGATATCAGGCATCGTTCATAGGTATACCGAAGTCAAAGCGTCAAAGTTGAAACCAGCTCGAACTCAATGCTGTTCATTAAACAGGGTGTGGGTGGAACAGGTGGCCGATGCCACACGCCAAACGGTCAAGTGCCGGTAAAATGCACGGCGGGCGGCCCAG
>DHGT01000113.1:5201-14067 GCA_002402905.1 Desulfatitalea sp. UBA4791 | reverse complement strand
TCCGGCAACGCCGAATCTGGGGTGCACCCCCAACGCTGAAACGGCTGAGCGCGCCAGAGTCAAGGCGCCGGAGGTGAAGCTGTAGTCCCTCTACCGCGAACCTCCGGCAACGCCGAATCTGGGGTGCTCAGCCGTTTCAGCTCATTTTGGAGATGGTTGAGAACGTCTGTATCTCCGCCGGCAGGTCCGCCGGCTGGATGGACTCTTCGACGCCCAGGGCCAATGCCCGATCGATCACGTTCTGCAGTTGGATCAGGTTGCCCGGCCAGTGGTAATCCATGAGAATATCCAATGCTTCGGGAGAGACACCGATGGTGCGGCGATTGTGTTTGGCGCAGGCCAGGTGGATAAAATGGTTGATGAGCAGGCAAATATCTTCGAGCCGTTCACGCAGGGGCGGCAAGCGGAAAACGACGGCATTGAGCAGGTCGAAAAAATTCTTCTTCAGGGCGCCGCTGGCGATCACTTCGCCCAACTCCTTGCTGGTGGCGGCGATCACCCGGGTGGTGGTGCCCTTCTTTTTCTGCTCTTCCTTCAAGGCCTGCAGGATGGATAGACGCAACGTGGGTGCCAGGTCCGCGATTTCATCCAGGTAAATCGTGCCTCCGTGGACCTTTTGCATCAGGGCCGTCACATGGCTGACCATCTCCTCCTCGGGCACGCCGTCGGTGATGCCGCTGCAGTTGACCGGAACGAACGCGTTGTCCCGCCGCTCACTCATAGAGTGAATGGTACGCGCCACCAATTCCTTGCCGGTACCGCTTTCGCCCTGAATCAGGACCATGGGGTTCTGCTGGCTGACGGTCTCGAGCAGTTCATAGACCTGCTGCATCGGCGGACTGATGCCGACCAGTCCATGGAATCGATGGCGCTGCTGCCCGCGTTTGCGCACCAGGGCTTTCTTGTCCTTGACCTTGCGCTCACCGGTGATGCGATCGATGATCAGCTTGAGGTGATCGAGCTTGAAGGGCTTTTGCAGGTAGTCGTAACTGCCGAATTTCATCGCCTGAATGGCCGACTCCATCGAGCCATAGCCCGTGACGATGATCACCTCGATGCTGGGCTTGTATTGTTTGACGGCCGCCAGCAGCTCCAACCCGTTGAACTCGGGCATTTTGTAATCGGTGAAGATGATGTCGATATCCTGATCCTTGACCAGGTCGAGGGCCTTCATTCCACTGTCGACCGTGGTGATATCATAGCCTTGCATTTGCAGATACTGCTCGACCATCATCAATATATCTTTGTCGTCATCTACAAAAAGAATGCGGCAATCTGTCATAGTTTTTCTCCACGGCGGAACAATGACGAGTGGTTTGGGAATGCGACCGGCAGTGGCGATATCTCCCGTCGGTTGTCTCACAGGCAACAGGGTGGTGCGTTCGATCGGTCCGGCACTTCCGCCGGGTCTTCACGCAAAGGGATGCCCGAATCTGGCAAGCGTCTCCATGGCCCGATGGAACAATTTATAATGGACCGCATAAAAAAGATCAAGCACGGATCGGGGAGGACAACCAGTCTGAATGGTATGCGGATTGCATTAATCAAAAACCGGAAATGCCGGGCCTCGGCAACGGGGCGGACAACGAACGGGTCCGTTCACAAAATTATCCGGGTGTATGATTTTGGAAAAATAAATTGGACATCAGGGGCGGTGGAACGCCCCAGGGGCCACACGCGCGGGAGAAGGGGGTGTCAAAAAATGATCGCACAATTGACCTGCAGGCTTCTGGCCAAACGCTCTCATGTACCGCTGCCGGCTCTCCTGGGCCTCGAGACCGAGGATCATGGGCGCCAACGCTCGTTGAACCGCTATTTTTTTGCCTCGCCGCTGACCACCCAAAGACTCGCCATTCTGAACAACATGGTGGGCGGCAGCAGCCTGGTGATTGTCGTGATCGGCGAACGGGGCAGCGGCAAAACCACTTTGATGAACCGTTTTCTTTACGATGCCGGCAATCGATGGCAGGCCGGCCGCATCCGCCTGAAGCGCCGGAAAAAATGCCGCCTCGATCCTTGGCGCAATCTGAATAACCGCATGGTCTATTTGTCCCGTAACGACACACCCCCGTCGGTGATCGTGGACGATGCCCATCAGCTTTCGCCATCGGAGTTGAGACTGCTGCTGCAGTCGGCCTTCGCGCCGGACGGCCGGCGGAAACTGCAAAGCATCGTCTTGTTCGCCGAACCGGAAATGCGCCGCCGTTTCGCGGAGATCGCCCAATGGTTGCCGCCCAAGACCGTGATCGAAAAGATCTTTGTGGCCGGTTTCCTCAAACGACTGCCTTTCAGTGCGGATCAAATCCGCGCCATCCACCAGGCATCGAGGGGCCTGCCCGGCTGGATCAACGGCGAAGCGTTCATGCAGCTCAAGCGCATTTGCGGCGTGAATCGAAACGAATTGACCAACGCCTTGAAACGCTGGCGCATGCCCAAGGCATCGCGATACAAGTGGTTCGACAAGGTGTATGCGATGGCACGCGATTAAGGATCCGGCCAACCCGCCTCTGGTCCGTGTCGCCTGCATCGGGGAATGGACCTGCCCCGGAGCCGGCCCTTTTATGGCCACGGACATTTCAGGATGTTCCATCGCGTTGACAGCCCGGGAGCGGCGGCTTATCATCGACCCTCTGGCCGCTGCAATCGCGGTATCCTGGCCTTAAATCGAAGGATGGTCCGACATGTTCGATATATTGATGGTGTGCACCGGCAACATCTGCCGAAGCCCCATGGCCGAAGGGTTGTTGCGACATCTGCTGCCAACGGAGCTCAAACACCATGTGCGCGTCTCTTCGGCCGGCACCTATGCCATGCACGGCAATCGAGCGGCCCCCCATGCGGAGGCCGTCATGGCCCGGTTGGGAATCGACATCAGCGGCCACCGGGCGCGCATGGTGAGCCCCGATTTGGTCCGGCGCGCCGATTTGAGCCTGGCCATGGCCCAGGAGCACCTGACGACGCTGCGCGGCATGCTGCTTTTCGGCAAGAGCAGCGTGAAGTTGTTGACCGCCTTTTCGACCGATCCGGATCAGCAGGATCGCGATGTGGAAGACCCCTATGGCGGGCCTTTGGAGATGTACCAGGCGAGCCTGAAGGTCATTCAACCCGCGGCGGAGGGGCTGGTCGAGTGGCTTCTGGCGCAGCCCGGCATTACGGAAAAATGAGCCAAACGATCCGACAACGCATTATCGCCGAACTCCGGCAGCGGGAAGTGGATCTTTACCAGATCGCTCAACTCCTTGGAATGACAGAAAAAGATGCCATTTTCCATCTGCCGCATGTTCAGAAATCAGTGACCGCCCAGGGCGGCCGACTCCTGGTCAGGCCCGCCCGCTGCGACGGATGCGGCTATGAATTCACGTCGCGCCAGCGGCTGTCACCGCCGGGACGCTGCCCGAAATGCAAACAATCGCGAATCTCAGGCCCGTGGTACACCGTTAAGCTTCGGGGCCAACCCGAAGGATGATGACGGGTTCCGGACCATGACCCGTTCTTGTCAGAGTTCAGTCAATGCCGTTGGCCCGAGGCGAACAGCATCCCCCTGCGGGCGGGCGTAACTCCCACTTAAGATAGCAGCATGGACAGTTCAGTTCAGTTAGAATCCCTGGATGACTGCTGGGGCTATTGACACCTCGGCCGTTATCCTCTATTAAAAACAACTTCATACGATACCCGAAGGGGCATGCGAAACAGTGACCGGCCGCGTATTCGGTCATACCTGAATACCACCTCCCGAAGCGGCCGAAAAACCCGTAATAAATATTCTGATGAGAGACATGCACGATTTCCCATCGCCTGATACAAACGAAGGAGACCACGAATGATCCATGTTGAAGGCCTGACCAAATACTACGACGATTTTTGCGCCGTGGATCACATCGACCTGGACATCAAGGGGGGTGAGATCGTGGGGCTGCTGGGTCCCAACGGCGCGGGCAAAACCACCACCCTGCGGATGCTGACCGGCTATTTCCAGCCCTCGGCCGGGGACATCCAGGTAAAAACGCATTCGATCTACGAAAACGCGCTGGCCATCAAGCGCCTGATCGGGTATCTGCCCGAATCGGCCCCTTTGTATAAAAGCATGATCGTCTATGATTACCTGGACCATGTGGCGCGCATCCGCGGCATGTCCGGCGAGGTCAAACAACGCCGCATCGTCGAACTGGCCGATATGTGCGCCCTGCGCGGCATCATGCACAAAACCATCGACACCCTCTCCAAGGGGCTCAAGCAGCGCGTGGGCCTGGCCCATGCCATGATGAGCGACCCGGAGATTCTCATCCTCGATGAACCCACATCGGGACTCGACCCCAATCAGATTGTGGAAATTCGCGAAATCATTAAAAAGATCGGGCGGGAAAAGACCGTTATTCTCTCCACGCACATTCTCAGCGAGGCCGAGGCCACGTGCGACCGCATCGTCATCATCAATAAAGGCCGAATCATCGCCGACGGCAGCACCCAGCAGCTCACCGCAAGCAAGGACGGCGAGTGCCAGATCCAGCTCGGCCTGATGGGTGTGGCCGCCGAGGAGGTGGTGGCACGCCTGCAGACGGTACCCGGTGTGTCCAGGGCCATGGCCCTGGGGAGCGATACGCCCGGCATCGTTCGATGCAGCGTGGTCAGCCGGGCCGATCGAGACATCCGGCCCGACCTGTACGCGGCCGTCAAAGCCACCGACTGGGTCCTGGTGGAGTTGAGCCAGGAGACCAGGAACCTCGAAACCATTTTTCGTGAATTGACCAGGGAGTAGCGACATGCGCCAGGCACTGCTCATTTTCAGCAAAGAGTTCAAGGATTATTTCGTTTCACCGATCGCCTACATCGTCATCGCCGTCTTTCTGATCGTCACCGGCTGGCTCTTTTTCTCCACCTTCTTCATTTTCGACCAGGCGGACATGCGACGGTTTTTCAACCTGCTGCCTTTCGTCTTCGCGCTGGTCGTGCCGATCATCACCATGCGGCTCTTTTCCGAGGAGATCAACGTCGGTTCCTACGAACTGCTGCTCACCCTGCCGGTCACCTTCCGCGACATCATCATCGGTAAGTTTCTCGCCGCAGTGGCCTTTGCCGGAGCGATCCTGGTCCCCACTCTCTCCTATGCGATTTTCATCAGCGCGGTCGGCGATCTGGACTGGGGCGCCACCCTGGGCGGATACCTCGGCGCCATCCTGCTGGCCGGGGCCTATGCCGCCATCGGACTGTTCGCCTCGTCGCTGACCCGTAACCAGATTATCGCCTGCATCGTGGCCATGGTCATCTGCGTGACGCTGGCCATCATCGACCAGATGCTCTTTTTCTTTCCACAGACAATTCTGGATGTCATCACCTTCATCAGCGCCAGTGCCCACTTCAACAATATCGCCAAGGGAATCGTGGACTCGCGCGACCTGCTCTACTTTGTGAGCGTTGCTTTCCTGGGACTGTATGCCACCCATCTGTCGATGGAAGAGAAATAGTAAAGGATAGATCGAAATGAAAGCCACACCACGCAGCCATGCCAAGTATATCAAATTCGGGCTCTATGCTCTGATCGTGATACTGATCAACATCGCGGGCATCCGCCTCTTCTTCAGGGGCGACCTGACCCAGAATGGGATCTACTCTCTTTCTCCGGTCAGTGTGAAGGTCGCCGAGACGCTCACCGAGCCGCTGACCGTCAAAGTGTTTTTCACCAGGGACCTGCCGGCGCCCCACAACACCACGGAAATTTATCTGCGCGACCTGCTCGGCGAATACGCCCTCAACAACCAGAAGTACTTCCGGGTCCACTTCTACGACGTGAGCCCGGAGACCGAAGGGGTGAGCGAGGCGGCCCGCGAAAACCAGCAAATGGCCCGCGACTACGGCATCCATCCGGTTCAGATCCAGATCGTCGAACAGGACGAACTCAAGTTCAAACAGGCCTACATGGGCCTGGTAATGATCCACGGGGACATTATCGAGCGCATCCCCACCATCACCACCACCGAGGGGCTCGAGTACCAGTTGACCACCGCTATCCAGAAACTCAACCACAAGGTCAGCGCCCTGCTGGCCCTGGATGGCAACATCAAGGCGACCCTGGTCCTCTCTTCCGACCTGTTCAAAGTGGCGCCCTACATGAACCTGAAACATCTGGACCAATACCCCGATGAAATCAAGGGGGTCGTGGACCGCATGAAGGCCAAAACCTACGGCAAGCTGGAATTCGAGCGTATCGACCCCAGTCGGGCCGGCACATCGAGCCAAGGACTGGACGGTTTCAATCTGCTCCGGCTGCAATGGCCGGATATAGAAAAAGCCGATATCGCCGCCGGCCAGGGCACCATCGGCATGCTGCTGCAGTACAAGGACAAAACCCGGGAAATCCCGCTGCTGCGGGTGGTGCGGGTCCCCATTTTCGGTGACCAGTACCAGCTCACTTCTGTGGAAGAACTGGAAGATCTGATCAACACCAACATCGAACGGCTGATCAACATCAATGAGGATGTCGGCTATCTGACCGCCTACGGCACGTTGGACATCGGCGGCGGCAGCCCGCTCGGCCCCCAGGAGGACGGCCTGAACCTGTTCGGCAACCTGCTCAACAAAACCTACACCGTCAAGCCGATTGACCTGAAGGAGGAGACGATTGCCCCAGGTCTGAAAAGCATGGTGATCGTACGGCCCATCGAGAAGATGTCCGACTACGACCTCTATCAGATCGACCAGGCCCTGATGCGCGGCACCAACCTGGCGCTCTTCATCGACGCCTTCGAGGAGAAGATGCCCGCCAACCAGGGACCGTTCATGTCCAACCAGATGCCCACATTCGTGCCCCTGGACACGGGCTTGGAACAGATGCTGGCCCATTACGGCGTCCGGATCAAACAGGCCGTGGTGCTGGATGAAAAGTGCCATCGCCAGGTCAAACCGCGGGAGCAGGGCGGCGGCGAGCAACCGATCTATTTCATTCCCAAAATCGAGAGTGCCAACATCAACAAGGAGTTGGACTACCTTAAACATATCAAGGGACTGTTCGCCTATCTGGTCTCGCCCCTGGAGCTGGACAGCGAACGGATCGCGGCCCAGGAGGTCAAGGCCCACGAGCTGTTCTCCTCGTCCGAGCGTTCATGGGAGATGCGCGACCGCATCGTCCTGAACCCCATGTTCCTCACGCCGCCGGCATCGGACACCGAAATGGCCCGCCGGCCCCTGGCCTACCTGCTCGAAGGCGTCTTTACCAGCTATTTCAAGGACAAACCCATGCCCGAAAAACCGGCCGAGGATGATGCGGACGCCTCGTCCGGCCAGCCCGCGGAGGAAGCGGCCGCCGACGCGGACAAGCCGATTGAATCGACCGACCTCTCCCAGATCCAGGATCAGGGCGGTTTCAGGGAAACCAGCGTGCCGGCCAAAATTTTCGTCGTGGCCTCCTCCAAGATGCTCTCGGACCAGTTGCTGGACGAAAGCGGCCAGAGCCCCAACACCATGTTCGTGCTCAACATGATCGACGCGCTCAACGACCGCGAAGCGGTGGCCGCCATGCGCAGCAAGGAGCAACGCTTCAACCCGCTGGCGCCGACCGCCAACAGCACCAAGGTGTTGATCAAATCCTTCAACATGGTAGGCCTGCCCATCCTGGTGGTGGGCTTCGGACTGCTGGTGTGGTGGCGCCGCCACGCCCGCCGTAAAATGATTCAGCAGATATTCGGTCAGTAACGGGCGCATGGTTATTGCGATATTGTCAATCCAGTCAAAGAGGTTTCCATGAAAGTCAAAAAGGAATACGTCATCCTCGTAGTGGTCATCGTGGCACTGGTGTTTTACCTCACCCTGCAATCCGTCAATCACGAACCCGGCGAGTTGCCTCAGCCGGCCAGGGTGGAGAGCGCGGATATCGACCGCATGGTGGTTTCCGGTCAACCGGACGGTTCGGTGGAACTGGTCAGGAAAGACGAAAAATGGTTCATTCAACCCCAGGCCTATCCAGCGGACAACGTCAAGGTGAAAAACATGGCCAATGCCGCCGCCCAGCTCACCCTCACGGCCCTGGTGTCCGAGTCGGGGAGCTACGAACGCTACGGACTGGCCGAAGGAAAACGCATCACAGTAGACGCCTTCCGGGGCGCCGATACCGTTCGCCGTTTCCATATCGGGGAACCGGCACCGACCTTTCAGCACACCTTCGTGCTGATTGACGGCGATTCCAATGTCTACCATGCCCGGGGACAGCTCAAGCGCACCTTCGAGCACACCCTCGCGGACCTGAGAGACAAAACCATTCTCGACCTTTCCCGGGAGAGCATCGGCACGATGACCTTGAGCAAGGGGGATCGCGCTATCGAGTTGACCAAAAAGGAGATCGCCCCGCCGGCCGATGAGACCCAGGAAGACAAAGCCGAAACCCCATCCCCGCCACCATCCCCGAAGGTCGAATGGCACGATGCCCACGGGCAGGTTGTGGCAAAAGAAGAGGTCGATGCGCTGCTGAACGGCATCGCGCGATTGAATTGCGACGGGTACCTGGACGACACGGTCAAAGATGGCTTGGGCGACCCCCGTTGGCAGATCACCCTCAAGGACGATCAAGGCGAATATACCGTGCGGGTGTTTGCTCCCGAGGATGAGACGGTGGACAAGATACCGGCCGCCTCTTCGGCCACCCCCTATCCTTTCGTATTGAACAAAAGCCGCGTGGAAAATTTCGAAAAAGGTATCGATAAGCTGCTGGGGATCGAAACGGAAAAATAGCTCCCGAAGCATGACATATTGGTTCAGGCCGACGATGCGGGCGGGCGTAAAGCCCGCCTCTACGCTTTCGCCCCCAAATTCAGCGTTCCCCTCCCAGCAGTTCTAACTGAATGTGATTCACCCTGAAGGGCCTGCATTCCAGAAGGTG
>DHGT01000113.1:0-5046 GCA_002402905.1 Desulfatitalea sp. UBA4791 | reverse complement strand
AATGACATTCAGTTAGAATCGCTGTGCCCTACCCTTCCCATTGCATTTTGACCGAAATCGGTCCACAATAACCACCAGCCGATGGGGCCGATCGCCCGGTCATCTGCCCTGCAACTCGTTTGAGAGATACATTCCGACGCCGCCCCATCCGTTTATCCGCGACCGTATGGCATACCAATCCCTTGTCCCCTAAAGCAAAGGAGAAAGCGATGAAAGAGATCGACGAACTCAAATTCCCCGAAGACGTATACTACAGCAAGGACCATGAATGGGCCCGCAAGGAGGGCGACCTGGTGACCGTCGGCATCAGCGACTATGCCCAGGACCAGCTGGGCGACATCGTCTTCGTGGAGCTTCCGGAGAAGGGAAGCAAGCTCAAGCAGGGTGAAGAGTTCGGGTCCGTGGAGTCGGTCAAGGCGGTTTCGGAGCTCTTTATGCCGGTGGCCGGTGAGGTGGTCGACATCAACGGCGGGTTGGAGGATAGCCCGGAGCTGGTCAACAACGAGCCCTACGACGGCGGCTGGATGTTGAAGGTCAAACCCGCCGGCGCCGACCCGTTTGGCAAACTCATGGATCGCGGCGCCTATCTGGCCATGCTGAAAGGATAACCGCCATGCGGTATATGCCTCACACCGAATCGGATATCGCGGCCATGCTGACGGCCGTGGGAGTCAAAACAGTGGATGCGCTTTTCGCCGACGTTCCCTCGGCATGCCGGCGTTCCACCCCGCTGGACCTTCCACCTGCCCTGAGTGAATGGGACCTGGACCGCCACATGGAACAGCTGGCCGGGCAGACAGCCACGGCGCCCGCCTATAAAATCTTCCTCGGGGCCGGCAGCTACGACCACCACATCCCCGAAACCATCAAGCAGCTGCTGCGCCGCGGCGAACTTTACACGGCCTACACCCCCTACCAGCCCGAAGTGAGCCAGGGCACGCTCCAGGCGATATACGAATACCAGACCCTGGTATGCCGCCTGCTCGGCATGGAGGTGGCCAACGCCTCCATGTACGACGGCGCCTCGGCCCTGGCCGAAGCGCTGCTCATGGCCATTCGCACCACCAAGCGACGGCGCGTGGCCGTTTCCCGGGCCGTCCATCCCAACTACCGGCGTGTGGTGGAAACCTATCTTCGGCCCACCGGTTTCGAGATCGTCGACCTGCCCTACGGATCCGACGGCCGCACCGACCTTGCGCTCCTGGCGGATCAAAACGAGCTGGCGGCCGTGGCCCTCCAGTCGCCCAACTTCTTGGGCTGCATCGAAGATCTCCAGGCGGCCGAAGGGCGGATCCACGCCGACGACGCGACCTTGATGATCGTGGCATTCAACGAACCGCTGGCCTATGGCCTGTACCAGGCGCCCGGCCGACTCGGGGCTGACATCGTCTGCGGCGAGGGCCAGAGCCTGGGCATCCCGCGCTCGTTCGGCGGACCGGGCGTGGGGCTGTTCGCCTGCCGCATGAAACATGTCCGCAGCATGCCCGGCCGTCTGGTGGGCCGCGCCAACGACGCCGAGGGGCGGCGCGGCTTCGTGCTGACCCTCTCCACCCGCGAACAGCACATCCGGCGCGAGCGGGCCACCTCCAACATCTGCACCAACCAGGGGCTGTGCGCACTGGCCGCGGCCATGTACATGGCCTCCCTCGGCCGCACCGGTTTCCGGCAATTGGCCCGCCTCAATTTCGACAAGGCCGGTTACCTGAAACATGCCCTGCAAGCCGCCGGCGCCGAACTGCCGTTCAGCGCGCCGGTCTTCAACGAATTTGTCGTCCGCTGGCCCCGGTTGTCCAGCGAACGCTACACACAGCTGGCCAAAGGTGGGATTGTCGCCGGGTTGCCCCTTGCCGCCGACTACCCGGAATTGGCCGACCACTACCTGCTGTGCGCCACCGAGA
This sequence comes from Desulfatitalea sp. UBA4791, assembly GCA_002402905.1. Classification (GTDB taxonomy): domain Bacteria; phylum Desulfobacterota; class Desulfobacteria; order Desulfobacterales; family Desulfosarcinaceae; genus Desulfatitalea. The sequence goes on along the minus strand of DHGT01000113.1, from coordinate 3,148 downwards.
CGTGCAGCAAGGCGGACATGGACGCTTTGGTCGAGGAGGTGACGCGATGATCGGCACGACCGGACTGATCTTCAACGAACCGCTGCTGTGGGAAATGGGCGCCGAAGGGCGCACGGCCTTTTCCATACCTGCCCGGGATGTGCCCGAGCTGCCGCTGGATGCGGCCTTGACCGGCGACGGCCCCGACTTTCCGGACCTGAGCGAACCGGAAATCGTACGCCACTACACCCGCCTGAGCCAGTGGAACCTGAGCGTGGACAGCAGCATGTACCCGCTCGGGTCGTGCACCATGAAGTACAATCCCAAGACCAACGAGCGCCAGGCCGGCCTGCCCGGCATCGCCGATGCGCATCCCCTGTTGCCGGTGGCGTTGAGCCAGGGGCTGCTGCGGCTCATGTTCGAACTGGAGCGCTGGCTGGCCGAAATCACCGGTCTGGACGCCGTCACCCTGCAACCGGCGGCCGGGGCCCAGGGGGAACTCACCGGCATGTTGATCTTTCACGCCTATCACGCCGACCTGGGCGGGCCGCGCAGCAAAATCTTGATTCCGGATACGGCCCACGGTACCAATCCGGCTAGCGCCTCCCTGTGCGGCTACGCCGCGGTGCCGGTCCCGTCCGGACCGGACGGCATTCTCGATCCCGAGACCGTGGCGCGGCTTATGGACGATGAGACCGCCGGTATCATGGTAACCAATCCCAACACCCTGGGCCTGTTCGAGCGGGAAATCCGACGGGTGGCCGAGATCGTCCACGACCGCGGCGGCCTGGTCTATGCCGACGGCGCCAACATGAACGCCCTGCTCGGCGTGGCACACATGGGCGCCATGGGCGTGGATGTCCTGCATCTCAATCTGCACAAGACCTTCTCCACCCCCCACGGCGGCGGCGGCCCTGGTGCCGGCCCGGTGTGCGTCACCCGCGCCCTGGCCAAATTCCTGCCCGTGCCGCGCGTGTTGGAAAAGGAGGGGCGCTTTGCCCTGAGCAACGACTTTCCCCATTCCATCGGCAAGTTGCATGCGTTTTACGGCAACTTCGGCATCCTGGTGCGCGCCTACAGCTACATCCTCAGCCTGGGCTCCATGCTGGAACAGGTGAGCCGGTACGCCGTGCTCAACGCCAATTACATCAAGGCCGGCCTCAGGGACGACTACCATCTGCCCTATGACCGGCCCTGCATGCACGAATGCGTCTTCTCCGACAAGCGGCAACTGGCTTACAAGGTATCGGCCCTGGACATCGCCAAGCGGCTCATCGATTACGGCTTTCACCCGCCCACCATCTATTTTCCCCTGGTGGTCAGCGGGGCCCTGATGATCGAGCCCACGGAAAGTGAATCCAAGGAGACCCTGGACCGCTTCATCGAGGCCATGCGGGCCATCGCCCGTGAGGCCGAAACCGATCCGGAACTGCTTCACCAGGCGCCGCGCAACGCCAAGGTAAGGCGTCTCGATGAAGTGCAGGCGGCACGCAAACCGTGCCTCATGGGATAACAGAATGCATCCGGCCTTTCTGCTCGATCTGCCCCTGACCCCTTACGGCGAAGCCCTCGACCTGCAACGCGCGGCCGTGGCGGCCCGCAAGGAGGGCCGATTGGCGTGCGACCTGATCATCCTGATCGAGCATCCGCCGGTCTTCACTTTAGGGCGCCGGGGCGGGCGGGAAAACCTGCTGGTTTCCGAATCCGAGCTGAACGCGCGAGGGATCGAAGTGATCCCTGTGGAGCGCGGCGGCGACATCACCTATCACGGGCCGGGACAGCTGGTGGCCTATCCCCTGGTGGACCTGAACCGGGGCGACTTCCGGGTGGTGGCCTTCGTCGAGGCACTCGAGCAGGCCATGGTGCGCACCGCGGCCCGCTGGGGCGTTGCCGCCGCCGGCGATGCGGCCAATCGCGGCGCCTGGGTTCAGGGACGCAAGCTGGGCAGCGTGGGCATCACCGTTCGGCGCGGCGTCAGCTTTCACGGCCTGGCGCTCAACGTCACCACCGATTTGACCCCGTTCACCTGGATCAACCCGTGCGGCATTCAATCGTGCCGCATGACCACCCTGGCCGCGGAAGCCCAGCAGCAGATCGACATGGCGGCCGTACGCACGGAAATGGCCGGACAGATCGGTACGCTGCTGCGGCTCGATCTCCAACCAGTCTCCCTGGAGCACATCCGGGCCGCCCTCGAAACAAACCGGCAAACCGAAAACGCCCAATAAACTCAATGGCACAATGAATCCCAAAAAACCAACATACCCAGTCCATAGAAAACCCTCATGGCTGCGCGTGCGCTTTCCCAGCGGCCCGGCCTATGAAGAGACCCGACGCCTGATCCGGGAAGGTCGGCTGCACACCGTCTGCCAGGAGGCGTGCTGCCCGAACATGTTCGAATGCTTCTCGCATCACACGGCCACCTTTCTCATCCTGGGCGACCATTGCACTCGGGACTGCCGCTTCTGCGCGGTAAAAGGTGGAAAATTGCAGCCACCCGACGGCAACGAGCCGGAGCGGGTGGCCCAGGCGGCCGCCGAGATGCGGCTGCAGTACGTGGTGGTCACGTCGGTGACCCGCGACGACCTGCCGGACGGCGGCGCCGGCCACTTTGCCGCCACCATCGCCGCTCTGCGCCGCAAGATTCCGAAGGTTCGCGTGGAGGTGTTGATCCCTGATTTCCAGGGGGACCCCGTTGCTTTGACCACGGTCCTGGATGCCGGCCCCGACGTGCTCAATCACAATATCGAAACCGTACCGCGTCTCTACCCCACGGTGCGGCCCCAAGCCGTATATGAACGCTCGTTGCGTCTGCTGGCCGATGCCACGCGACAGGCCCCGCAGATTCCCACCAAATCGGGTTTGATGCTGGGGCTGGGGGAAAAAGATGCGGAGATTCACCAGGCCCTGCGGGATTTGCGACGCGCCCAGTGCCGCCTTTTGACCCTCGGGCAGTATCTCCAACCCACAGCACAGCATCTTCCCGTGGAACGCTACGTACCGCCCGAAGAATTTACCCGCTGGCGAAGCGTTGCACTTGAACTGGGGTTCACCGAAACGGTGGCCGGCCCCTTTGTGCGCAGTTCCTACCAGGCCGAACAGACCTATCGGCGATCGAAATCCTGAAACATTTTATTTCATTTTGGGTTAGCGATCACAGGGGGTGCAT
>DHGT01000114.1 GCA_002402905.1 Desulfatitalea sp. UBA4791 | reverse complement strand
TTCCCAACAATATCAATATGTTAGGCAGGACCCACATTTTGCCAACTATCTGTTTTAATTGTATAAAATTTCAAGGGCCGAAGTACTTCCCCTGCATCCTGCGTTAAAAAAATGGGAAACTTCAGTTTCTATACTATCATATACGTCCCCTACTACCATAGGAGGGAGTTAATGGCTCGACGTGGCTTCTTGGCAGAGCTCAACAGGGCGATTCAGACGTCGGCACGTGAGGCGGACCGTGCTCGGCGTCGGCGCGAGCGTGAAGGGCGTGCAATCCAGCGGACGGCCGAGCAGCGGAGAAAGCAAGAAGCGCAGCTCCGCCAACAAGCGGCCAAAGCGAGTGCCGCGGAACGAAGGCGACTGGAGAAGGAGGCGGCGGCTGCTCACCTCGAGGCAAGACTAGCCGAGGTCGACGACCTCAACGCCGAGCTCCAGGAGGTATACGCGGAGATCGACGGACTGCTGGCCGCCACGCTATCTGTGGACGATCACATTGACTTGGAAACGCTGAAGCAAGAGATCAGGCATCCACCGTTCGATCGACCCGACCTCGAGCGACCAATTCCAACGCCGGCGAAGCCCGAGCCTCCTGAAATGCCCGCACTGATAGAGCCCGACGCACCTACGGGTCTGCGTGGCCTTTTCGGCAAGAGGGGGCATGCGAAACGCCTTGAGGAAGCAAGGAGGCAGCACGAAGCTGATTCTTTGGAGTGGAAGGAGACAGTGAAGCGGCTTGAAGCCGAATACGAGGCGGCACTTGAGGCGCATGACCGCGACGAAGAACGGCGGTTAGTGCAACTCGAGGCTGAAAGGGCCAGGTACGCCAAGGATTGCGAGGTCCGTGAGGCCAAGATAGCCGAAGAGAATGCTGCGGTGGACAAGCTGGCCTCGAACCTGGGTTACGGTGTGGTCGAGGCAGTCGAGGAGTACGTCGCTATCGTGATGTCAAACTCGGTTTACCCGGACCATTTCCCTGTGATTACCGAGTTCCAGTTTGATCCCGCGCACGCAGAGTTGCGAGTTCGTGCGGTGGCCCCGGGTCCTGCCCAGGTACCCTCCATTAAAGCGTACAAGTACACAAAGGCGAGCGACGAGATTACGGGAAGCCAGCTTTCCAAAAAGGCATGCAAGGACCGCTACGCCAGTGCGGTGCACCAGCTCGCTATCCGGATACTGCACGAGGTCTTCGAGGCTGACCGCCGAGGGATCATCCAGTCCATCTCACTCGAAGTCGGGACCGAGACGATCCATCCGGCCACGGGCCTGGCCACCTATCTGCCGTTCGTTGCCGTAGCGTCGGCCAGAGAGACCTTCATGAAGTTCGATCTTTCGTCGGTAGTACCGCTCGCGACTCTCGATCATCTGGGCGCCGCTGTCTCCAAAAATCCCTACGAGCTGGTCCCGATCGATCCGACAGGTGTGAGGAAGGCATGAGTGATCGCGGCGTTGTATTCAACCCTCCACCGGGCTGGCCGAAGCCTCCGGCGGGATGGGTGCCTCCGAAGGGTTGGACGCCGGATCCCTCGTGGCCGCCGCCACCTGAAGGTTGGCAGCTTTGGCTGCCGGCCGCTGCGGAGGCGATACAGGGACAGTCTGCCCCCGCGGCCTCGGCGCCCGAAGGCGGTTTCCATGTGGTCACCTCGGGCAATAGTGATGCACGGATCGCGCTGCTCGAGGGCGAACTTCGGGCGCTCCGTCTTCAGATAGAGGCTTTGGCATCCGAGGAGACGGTAGTCCTCAACGACGAGCGGGTCCTCCAGGAAGTCGGCATCTACCGGTACCACCACCCACTTGAGACTGCTGCGGCTTATCGTGATCGTCTGACGAACCTCAGTGAGCGTATCGCGACGCTCGTGAAGTCGGATAGGGGCATCCAGAAGTCGGAGATGTTCACATACGACGGATCCTTGGCCAAAGGTCGCAAGATGACTAACGACCTGGGCAGACTGATGCTCCGCGCCTACAATGCCGAGGCGGATAACAGTATTCGCACGCTGCGGGTTGGGAACGTCGTCACCGCAAAAAAGCGGCTCGAAGCTTCCCGGACGGCCATCGCGAAGCTCGGTCGGATGATGGAAATGAGCATCACGGATGAGTTCCACGCCCTGCGTCTCGAAGAGATCGAGCTCACGGCGGATTTCCTCATGAAGAAGCAGGAGGAGAAAGAGGAAGCCCGAGAGGAGCGGGCTCGTCTTCGTGAAGAGCGGAAGGTGGCCATGGAGCTGGCTGCAGAGCGCGAACGCTTGGACAAGGAGCGAAGTCATATCGTTAATGCCATCCAGAAGCTCCAAGCCACGGGTGGCAACGACGGTGAGTTGGAGCTTCGGCTTGCGGAACTGGATGCGGCGATCGCCCAAAACGACTACCGGGCCGCAAACATCCGGGCCGGGTACGTTTACGTTATTTCCAACCGCGGTGCCTTCGGCGACAGCGTTATCAAGATCGGCCTGACTCGAAGACTGGAGCCCTTGGATCGAGTAAATGAACTCGGGGGTGCTTCGGTACCGTTCCGCTTCGACGTGCACGCCCTCTTTTTCTCGGAGGACGCCGTTGGGCTGGAGGCTGAGCTACACCAATACTTCGCCGACCGGCGCTTGAACTGCGTGAACACTCGGAAAGAGTTCTTCTTCGCTACCCCCGCCGAAGTGAGAGATGTCCTGGAAGCGAAGGTCGGCAATCTATTGGAATTCGCTGAGAGGGTTGAAGCGACTGAATTCTTGCAGAGTCTTCGGTACTGGCCGGAAGGTCGGAGGCCACCTCGTGGTAGTTGATGTCGCCGGGTAAGTCCCGGCACGCGAAGCCCGAAAAAGAAACATTTCGAGACTTCACGCGGATGCGACCTGGTGCTCAATGAGCCGAAGCAACGGAGCGTTCATAATCCAACCATACCAGTCCTTGATTCTCCCTTGGATCTGCGCTATATTCTTACCAGTAAGATGAACCGAAGGGGGGTTCCCATGACAAATATATCAACGACAAAAATGTCCTCCAAAGGCCAGGTGGTTATACCGGAAGATATTCGCAAAAGGCTTAACTTGAAGGCTGGCGCTCAATTTATCGTGGTGGGCAACAAGGATGTGGTCATCCTTAAGAACATTTCGCCGCCGGAGCTATCTGATTTCGATGAGTTGATAGCAGAGGCGAGAAAAACAGCGAAGGCTGCGGGTATCAAGAAAACCGATATCGAGGATGCCATCTCAAAAGCCCGTGGAAAGCTGAAATGAACATTGTGCTTGATACGAATGTTTTCATTTCGGGGATTTTTTTCAGCGGCCCGCCCTATAAAATCCTTAAAGCCTGGAAAAATTTACAAATACAAATCGTTTTGACTCAAGATATCCTTGAAGAGTATCAGCGTGTTGCTGGGTTATTGGCCGAACAATTCCCAACGATTGACATCCTTCCGATAATCAACCTGCTTTCAATTCATGGACTGTTTGTCGATGCGGATCGGCTCGATGCCCCTGTGTGTGAAGATACCGACGATGACAAGTTCCTGGAGTGCGCGATTGCCAGCAATGTCAAAATTATTGTCAGTGGCGACAAACACTTGTTGAGGGTATCGGGATATCGGGGGATTACGGTGTTAAAGCCAAGAGAATTCGTCGATACGTATTTAAAATAAATCCTTTTTGCAGCATTTCCCGCCAGCAAGAGCCAAGTAATGACCACCGTCTATCAAGTCCCAGTGCGGCGCTCAAGCCCGTTGCGCCGCTCGATCTCGGGCTCGATGTGATTGTGCCTGCGATCCTGGCGGCTTGAAGCCAGCGCAATCATGAGAACCTCGATTCCCTTTACAACCAGGTAGACAGCGAGCAGATAGGTGATGATTTGCAGCATTCCGGCCATTGAAAACCGCCTTTCAGAATTGTTTCAGTCCAATACCATCTGTCAACCAGTCGTAGGCATTATATTTTTGATTATTGTCTGTAATGCTGGATTTTATTCGTTCAAAATTGAAAGTGCGCGGTTCATTGCGCAAGAGGCAGTAGCCATCCAGATAGATCCTGCCCTTTTTATCCTTAAGGACCTTATGAACCTGCACCTGACGGCGGGTCACCTCCTCATCTGCCGCTCGGTAGGTAAATTCGATGGTTCTTGATGGTCCCTCCCAAATGGTGGAGAGGCTTTCCTCCCATTCGCGGAAAGCATCATTTGGGGAACGATATTCACTGTGCTGTTCATGGAAGTCGTCCACCTGCCCCCTCGGAGCCATCCTGGCCCGTGATTTTCTGATGTTGTAATAAAGAACGACCGCGATCGTGATAATGATCAAGAAAAATTCAATCATGATAGCACCTGTTTTCTGCCCCTTCCTGGTCCATCCGGGCTTCTCCCCTTCTCATATCCCGAAGTACGGCGGTACGCGGAATTGTACCGGCATACTGAGCTGGCGAATGGTCCGCATCAATCCGTTGAAGATCCGGATTCGGCTGTGGCATAGCCGTAGCGCCTTGTCCTCCTCGATGTCCCCGTCCCTGAATTTGACGTAACGGTAAAGTTCCTCGATATTGAGCCACCCCTTGTCGTACATGCGGCAAAGCTCGAAGGTCGGCGCCCACATGAGGAATCCGATGATGCCGGCATCTTTTTCTTCTATGGTTTTGCTGAATATGCGCGATAGGATCGGCCGGCGGGTGGATTTGATGTGGCCGAGGGCGAAATGACCGACCTCATGCCCGATGTTCAGCACAAGATCGCCGTCGCTCAGATGGGGATTATAAAATACGAAAGCCCTTTTCTCGTAACGATAGGCCATTGCTTCCGGCACAAGGTTATCCGCAAGCGCGATGACGCCCATATGTTTGAGCAATTTTAGGCAGTGCGCTTTTGTGAAAGGCTCCCGGTTGAACAGTGGCCAGCGCTTTTCAAGCGTTTTGATAGCAGTGTAGATCATTCTCACCCCATAAGAATGATTACCGACTTGTATCTAAAACGACCCTACTTCAGACCATGTTCCTTGAGCAGTTGATCAGCCTTTTCCCTGATTCTTTTAAAAAATTGGTAGGACTCGTCATATAATTCTTGTTCGGTGATCTCGCCATCCCAATAGCGCTTCAAGGGGCCGAAGGACTTGTCGCTGCGGTCGCGGTCGCCATGCGACACCCTGATGTCTGTGATCATATTCTTTGCGGCGGCGAGCATAACGATTTCGAGCCCCCTCTTCTTTGGGGGCAATTTCATGAACTCGATCAATATTTCATCGACGGTCTTTGCGTTCTGTTCAGACAAATATTTTTGAATTGATTCACTGGCATCGCTTTTTACTCTAGGGGTGTGAGCGATCGCTGAATAATCTTCACCCTCGATCACCTGGTGGGTGTCAAGTTGTTTTCCGATTTCGATTAACTCAAATGATGAATAACCGAGTGCGGATGCGATTTTTTCAAATTTATCGGGGCCTGGAAATTGATTCTCGATCCCGCGCCTCAAATTTGAAATATCGCTATTCTGCACGCCGGCATCCATAGCGACCTGTTTTTGTAACCTGCCTGGCTGAACTTCATATGCATATTCGAACCCTAATGCGAACCAGCGCTTGCGGTCATTTTGAATCTTTCTAAGTTTTTCGATTATCTGAATATCCATGTCATGAATTTATAAAATTTGAATTTTTCCGCAATACAAAAAATTTTTGATTATTCGAAATTTAGGTCTTGACATTTTAGATTCTTACACTTTATAAGTTGTGAAAATCTAAATTTCGGAGTCGATATGAAATTTAGACAATACAAAATTGCCGAAGAGATCGGGATAGCAGATTCAACCTTATCGGGATTATTCACCGGCAAATTGGAGCCCGGCAAAGAAGTCGCCAAAAAAATCGCCAATTATATCGGCGAGGAACACTGGGGCCTGGTTTTCGAGATGTCGCCGCGCGAGATGGAATCCGCGATCCAGCAGGCCCATTTGAGCCGCAACCGCGACAGCGACTGCCAGGGGGAACAACGCTACGCGTCCGCTTCCTGTGCGTAGCATCATTACCGGGGGCGCGCCGTGCTGAAAAGTTCGAAGGCGGCGCAAAACGAACCCATGCCAGGGGGATGAGATGCGGTACCGGTATCAATACCAGAGCCATCAGATTTTCCACATCGCCCGAAAAACCCTTTCAGACGGCCGGATGCACGAGATTTTCGGCCGCACGACCCGCTACATGCAAATGTGGGCCGCCGATCCGCGCCACTGCGGGGTGACGCGGCGAAACGTGCTCGACCAGGTGGCGCTGTTTTTAGACGCCCTTGACGATCACGGCCGCAGGGACGTGGCCCATGCGGCCCTGGATCTTCTGGCCGCTCCCCTGGGCCTGGCGGTGGTGGAAAAGGACGGCACGGCCACGTCGGACAAGGGGTGCCCGGACCTGGAACTGGCCGATTTGGCCGTGGCCATCGGCGAGCTGGGCGCCCGGATCCGCGAGGCCCGAAAAGACGGCCGGCTGGAGACGACCGAGCTGATCCGCATCAGAAATGCCCACGACAAGGCCCGCCACGAGCTCGATCAGCTCCTGGACGCAGGCACGCGGAGGGAGCCATGACGCCGTGCACCGGTCCGGACAGGCACTTGTGCGTGCTTTACCGCATGGGCAGGCTCGGCCAGGGCCCCATCGCCTACCGTTACATGACCTACGACGAGCAGGCCGAGGTCAACCAGCGGCTCGGCGACCGCGCATCGTTCGGCATCTGGGTCAATCACGATTTTTCCCAGGAATTAAGGAGGCGGTGCCATGTCAAGGGTTGAGGCCATCATCCGGCAAGCCGCCGTTCTCATCCTTGTTCTGGGCTGCATCGCCTATCTGCTGTTCTCCATCGCCAATCTTCCACCGGCCGCCAGGCGCGAGACCGCCACCCTCTCCTGCTTTGCCGCCGCCCCAGCGCCCGGGTCCGAGGCGCCAGTATCGGCCCCTCCTTATCCCCTGCCCGGGCGGGCTTTTATGGCCGCCCGGGTCCACCCTTTAAAGGAGATGGCGCCATGAGACATGTTTTGTTTCCCGAGGAAGTGGCCGAGCTGGCCCGGAAAAGGGCCCTGCACGCGGCCTTTTGCGCGGCGTGCGTGGATGCGGGTTCTCGCTGGTGCCGGGACAGCTGCGATCTGCGGCCCGATGCGCCGCCCCGGTGCCCTGCCCGAATGGAGAAAAGGACCCCGGCGGCCGCCGCGGCGCCGATGGCGAAAGGAGCCCGGCCATGGACGTGAAAACAGTTGAGTTTTGCGGCGAGCTGCAGGGCGAAACGGATGCGTGCTGGTTCGTCTACGACGGCGAGAGCACGGTGAGGATCCCCAAGAGCCTGGGCAAGGACCTGCGCATGCTGGAAAACCGCGTGGACTGCATCATGCAGATCCCCGAGTGGCTGGCCCGGGACAGGGGCATCTGGCCATGAGGCGGGCGCGCCGGCGCGTGGCCGTTTCGATCAGCGGGATCGTGGACACCACCGACCGCTGCGTCGAGGCAGTGGTGAGCGCCACGGGCAAGGTGGCCCGCCTGCCCCGCCGCGTCACCGACTTTGCCCCGGGCCTGGCCATCGTGCCCGAGTGGCTGGCGATTAAAATTTGCCCGGCGCCGGCCGGCGCTGATCACAGGGCTGACACGCCGGATGCAGAATCCGGCGCCGGGCGATAACCGACATACGGAAAGGCGAGCCATGCTGCGATCGAGCAGATCAACGGGCGATATCCCCAGCCAGTTCCATGCGGCATCCCTCATGGATGATGCGGGCTACGCGCGGCGAGTCAATCCCCTGGAGCCGGGCATCCTGGCCAGCCCGTGCAAGCGCCGGCCAGACACGGGCCGCCCCTGCCCCCTGGCCGGCAAGGACAAGGGCAACGCGTTGTGCGCCGCCTGCCGCCTAATGTACGGCGGCCGCGGGCCGGACGAGGCGGCCGCCCGGGCTTTTGCCGCCGGCCGACCCAAGCCGGGCAACGCGGCGACCCGGACCAGGGTCAGGGGCAGGTTCCCGTTCGATCTGCCGCCCCGGGGCGCGGTGTGCGCCATGCCGGGCTGCGATCGGCCGCCGGCGGGCCGCAAATCGCCGTTTTGCGCGACGTGCAAGTCGCGGGTCGTCTCCCGCGCGCGCCGCTGGTACGCGGCCCGCCCCGGTGCCAGCAAGCCGCCCCTGGCCTATCTTCTGGCCATAAAGCGGCCGGTACGCCAGCCGGTAGGATGGTGACGCAAATGGCCGATTACTGGCACGAGCTGAGCAACTATTGCGAGAAGCACAACCAGCGCTACATGCGCTTTCTCAAGTATTGCCCGGTCTGCATGGGCGAGGTCCTGGCGAAAAACCCGCGGCTCAACATCCATCCGCCGCCGATTCCGCCGGAATACATCCCCAACAAGACCGGACTGTTCGCCATCCAGGACCCGCCGCCCGCCGATCCAGTCAAGCCGAGGCCGGCTCGGCCCGAGCAGTTGAGTCTGTTTTAAGAAGGATCGCATCAACGCGTATGGAAATATTCGACAACTTAGGACCGCCGATCACGCCCAAGGAGCTGGCCTCCAAATTGGGCGTTGACCCTCGCACGGTCCGCCGCTATTACCACAGATGGGGCGGAATCGAAGTTGTGCCTGGCACAGTGCGGTTCTTTGAAAAGCGAATATTGGAGGTCCTAAATGCCGAGTTTGATAAGCAAACGCGGACGCAAGAGGTATATCGGGAAGGTGTGGGTGGATGGCGTGCTGGGTCCGCAAAAGTTGTTCCCGGATGCCAGCAAAAAGAGCTATCGCGACGCGATCGACTGGGAGAACAAAGAGCGCGAAAAGCTCAGGCGAAAATTGCGCCAGACCCGCACGGATTATTTAACGATTAGGGAGTGGGCAAACGATTACATGACATTCGTCCAAACCCATCTGTCACGAAAGACCTACGATGAAAAAAGGTCGGCCATGAAGCGTTTCGTGGAGTTTAACCAGGTGTCGCCAGACATGGAGGTCGAAAAGATCGATCGATACCTGTGCGCTTCTTTTTTTACTGGCCAGATGCAGGCAAGGTCAGGCAACGCGGTCAACAAGGACCGCAAGAACCTGGGAGCTGCCTGGCAATGGGCCCGGGAGAATATCAGGGATTGGCCGGTGGGCGAAAATCCTTTCCTGGCCGTGGCCAAGAAACCCGAGGAGCGTCATCCCCGGTACGTTCCGCCGGAGGCCGATTTCTGGAAGGTCTACGATTACGTGGCCGGCTTGGCCGAAAAAGAGCCGACCGACTATCACATCCAGGATCGTGTCATGCTGCTGGCCTACTTGCACCTTGCGGCCCGCAGAACGGAATTGTTCAATGCCAAATGGTCCGATGTGGATTTTGCATCTGCCAAGATCCGATTGTGGACCCGCAAGCGCAAGGACAGTTCGCTCGAGTGCGACTGGCTGCCGATCAGCGATGATCTCAAGCACGAACTGAAGCAGTGGGCTAAGATCAGGCTGGCCCATGCGACGGCGGATAAAGAGCATATTTTCGTGTCGTTGAGCGATATCGAATGTAGCATCAGTTATTATGGCCTTCCGTTCGTCTTCCGGCAACACACGCTGCGAACCTGGTGCGATAAGGTCAAGGTTAAGCCGTTTGGTTGGCATGCGATCCGGCACCTGTCTGCATCCATCCTGTACCGCAAGGAATACGGCCAATCCTTCATTCAGGCGATCTTGCGCCATAAGTCGCCGACCACGACCGCCAGGTATATGCGCTCATTGGGCTCCAACGATGTGCGTGTGGCGGTCAATGAAGGGTTTAAACGAGAAGGCCAGGTAATACCGTTTGACAAAGGGAAAACGGCATCAGGAGGGCGTTCCTGATGCCGTTTTGAGTCCGGTTTTTGAGTCCGGACCGTCTATGGCGTGGGTTGAATTGCTAACCCACTGAATTTCCTTGGCGTCCCCAAGGTGAATTGAACCCCTGTCGTCGGCGTTGAAAAACGGCGTCGTGCTCACGGGCGCTTTTTTCATCGGCCCCAAAGATTTTTACGATACGCTCAACCAGATGCCTGAAGAGGAGCAGAATCAATTTGAAATGACCGGCGTCGAGGTGGCCAACCAGTTGTATGGCAACGAAACCTTGCGTGCGCTGCAAAGAAAAGAGGGCCGCTTCTGCAACACGGGCATGAAAGCGACCGTGCTGGGTCATGTCTCGTCGGACATGCTCGAAGATGGCACGGTGATCAGCGGCGTGGGCGGCCAGTACAACTTTGTTTCCATGGCCCACGCCCTGCCAGACGGCCGCCTGGTGATGATGATCAAGGGCACCCGCCAGGAGAAGGGCAAGATCCTCTCCAATATCGTCTACAACTACGGCAACGTGACTATCCCCAGGCACTTGAAAGATATTATCGTTACCGAATACGGCATCGCCGACCTGCGGGGCAAGTGCGATCAGGATGTGATTAAGGCCATGCTCAATATTACCGACGCCCGGTTCCAGGGAGAGCTTCTGGCCGAGGCCAAGAAAAACAACAAGATCCCCCAGGGCTACGAAATTCCGGAACAATTTCGGCACAACACCCCTGAACGCCTCGTCGAAACGCTCAAGGCGTTTAAGGCCATGGGGCTGTTCCCGGATTTTCCGTTCGGCTCCATGTTTACCGATGTCGAACTGATGATCGCCTACGCCCTGAAGGTCCTCAAGGCCAAGGCCGCCGGTCCCGATTCGGCGAACTTTCCGGAAATCATGAAGCAACTGCCCGCTGAAATGCCGGACAACCTACAACCCTTCATGGCGCGCATGGGTCTTGCCGCTCCTGCGACACCGAAAGAGATTCAAACCCACAGGATGTTGCTGATGGCGTTCCGTCTGGCAGGGTTCTGCTAAAACCAGCCTTATAAAAAAGACTCGACTGAATGGATCTGAAACGGCTCTTGAAATATCGGTTTAAACACACTATAGATTAGAATGTTCTTATTAATTTCAAAACATTATCCGCAACCGAGGCCAAGGCCGCCGGCGAGTGCCTCGAGCCGGATCAAAACCGGTATGATCAGCCAAGAAAAAAATTGTATGGGGTAACACGCTATGGAAACAGGATCCAAACAGGGACTATCGACCCGATCCGTACACGCGGGCGAGGTGCGATATAACGAGTATGGTTCGGTAACGACCCCCATCGTTCAGACATCGACCTTTATTTTCAAGAATGTCGAGGAAATCAGGAAACTGGCCCAGGGGGCGGCAGGACGGTTCGAATACGGGCGGTACGGCCATCCCACCCAGGTCGCCGCCGAAGGTAAACTGGCGGCCATCGAGGATGCGGAAGATGCGGTCCTCTTCTCCTCGGGCATGAGCGCCATTACGACGGCGCTGTTCGCTCTTCTGAAAAGCGGCGACCACATCATCATCACCGATGATGCATACAAACGCACCCTCGATTTCTGTCGCAGCTGTCTCAACCGTTTTCAAATCGAATCCACGGTTGTGAGGATGTGCGACTACGAGGCCATGGAGCGCGCCATCAAACCCAATACGCGCTTGTTTTTCTCCGAATCGCCGACCAACCCCTATCTGAATATCATGGATCTCGAACGGCTCGTGGCCCTTTTCAAGCCCAGGGGTATTTTAATCGTCTCGGACAGCACGTTTGCCACCCCGTACAACCAGCGCCCCCTCGAGTATGGCATCGATCTGGTCGTCCACAGCGCTACCAAGTACCTCGGCGGCCACAACGATCTGCTCAGCGGCGTCGTGCTCGGCAAAAAAGAGCTGACCGCGCCGATCCGCGAATACCTGAAGATCACCGGTGGCGTCATCGACCCCAACTCCGCGTATCTGTTGATCCGCGGCATAAAAACCTTCGAGCTGCGCATGCAGCGCCTCAATGAGAACGGCCAGGCGGTGGCCGAATACCTCGAGCGGCATCCCAAGGTGTTGCGCGTCTACTATCCGGGCCTTCCCAGCCATCCGCACCATGATGTGGCCAAACGTCAAATGAAGGGTTACGGCGCCGTGGTGACCTTCGAGGTCAAAGATGACATCGACTATGTGCTGGATTTTCTCAGCCAGTTGACGATCGTCAACATCGGCCCGAGCCTGGGAGGCGTCGAATCGCTCATCACCCACCCGGCCACCATCAGTTACTACGACAAGACCAGGAAAGAGCGCCTCGAGCTGGGCATCAAAGACGGCCTGATCCGTTTTGCCGTGGGCGTGGAAAATGTTGAAGACATTATCGCCGACATCGACCAGGCCCTGGCAAAAGCCGGTTAAGCGAAATCCTCGATCGCATCACGCATCAGTCTTCCGATGGGCATGCCCTGTGGGCAGCGGGCTTCGGCAGCCGTAAAATCAGCCTTGGCCATTGCGGACTTGACGGCCTCGGGCAGAGCCGCGAACTGCTCCCGGGCCCAATCGGCCCGGCCGTAGCTGCGGCAATACATGTGGTAACGCATCACGTCGCTGATCGGGATGTCCGCCGTTTCGGCCATCTGACAATGTCCACTGCAGCCGGCGCAATAGTGGCCCGCCGTGGCAACGGCATAGCGCTGAAACATGTCCACCTCGGCCGAGGTCAGGGGATCGGGAGCCACGGCGACTTCCATGTTGGCTTTCAGCAGGCGCATGCTGTCCATCTGGGAACAGATGCTGGCGATGCGCGGTTCCTGCCAGACGGCCTTGAGTTTGGCCTGCTCCTCGGTCCATCCCTTTCGGCGGAAATGCTCGGCCAGAGCCTGGCCCTCAGGCTGCGAACGGCTCCAATCGAACCACGATCCCCTGGCCTGGGTCTTCATGGCGGTCAGCCCGACGCCGGCGTCGGCGCATGCCGATACGGCGTCCTGCATCTCGCGGGTATGCATGTTGCGAAAGTTGTAGGTCGTCATGATGCCGTCCACCCACTCCAACCGGGCAGCCCCCTGCATCACCGCCGGCATGTTGCGATGGGTGCTGAACCCGAACAGCTTGATCCGGCCCTCCTTTTTGGTCTTGTCAACCCAACGCCGGGTATGGTCATCGAGCTCATCGATGCGGCTGAGGCCGTGGATAAAATAGAGGTCGATATAGGTGGTTTTCATGCGCTCCAGCGAGCGTGTCAGCAACCGGTTCATCCCGTCCGGGTCGCGGGCGTCGGATTTGGTCACCAGGAATATTTTCTCCCGATCCTCGGGATACTTGCCGAAGTATTTTCCGATCCCGTCTTCGCTGCCGGCCTGATAGCAATCGGCAGTGTCCCAGTAAGTCACGCCCCACTTGATGGCCTGCCGGAGCATGAGCTGATTGGCGCCGATGTCGAACATGCCACCCAAGGATAAAATGGAAACATCACGCCCGCTCCTTCCGAAAGGCCGGGTGGGCACCCGGTCCAGCACGGCCGGCTTGGCAACAGGCGCATCGACCGGCGAGCCAGCCGCCGCCCGGCCGGCCAGCAACGATCCGGCACCGATGGCGCCGGCGGTCTTCAAAAATTGGCGTCTGGAAAAGCCTTCGTATTCGTCTTTCATGATATCCTCCCCCGTTTGTGCAATACCTAAAGAGGACGGCACCGTAAAAAGCCCAATATCTGCGTTGCACTCATCCCGTGGCCCTTGCGGCGCACGCCCAGTACGCTTCAGGACACGGAATGTCGCGCGCCTTGATCTTGAACCTTTTACGGCGCCGTCCCGCAACGACTTGTTAGGAGTCTGTCAAAAATATTTCACCTTCATTTCTTAACGAGTGTCCGTCCACAAATAGGCAAATTGGATCGAGATCAAGGCGCACGAAAAATTTAACCGCAGGCATATGGCTGATATTCCGAGGATTAAATTTTTCGCGCAACGCAGATATCGGGACAATTGGACATTTTTGGATGGGCACTAACGAATGCTGCCTACCCGCGCCGACTAGGGCAACACCAGACGATGGGACAGGTTGCGCGATTCGTTTTCAGCGGTGACCCGAATCGCCCGGCGGCCCTGCACCGGACATTCATGTTCGCAGACACCGCAGCCGATGCATCGGGTCGGGTCCACATACGGTTGTTGCAACCGGATCAGCACTTCGATGGGTTGCCCCGGTTCCGGCAACCGGGACCAGACCGGTTGCAGCCCCAACGTGAGCGAATCGTCCTTGTTGGCCGCAATGGGACAGGGTGGCTCATCTGCATAACGGCAAAAGTAGTCGCCGGTGGCGTACTGGTCCTGGCGCAACGCCGTCGTTTGCAGAACGAGGGTATGGCCCTCGGCGGTCTTTACCTTGTAGAGACCGCCCCGTACCGGCCGGAACTCCTCGCGGGTAAAGATGGCCTTGGGACTCACCGGGCAGTTTTCCTGGCAGACGATGCACGGGGTGTCCATGGCCCAGGGCAGGCACCGGCCCCGATCGACGAAGGCCATGCCGATCCGCAACGGACCGCTCCCGGCAAAGGCCCCGCGCCCCATGCGCTCATCCACGCTGATGGGCCGCAGGGCAGCGGTCGGGCATACGAAACTGCAGGCCACGCAGTTGTGCTGGCAGCCGCTGCTGCCCACGCGAAAGTTGAGCATGGGCGTCCACAGCCCTTCCAGCCCGCCTTGCAGACCGGCGGGATGAATGACGTTGGTCGGGCAGATCCGCATACATTGACCGCACTTGATGCAGCGGGCCAGAAAGGCCTCCTCTGACAGGGCACCCGGCGGCCGGATCACATTTGGGTTCCAATCGGCGCCGGCGCTGCCGTCGAGACGCATCACCGGCGCGGACACCAAGCCGGCGGCCAGCGCCACCATCACCTGGCGGCGGCTCAGATCCGGTGAAGCCGACTCTCCGGCCGCCGACGGCGCGAGATGGTATCCCATCACCCCGTGGCCGCAGCGATCCAGACAGTTGAGACACAGGACACACTCACTGATCCGGATGGTTTCCGCCGGTGCACAGGCCCCTTCACAGTCTCGCTCGCACTGGAGACAATGGGTACAGCCGTCGCCCGCCTGACCGATGCGCCAGATGCTCCACCGGCTGCAGAGCCCGAACAGCGCACCCAGCGGGCAGACGAAACGGCAGTAAAATCGCGGCACACGCAGGGACAGCAACAAGAACAGCAGGAATAGCAGGCCAATCAAAAAGCTGCCTGGATAGACGCGCGGCAGGGCGGATGTGACCTTCAAGGGGCCATCCACCAGGGGCACCACTACCAGGTTGACCGAGCGATGCATCAGTGCGATGGGATCGAGAAGTCCGGTTTGCAGGGAGACGGCCAACCAGCGAGCTTGTGGCGCCATCCATTCGAAGAGCAGACCGCCGGCCATCAACGCGACCACAATGAAGGCTACATCGCGGCGCACCTGTATCCATTGGAAGACATGCAGGGCGACGAACACGACCACGGCTGCCGCCGATCCCCCCCAGAACACTAGGGACGCCTGGCGGCTGGAAGACACAACGAAATCCATCATATCCGCCGCCGCCAGCGCCAGCACGAAGAGGAGCACCCAATATTTGATCCGCTGGGCCGCATGGGGCCGGTTGCGGACGATGCGCTGCGCCGGCTTCAAGCCCTTTTTGCCCAATACGCCCATCAGCTGCTGCAGCGCACCGAACGGGCAGATCCAGCCGCAGAAAAAACGTCCCAAAACAAAGGTGAGGGCCAGGGTCAGCACCCCCCACAGCATTCCCCTATAAAGGGTATGGGTAGCGAGCCATAGCCCCAGGGCGTGGAGCGGATCGAGCTGCAGCAGCCAGTTGACCGGCCAACCGCGCAGCTGCCACCATCGCTCGCCCAGGGTGGCGACCACGCAAAACCAGATGAACAGCAGGACGAAAAAAATCTGGCTGATTCTGCGCGCGGTGATGATTCTCATTTCCACTTTACTCCGGTCGATCCTGTCACAGTGAGGGTGCACCTTGGGCAACGGACCGATAATCGACGGTGCCCAGACCGGCTTTGGCGGCCATTCGCAAATAGGGCAAATCTTCCACCGATCTTCCCAGCAATCGGGCCCCGGCACTGTCCACGGCCACCGGATCGGTGCCGGCGATCATGGTGTGGGTATCCTTCAAATCGTCCAGGGAGCCACCGGTCGGGCCATTGGTCATCATGCTGGTCGTGCCGTCGAGAATGACCAGGGTCGGCCTGGCCAGCATGGCCAGCTCGGTGATGATGGCATGAATCTGCTGGTGGAAAATATTCCGGCGTCCACCCAGCAGGCCATACCAGTTCTTCATGGTCAGGCTGGCACCGCTGCGATGGTGGTCCTTGACCGGTGCCAGGCCGATGAGTTTGTCCACCTCCCGCAAGGGCCGGGTCAAAACGGGCCAGCGGACGATCAGACGCCCGCCGGTCAGTGAGTAGGATTCGAAACGATCTTCGGTGGGCAGCACCACTCGCGCCCCGGCCCTGCGGGCCGCCGGACCGATGCCGGTCAGTTCGAAACAACTGGCCGGATCGTTGATCGGGTTGTCGGTCACGTCCACTCGCGCAGCACCAGCCTCGAGGCAAAGGCGTATCATATGGGTCACCAGATCCGGATGGGTGGTGGCCCCCAGCATGGGCGGGGTGGCAAAAGCGGCGTTGGCCTTCAACAATACCCGATCGCCGGGGCGGATGAAGTCGCCCAAGCCACCCAGCGCATGGAGCGCGGCGGCGAGTGTTTGCCCGCGATCGGCGCCATGGACGATGGCCAGCCGGCCGGCTTTTTCAGGCAGCCTGAAATCGGGCAGGGGTTCACTCGTCGGGGCGACCACGGCAGGCGATGGTCCCCGGCGATCCCAGAAGGCCAGCCCCAAGGCACCGGTGCCCAGTGCCCCCATCAGGCTGCACGTCAGACGGCGCAAAAAGACCCTGCGCGACGGTTGTGCGATATGGGGCGTTTTACCTGCCACCCGTGCCCTCCCCCAGGTTGCGATAGAGCTGATCGGCCAGCGCCAGAGCGAGCTGCAGATCGGTGGCCTCATGCACGCCGCCGAGCAGATCCCCCCGGCTGAAGACGATCTCGAAGCCGTCCAAGATTTCGATGATCGTCATGGGCGGCAGATCGGACGGCGCCTGCACCGCAACCCCGCCATACTCGAGCAGGAAAGCGCCATACGCCTCTGCCAGCATGGCAGCCTCGTCCGCCGATTTTCGCCGGGAAAGGAATGCGGTGGCCGCATGTTCCCCCCATCGATACGGGGCCGAAAACACCCGGTCAAAACCGTCGAACCCAAACGCGTTGGCGGCCGTCAAGGTCACCTCTTGCGGAAGGCGGCCCGCTTCGGGAAACAAGGCCCGCTCGTCCGCCGCACGCCCGCGCACAGGATGGGCGTCCACGAAGTTCCTGGCCAGATCCATTACGGCCTGCATCACCGCCGCCGAGGTGTCCGATGCGATGATCTCCACATAAAAAACCCCGTGGGCAATGAAGATGCCGTTGGCCGATCGATATGCATCGCCGGTCAAGTCCAGCGGCTCGGCCTGTGCCCGGCGCTGCTGGCTGTAAACGGCATAGGCGCTGGTGTCACTCGCCATGGTGTAGACATAACGTTCGAGCCACGGTCCGGCGGGTGTGACCAGGGCGAAGCGCAGGGTCTCGAGCGACTCGAACCCCGCGGCGAGATAGAGTTCCGCCTTGCCGTCGATCTTGTCCGACAGGGTAGCGGCATCGTATCGCTCCGGCGCGGAGATGGGGCGCAAGTTGACCACCGCAGGTTGCCCTTCGGCGGACGAACCCGCGTTGGAGACAGATGGTGCCTCGTCCGTCGCCCGGGCACGCCATTGGCCGGGATCGAAACGATGGTGAACGGCATAAACGGTCACGCCGATCAGGGCGATCAGCCCGATCAGGAGGAGACTGAGGAGACGCTCGCGCCGGGAAGGGGTGTGCCTTTCCGCACGATCGATGGCGGGAGAACGGTGAATGATACCTCCAAACGGCACATCACGACTTGCTGGTAAATAGACAGGAGACCCGGTTGCGACCGGCCTGTTTGGATTGGTACATGGCCTTGTCGGCCCGCTGGACGAAGAGGGCGACCTCTTCTTTGCGATTGTATTCGGTCACCCCGATACTGATGGTAATCGATACCGGATCGCCGTCTTTGATAGGGGTAAAGTGCTCCATCTCCACCGCCGTCCGAATGCGCTCGGCCACGGTGGCCGCCTCGTCACCTTCGGTTTCCGGCAGGATCACGGTAAACTCCTCACCCCCGTAACGGTACGCCGAATCCATCTTTCGCAGGCAGCTCCTGATGACCTGGCCCAATCGAATGAGCACCTGGTCTCCTTCCAGATGGCCATAGGTGTCGTTATAATCTTTGAATTTATCGATATCCAACAGGAGCAGGCTCAACGGTCGCTGGTAGCGTTCGGTGCGATCGATTTCGATTTTGAGTTGATTGTAGAAGTAGCGTGAATTGTAGAGCTTGGTCAGTCCGTCGGTGATGGAAAGCCGTTTGAGTTTTTCGAGCATCTGGGTGCGTTCCTGGGTCAGACGCCGCTCTTTGAGCACCCGTTTGAGCCTGAGCAGCAGTTCTTCGAAACGCACCGGCTTGAACACAAAATCACTGGCGCCTTTGCTGATGGCCTCCTCGTACGAGTAGTCGCCGCTGTAACCGGTCATCACGATCACATCGATCTCATGTTTTTTTTTAATGCGATCGGTGAGTTCCAACCCATCCATGCCCGGAAGCATGATGTCTGTGATGACCACATCGAAGTAGTCATGGTCCAGGATGTCCAGGGCGTCTTCCGCGCTGGCCGCCGTGGACGATCGGAATCCCGCCATGCCGATAAACTCATCCATCGACTCTCGGATGGCGGCATCGTCATCCACGATCAAGATGTGGGCATCCAGCAAAGGGTGTGATTCTTCGCCCATAGACCTATCTTTATCAGTTGACACTCTTCGAAACAATCTGATACTAAAACAAATTTCATTAATTTGAGGAATATACCGGCTTGGTTTTGTGAAGTCAACCGGGATTTGGAAGAAAGATAATGGATGGCTTTCAGATCCTGAAGAAGACGCACCGCACCAAGCAGCGGTCGTTTGCGCGCCAAACGGTTTGATCGAAGTATCGGCGGATGCGCGCATCGGCCAAAGCGAAGGTACCGGGTAGACAACCCAGGCCACTGAATGAAGACCCCATGAAAGAAATCCGTAACTTCAGCATTATCGCCCATATCGATCACGGCAAGTCCACCCTTTCGGACCGCCTGATCCAGGCAGCCCATATCGTCGCGGATCGCGATTTCAAGGATCAGATCCTCGACACCATGGATATCGAACGCGAGCGCGGCATCACAATCAAGAGCCAGACCGTCTGTCTGCCTTACGAGGCGGCTAATGGCCGCACCTACACCCTCAACCTGATCGACACGCCGGGCCATGTGGACTTTTCCTACGAGGTTTCCCGGGCCCTGGCCTCCTGCGAAGGCGCCCTGCTGCTCGTCGATGCCAGCCAGGGCGTCGAAGCCCAGACCCTGGCCAACTTCCTGCTGGCCATGGACCACAACCTGGAGATCATACCGGTCATCAACAAAATCGATCTGCCGTCGGCGGACATCGAACGGGTCAAGCGCGAGATCGAGGAAGATCTCGGCCTGGACGCGGAAACCGCCGTCCTCGTGTCGGCCAAAGAGGGCACCGGCATAGCGGAGCTGATGGAGACCATCGTCACCAAGCTGCCGCCCCCCAAGGGGGATCCCGATGCGCCGCTGCAGGCCCTGATTTTCGACTCCCACTATGATCCCTTCCGGGGCACCATCGTCCATTTCAGGGTTTTCCAAGGGACCCTCAAGGCCGGCGACCGCATCCGGTTCATGTTCAACCGCCAGGCCTACAAGGTGGAAGAGGTGGGGTTGTTCCAGATCGTTCGCAAACCCCAGAAAGAACTGACCGCCGGAGAGGTGGGCTACATGATCGCCGGCATCAAGACCGTGAGCGACACGCGCTGCGGCGACACCATCACTTTGGACAGTCGGCCATGCGACAAGCCCCTGCCCGGCTTTCGGGAGGCCAAACCGGTGGTGTTCGCCTCGATCTACCCGGTGGCGGCGGACGAGTACGACGAGCTGGCCATCGCCATCGAAAAACTCAAGCTCAACGACGCCTCCCTGATCTACGAAAAGGATAGCTCGGCGGCCCTGGGATTCGGCTTCCGCTGCGGTTTCCTGGGCCTGCTGCACCTGGAGGTGGTGCAGGAGCGCCTGGAGCGCGAATACGACCAATCGATCATCCTCACGGTGCCATCGGTGCAGTACAAGTTGATCCTCAACGACGGTACCGAAATGATCATCGACAACCCGGCCCTGTATCCCGACCCCACGACCATCGAGCAGTCGCTGGAGCCCTTCATCCGTGCCAGCATCATTATTCCCGACCGCTACATGGGAGCGGTGATGAAGCTCTGCCTGGACCGGCGCGGCATCAATAAAAATTACCAGTATCTGACCAGCAACCGGCTGGAAATGATCTTCGAGCTACCCCTTTCCGAAGTCATCTACGACTTTTACGACCGGCTCAAATCGGTCACCCAGGGCTATGGCTCGTTCGACTATGAAATCATCGACTACCGGCCGGGCAAGCTGGCCAAGCTGGACATCCTCATCAACGGCGAACGGGTGGATGCCCTCTCCCAACTGGTACACGAGGAGCGGGCCTACACGCGGGCTCGGGTGGCCTGTGACAAACTCAAGGAAGAGATTCCCCGCCAGATGTTTAAAATCGCCATTCAGGGCGCGGTGGGCGGCAAGATCCTCTCGCGATCCACGGTCAACCCGTTCCGCAAGGACGTGACGGCCAAATGTTATGGCGGAGACATCACACGCAAACGCAAGCTCTTGGAAAAACAGAAAAAGGGGAAAAAGCGCATGAAGATGGTGGGCCAGGTCATGCTGCCCCAGAGTGCCTTTCTGGCCGTTCTCAAGACCGACAGCGATTGATTGGAGAACTCATGGGAAAAACGATCGCCGAAAAGATATTCGACGCCCACCTGGTGGACCGCCCCACGCCGGACCGTTACGTCCTACGGCTGGACGCGGTCTTTTGCCACGAGATCACCACGCCCATGGCCATCAACGACCTGGTGGCGCGGGGCAAGGACCGGGTCTTCGATGCGAGCCGCATCAAGGCGGTGATCGACCACGTCACACCGGCCAAGGACGGCAAAACCGCCACCCAGGGCTTGATCCTCCGGCAGTGGGCCCGCCGGCACGGCATCCGCGACTTTTTCGATATCGGCCGCAACGGGGTGTGTCATGCGCTGTTTCCGGAAAAGGGCTTCGTGCGCCCCGGTTATACCATCATCATGGGCGACTCGCACACTTGCACCCACGGCGCCTTCGGCGCATTTGCGGCCGGCGTGGGCACCACGGACCTTGAGGTGGGCATTTTAAAGGGCGTCTGCGCCTTCCGTTTTCCGGCCACCATGCGCATCGAGGTGACCGGCACCCTGCAACCGGGCGTCTTTGCCAAGGATGTGATCCTGTCGATCATCGGCCGCATCGGGGTCAACGGGGCCACCGACCGGGTGATCGAGTTTCATGGGCCGCTGATCGCGGCCATGAGCATGGAAGAGCGCATGACCCTGTGCAACATGGCCATCGAAGCCGGCGCCACCTGCGGCATCTGCCCGCCCGACCGGGTCACGGTGGACTACCTGTGGCCGTTCATCCAGGAGGAGTTCGACTCCCCCGAGGCGGCGCTGCAATCCTATGCCCGATATGCACCCGACGCCGATGCCTATTACGAGCAAACCATCGAACACGATGTCTCCGGATTGGCACCCCAGGTGACCTTCGGCTACAGACCCGACAACGTCAAGCCGGTATCCGAAATGGCCGGCACTCCCATCGATCAGGTCTATATCGGTTCGTGCACCAATGGCCGTATCGAGGATCTTCGCATCGCAGCCCGGGTGCTCCGGGGCCACACCATCGATCCGGCCGTGCGCGGCATCGTTTCCCCGGCCACGCCCCAGATCTTCGCCCAGGCCTTGCGTGAGGGCATTATCGACATTTTCATGGCCGCCGGTTTCTGCGTCACCAACCCCACCTGCGGCGCCTGTCTGGGCATGAGCAACGGGGTGCTGGCCGAAGGCGAGGTGTGCGCGGCCACCACCAATCGCAATTTCAGCGGCCGCATGGGAAAAGGCGGCATGGTGCATCTGATGAGCCCGGCCACGGCCGCGGCGTCGGCCATTGCCGGCAAGATCGTCAATTCAAAGCTCTATGAATCGTCATGATTCGTTTTTCCGAAAAACGACACAACAACACGCTGGATGGCATTCATGAAGGATTTTAAAGGCGAGGTGCTCTTTTTAGACCGCTCCGATATCAACACCGACGAAATCATTCCGGCCCGCTACCTGACCGAAATCACCAGGGAGGCCCTCAAGCCCCATCTGCTCGAAGACCTCCATCTGGAGGAGTTCGATCCGCCCACCGATATTCCGGGTAAGCGCGTCGTCATCACCCGCAGCAATTTCGGATGCGGCTCTTCGCGTGAGCATGCACCCTGGGCCCTGGAAGTCAACGGCATCCATCTGGTGATCGCCGAGAGCTTCGCGCGCATTTTCCGCCAAAACATGTTCAACTGCGGAATGCTGGCCATCGAACTGTCAGCCGTCATCATTGACGGTCTTTTCGGGCGTTTCGCCGGCCGACAGGCAGTCGTGGAGGTGGATTTCGACAACAGCCGCCTGACGGTCCGCAGCGGCGATGAGGAGGAGACGGTTCCTTTCACGATCTCCGATTTCGACCGAAGCCTGGTCGAGGCCGGGGGGTGGGTCGAGTTTGCCGATGCGCACTATTAGATCTATCCTTACGGCTTCTCCCGGTCTTTTGAAAAACGACGTTTACGCTGTTCATCCTGGATCTCCAGGAGCTGGACGAATCGATCGTGCCCGACGATCTTGCGAACTTCCAGCAGGAATCTGAACCGCTCTTCGGATAACCGCCTGCGCGCCGTCTCCTGATTCTGGTGCTGCGCCATCACCTCGTTTTCATCGAAATCCGGCTGTTCCATCAACGAACGGAGCTTGATCCGCTCGATCTCCACCTGGCTTCGAATTTCAATCATCCGAATACGGGCGGCCTCGTAGGCGACATCGAGCCGGCGGATCTCATCTTCGGAGAGCTGCAGCTGCCCGGCGATCTCTTCCACATGCCACCACCGGCCGCGGGTATCGCCGGCCAAGGCGGATCCTCCGATGACCACCAGCAAAAGAGCACTGACCAAGAGCAACGTTCGAAGGGGGGTTTGCATGAAACATCTCCTTGTCTTAAGATAAAAAATCATCATCTTCTTCATCTATAGAAGGTACGATCCAGTCGAAAACATCCTGTCCATCGCTGATGCTATCTGAAAAATCGGGTGTATCGAAGAACGCCACCTGCTGATAGGCCTCGGGCAGGGCATTGTCCACGATGGCATCGATATCTTCCATCAACCGCCGGTCCGCTGCCGCGTCGAACGCCACGGCCGGCGCGGACCGGGGCGCTGTGAACCATGCCGGCCGCCACACCACCACGGCCAGCAGCACCATCGCCGAAATCCCCATGGCCAGGATCGACTTGCGCTGCCAGAGGGGTTCTTTTGGGTCGGTCTGCGGCAGTCGAAAGGGGCGTGCCGGCGAGGGGGCCGAGCTTCGGGCCATGCGGCCCATGCCAGCCAGCCGGCTCTCGAAGCGGGCCAACCGTTCGGCGCAACTGGGACAGCGCACCAGGTGAGCGTTGAGACCGTCCGGCAGTGAATCCCTTTCCACGATCGCCTGGGTGAACTCGTCTTCACTCAGGTGCCGTTCTTCGAATCGGTCGTTCATATCGACTCCCAAAAATCGTCTTTGTCGGGCGTTTCGGCCATGGCGGCCTTGATCTTATTCAGGGCACGATAAAGATGGGTCTTGACCGTGCTCTCATTCTTGCCCATGGCGGTGGTCATCTCCTGGATAGAGAGCTGATCGAAAAATCGCAGCAAAAACGCCTCCCGCTCCTTTTTCGACAATCGCTCCAGCAATCCCTCCACGCGGTTCCAGAAATCCCGGCGATCCAATCGCTCCTCGGCATCGGGCGCCACGACCATCTCTTCGCTCTCCCGAAATCCTTCCTCGTCCATGGAGACCCATCCCACAAGGGATTTGATTCGCTGCCGGCGGTAAAAGTCCTTCACCCGGTTGACGGCGATCCGGTAGAGCCAACTGCGAAAAAGCGCCGGCGATTCGATTCGGCCGATTTGTTTGTAGGCCCTGAGAAACACGTCCTGGGTCAAATCTTCGGCATCCATTCTGGAGCGGGTCCGGTAGTACATCATGCGAAAAATTCCCGGTTGATATCGATCCGCCAGGCGATGAAAAGCCGTATGATCGCCATTTTGGGCCAGAGTCACCAGCCGGGCGGTCTGGTCGTCCTGGCCGGAAACGTTCGGATTGTCCATTGTATCGGATCCGCTCATAGCGTCTTTTCATTTCGAAGCCCCACGCC
Source organism: Desulfatitalea sp. UBA4791 (assembly GCA_002402905.1). Lineage (GTDB taxonomy): Bacteria > Desulfobacterota > Desulfobacteria > Desulfobacterales > Desulfosarcinaceae > Desulfatitalea. Next base: position 42,357 of record DHGT01000114.1, on the reverse strand, counting down.
TCCCGGCTAAACCCCTTGTTAACCGTAAAGACGTCAGACATTTTCGATTTGTTTACACCAACGGTATTTCATTGAAAAAAATTAAACCGGACCAAACGACGCGGCCAACTTAGGCGAGTTGCGACGGATCGTCAAGCGATTCGGCGGGATAGGATGGAGGGTGGGTCTCATTAAGCCGACGGGCGGGCTTTGGGCCCACCCGTCATGGCATGGATAGCTGGCTGTATCAAGAAAAATAGCCGGGCAAGGCCGTCAGGCCACCTTGCGTGTTTCGAGGATGCGGCCGCGGGTGCTGACCACCACCTGCTCGACAGGAATCTGTACGCCAGCCTTCTCCATCGCTTTTTGCACGATTCTGGGCATCCCGGCGCAACACGGCACCTCCATGATCACGATGGTGATGCGTTTAATGCCGGCTGTCTTGAAGATGGCGGCGAACTTTTCCACGTAGGCCTGGACATCGTCGAACTTGGGGCAGCCCAGCATCACCGTTTTGCCTTGCAGGAAATCCTGGTGAAACGACGGAAATGCGACTGGAACGCAATCGGCTGCGACCAGCAGGTCCGCGCCTTTCAGGAATGGGGCGTCGGGCGGTACCAGGCGGATCTGCACCGGCCAATGGGTCAAGGTCGATTCATTTTCCGCAGTCTGGCGCATGGGCTGATTGGCTTTGGCGCACGGACTGAAACTCTGGATCTGGGCCGAAGGGCAGCCGCAGGCCATGGGCTTTTCTTCCGGGTCGTCTTGCTGGCGGGTCGACAGGTGCACCTCGACGGCCTCCTCATCGAACGCTTGGGCTTCCCGCTCGATGATCGTCAGCGCCCCTTGGGGGCATTCGCCGATACAGGCGCCCAAACCGTCGCAAAGGTTATCGGAAATGACTTTCGCTTTGCCGTCCACGATGGCCAGGGCCCCCTCGGCACAGCCGATCACGCAATTACCGCAGCCGTCGCACTTCTCTTCGTCTATTTGAATGATTTTACGCTTTATCTTCATAACATACCTCACATTTGGTCGTTTATTCGGCACCCAACAACATCCTCCGGGCGTAAGCTTTGCCCGTATCGGTCTTCAATTGGCGCTCGATCTGTTCTGCCATGCCATCGCTCAGGGCCGGATCCTGCTTCAACGCGTCCTCCAGGTTGACGATGGCGGCGGCATCGCCGGCCACCAGACGATCTTTGTGCCCGTCCCCGTTGGCACTGTTGGAATCACCAAGAATTCCAGTCACTTTTTCGATCAACGGCGCCGGTGCCTTCAATTCGGCGAGCAAGGCGTGCGCCGGACCGCCCTCTGCGCCTGCCGCCGGCGATGCGGCCCCGATGTCCCAAAGATAGGCGGCGATCAGCACGGCGGCCGGGTTGGCCTGTTCGTCCCGACAGATCTGTTCGGCATGACGCGCCCGGCGGGCCGCCCGACCGATTCGTTTGAAATCGGTCTTCAAGTGGCGCTTGACCGCAATGGCCACCCGGTCTTTGAACAGCTCTTCTTTCTGGGCCACGAGTTCGGGGGGCAGCTGGCCGAGGCACTGTTCGGCGAATTTGCAGTAGGCGGCACAACCGAAGTCCATCTTGGGGTTGACGAAGCGATGACCACAGTGGCCGCATCTACGACTGGTGTCGTCCTTGAAGAACTCCACCGGATGACCGCACTGCGGGCATGGGGCTTCGAATATGGATTTGGCATCCCAGAATTGGCTATCTTGTCCAGGGCATTTCATGGTCGTACCTCCTTGATCTCGAACGGTCAGGTTCAGTCGTCTGATGGTCGGTCCCTCGATGCAGGGGCCGCAACCCGCCCAATCAGGGATCGACCACCAGAAGACTCAACGGGGTTGCCTTCCCGGAGCGGCCGAACCGCCCCGGGAAAGCATCTGCGCACCCTATCCCAGAATCGCCTTCAAATCCTGTTCCGGCGTGCTGATCGGCATGATGTTGAAATTCTTCACCAGCACGTCGAGCACGTTGGGACTGATAAAAGCCGGCAGACTCGGACCCAGGCGAATGTTCTTGATACCCAGGTGAAGCAGGCTCAGCAGAATGACGCACGCCTTCTGCTCGTACCACGACAGGATCATGGAGAGCGGCAGGTCGTTGACCCCGCACCCGAAGGCATCGGCCAGGGCCGCCGCGATCTTGATGGCCGAGTAGGCATCGTTGCACTGACCGATGTCCAGCAGGCGGGGAATTCCGCCGATATCCCCCAACTCCTTGTCGAAAAAGCGAAATTTGCCACAGGCCAGGGTCAGGATCACGCAATCTTTGGGAATCTGCTCGACCAGCCGCGTGTAGTAGTCTCGGCCCGGTTTGGCGCCGTCGCAGCCGCCCACCAGGAAAAAGTGACGGATGGCTTTGTTTTTGACCGCTTCGATCACCTGGCCGGCCACACCCAGCACCGCGTTGCGACCGAAACCGACCATGACCGATTTACCCGGTTCGTCGCTCGCGAACCCCGGCAGCGCCAGGGCTTTATCGATGGCCGGAGCGAAATTCTTGTCGGCGATGTGCTGGACACCGGGCCACCCCACCAAACCGGTGGTGAAGATATTGTCCTGATAGCTCTCTTTGGGTTTCTGAATGCAGTTGGTGGTCATGACGATGGCGCCCGGAAATGCCGCGAACTCCTTGGCCTGATTCTGCCATGCCGTGCCGTAATGACCGTAAAAATGGCCATATTTTTTCAACCCCGGATATCCATGCGTGGGCAACATCTCGCCATGGGTGTAGACGTAAATGCCTTTGCCCTCGGTCTGCTGCAGGATCATCTCCAAATCCTTCAGGTCGTGGCCCGATACGAGCAGCGCCTTGCCTTTCTTGTGTCCGAGGGGTACCGCGGTCGGCACCGGATGGCCATAGGTACCCGTGTTGCCGGCGTCGAGCAGCTCCATGGCCCGCAGATTGACTTCCCCGCATTTGAGCGCCAGTCCGACCAGGTCGTTGACGCCCAATGTGTCGTCCAGGGTAGCGGCCATGGCCTCATGGACGAACCGATAGACCGCCTCGTCTTCCTGCCCCAGGATACGGGCATGGTCCGCGTAGGCCGCCAGTCCCTTGATGCCGTAGACCAGCAACTCCCGCAGGCTGCGAATGTCCGGATCGAGTTCGTCGACCGAAGGAATCCCCACCTTTTCCCCCTGGGATACCATGGCCGCCCGGTCCGCTCCGGGCACAAACCCCACCGGTCCCTCCGATCCGACGCGCGTACCGGCCGCTTCGACCTTGGCCTTGAGCTCGTCACGCAACCGCACACACTCGCGAATCATGGCCACGAAACGGTCCGGGTCGAAATCCACGTTGGTCAAGGTGGAAAAAATCGCCTCGCAGGTGAACTTGTCCACCCGGGGATCGCTGATGCCGGCCTTGCCCGCCGCCACCGCCACTTTGGAAAGCCCCTTGACCGCGTATATCAAAAGATCCTGAAGGGCAGCCGTATCGGGTTGCTTGCCGCATATGCCGATTTTGGTGCATCCTTCGCCTTTGGCTGTTTGCTCGCATTGAAAACAAAACATGGTGTGCCTCCTTTTTTATTTTTACGCCTCGACATGTTGGACCGAATCTTCGGCCTCGATTTTCCCTCACCTTAACCTCATCCGTTCGAGGATGGCATTGACCTAAGTCAAGCCCGGGTTGGATGATGCGTTTTATCCCGCACCTGGGATGAGGTGTAACCCATGAGCCGCCGAGACACCTTGACTTAAATCAAGTTATCGATCAAAGTGCCTTCGATTTTGACGGGCGGCCGGTTGCGCCAGCCCCATGCGAAGATCTTTGTATCGATCACCCCCCCTTTTTTTGAAATTATTCACGCAACACTTTCGATCAAGCGGAAAGGGATAGGGCTCAAATGGCAACAGACACCGAAGCGTTCCGAAAACGTGACATTCTCAACCTGAGCCCCTTGTTCGGCGGTCTGGATGATGAACAGCTGGACCGGCTCGAAGAGATCAGCCGGGAAATGTCCTTTGATCGCAACGCCCCGATCTTCTGGGAAGGGGACGAGGGGAACGGCTTTTATATCGTTTCCAGCGGAAAAATTAAGATCTTCAAGGTATCCCCGGAAGGCAAAGAGCAAATCCTGCACATTTACGGTCCGGGCCAGCCTTTCGGGGAAGTGCCGGTCTTTTCGGGGCAACACTTTCCAGCCAATGCCCAAACCGTGGAAAAAAGCCGACTGCTCTTTTTCCCCCGCCAGGCGTTCATCGATTTAATCGCCACCCATCCTTCTCTGGCGCTCAACATGCTGGCCATGCTCAGCATGCGGCTGCGCCAGTTTACGGTTCAGGTGGAAAATTTATCCCTGAAGGAGGTGCCGGGTCGATTGGCCTCCTACCTGATCTACCTTTCCGAAGAACAGGCGTCCGCGAATGACATCCGCCTGCCGATTTCCAAGGGGCAATTGGCCAGCCTGTTGGGGACCATTCCGGAAACGCTCTCCCGCATACTGGGCAAGATGTCCGCGCAGGGAATCATCACGGTGCAGGGAGCGGAGATCGCTATCAATGATCGAACCGCACTCGAAGATCTCGCAGAAAACGGTCGTTTGGCGGAATAGCCGGGCGACGATCCATGCGATCGGAGGTGGTGTGGGTGACCGATCCGGCAAGCGGTCCACCGCATCGCGGAATGGCCGGCGGACGGGGCTGCATCCTTCTATCGCAGCCCCGCGCCGAAGCCCCATCCAAAACACGACAGATCGCAGCGTGTGGGGGGAAAACTATTTTTTCGAGGCCACCAGGGATTTGCTCAACAAGCGGATATGTCCCATCTCTTCCTGAATCACGTCGTCCAGCCGATGGCGCCCCAGATCCGCCGGTACCGCTTCGCGCATCCCCAAGTAAAAAACGATGGAATCTTTTTCAGCCGTGATGGCATCTTTCAAAATTGCCTCCAGGGAAGAGGTGTCGATCGGTTTTTCGAAAAAAACGCGCGTGTCTGCCAATGCCCTGAGATAGGCCACCGCATCGCCTTCCGGATCGAAAACGGTCGCCTTCTTCTCAGAGGCCTTGAGCTCGGATCTCATTTGGACAAAGGTCTTCTCGTGATCATCTTCCATGGCAGCCAGTTTGAGCAACAGCTCGCGCGCATCCGCATCCTGGGTGGACTCGGCTGCGGTGCGGTAGAATTGGGCGCCGTTTCGCTCCAGTTGTTCGGCAATTTCAAAAATGTCATCGGCGTTGAAATCGTACATCATCTTGGCGGGTTCCTTTCCCTCTTTCTCTGGTATCCAGCGAAAATTATGTGTAAATGGACGCTACTTGGCTTTCAGCTTGCATTCCTTGTCCCATTCCGGACATGCCTCTGCCATGCTAGTGGTGTAGTGAGCCATGCATTCACCACACTCCAGCTCGATATTGGGTACATCGCCATATCGCCGTTTGAGCTCTTCTGCGGATAGGTTGGTGGCAAAGCTGCACCCGCATTGGGGGCAGGCGGATTTAATCTGATAACGCTTTTCGGCCATATCTCACCTCCTTGATGGTTAAAAAAGATAGTCGGGAGCAATCCATCTGGTTCATGTCACCGGGCGGTGCGACTCGCATCTCAGCCCAGCAGGTCATCGATCCGTTCCTCAGGCAGCACCTTTGCCTCGGTGACCACCTGACGAATGGTTTTTCCGGTCTCGTAGGCGCGCTTGGCCAATTCGGCGGCCCGGTCGTACCCGATGTCGGGGACAAGCCCGGTCACCAGCGCGAGGCTTTGCTCGATGAACTGTTCACATCTTTTTTCGTCCGCTTCCAATTTTTGAATACACTTGTCGGCCAGCAGACGAGCGGCAAGCGCCACCAGGTCCAGAGACTGCAGCAGGTTGTGGGCCAGCAGCGGCAGGGTCACGTTCAGCTCGAAATTTCCGGACTGACCGGCGAGGGTAATCGTCGTATCGTTGCCCATCACCTGGTAGGCCATCTGAATCACCGCTTCCGGGATCACCGGGTTGACCTTGCCCGGCATGATGGACGAACCGGGCTGCAAGGCGGGCAGCCTGAGCTCACCGATACCGCAACGCGGGCCCGATCCCAGCCAACGGATGTCATTGGCGATTTTCACCAGACCGACCGCCACGGTCTTGAGTGCGCCGCTGGTTTCCACGACCGCATCGCGCGCACCCTGGGCCTCGAAATGATTAGCCGCCTCGGTGAACCGGATCTTGGTCAGGTTGGTTAGACGCCCGATGGTCGCACTCGCAAATTGGGGATGGGCATTGAGACCGCTGCCCACGGCGGTGCCTCCCAACGCCAATTCGCACAACCTGGGCATGACCGCGTCCATACGCTCGATGGCCAGGTCGATTTGGCGAACGAAGCCCGAGAAGGCCTGCCCGAGCGTCATGGGAACGGCGTCCTGCAGGTGGGTTCTTCCGATTTTGCGCACATGATTGAATGCGATCGACTTTTGGGCCAGCGTCGCCCTCAGATGGTCGAGGGCCGGCCGCAGGGCCTGGTCGATATGACGGGCCGCAGCGACATGCAACGCCGTTGGTATCGCATCGTTGCTCGACTGTCCCATGTTGACATGGTCGTTGGGGTGGACCGGCGACCTTCCGCCCCGTTGCCCGGTCAATATCTCGTTGGCCCGTGACGCCAGCACCTCGTTCATGTTCATGTTGGTGGAGGTGCCCGATCCGGTTTGAAACAGATCCACCACGAACTGATCGCCGAAGGCACCGGTGAGAACCTCGTCGGCCGATGCGGCAATGGCATCGGCCAGGCGGGTCTCCAAAAGCCCCAATACGGCATTTGTCTGGGCTGCGCAGCGTTTGACCAGGGCCAGGGCGTGTATAAAGGCCGTGGGCGGTCTGATCCCGCTGCTGGCGAAATTCTCTACCGCCCGTTGGGTCTGGGAGCCATAGTACGCCTCGGCCGGAACACGCACGACGCCCATGCTGTCTTGTTCTTCACGAAATTCCCGGGAGGCGTTGATCGAAGGCATGGGTGTCCCTCAAAAGTGATGAAAATAGATTATAATACCACTAAACAAAAGCATGAACCAGTCATTAAAGCCTCAGGCAAAAAAACAAGACAAACCCCTCAGCGATCGGAAAAGGCATCGTTGAAAACAGCGGTTACGACACCTTCCCCGAACACCGTTGGGCGGGATAAGAGGCCACCTTTGGTCTGGCTGCGCCCTTTATCCGGGCATTCTTTGAATATTGCCGACGAGTTGTGCGATCTCTATCCCCAGGCCGACACACTGTTTGCCGGTCAAACAAAGCTCGGCATCGCCATCTTCCAGATAGGTTTTCAGCTCATGGGCATCCTTTTTCAGGTCGACCACCCACCGTTGCTGCTCATCGCTGTAGGTTACGTCGATATCGATGCCGCATGTACCGATATCGGGGTATATCTCACGGATTTTCTCACAAAGCTCATTTTTATCGATGTCGGGTTTGTTGCTCATGTCATCCTCCTATGGTTGGATGTAAAAGATTAACCACGACTATAATCATGGATCGGGATTGTAAAAGGGTGCGGCAACGGCTGCGCCTTCGATATCGATCCGAAGCGGACCTATCCTACGACCGCACCCAATCCCTTTGACAACAGGGTGTTATGTCTCTATAGTGTCTCTCATGATCAACGGCCGCCCGCGGCACCCGTTTCGCAAAAATATGCTGGTTCTTCGGTCTTTTAGGGCCGAAGGCCGACCGGGGGCCCATTGAAGGTCGATCGATCCCGCTCGTTGCGTTGCTGCTTGATGGAGGTAGGAACAAATAGATGATGTCGTTTCTCAGGCCCATAGTCACCTTCCTCGGCCAGGTGCGCGGACGCCTCCGCCGGGGTCATGTGACACGCGACGACCTGTTTATCGGCGAGGTCCTCAAACGCAACGGCATCATTACCGAATTCCAGCTTAAAAGCGCCCTGGACAGCCAACGCGAGATCCTGATCCAAAAGGGGCGGGCCGTCAGGCTCGGCCAGGTCATCGTGGAGCTGGGTTTCGCGGAAGAATCGGAAATCATCCGAACGATCAACAGCGAATACCAGATCGAAGTCGCCTCCCTGGCCGATGACATTCGTGAATTGCTGGCCTATAAGTACGGCAGCTATTTCGAACGACTGCCCCGGCCCCGCATCCCCATGTGGCTTCAGATGGCCGTGGCCACGACGTTCATCATCGTGTTAACCATCTTTACCCTCAGCATGGTGGTGCTGGGTCAGCAAAAAGAGCGGCTCTACGAACAGACCGTGCGGCTGGGCATGGTCAGCCTCAACTATTTCGCCAACAATGCCCCCATACCACTGCTCGAAGACGATATTTTAAGACTCAACACCCTGATCAAGGAAGCGGCGCGTGTGGAAGGATTGCGATATGCATTGATCGTCGGTACCAACAACCTGATCAAAGCCCACACGGATATCAACCTGATCGGGGTCCCCTTCAAACAATTCGCCGAAGACCCGATCACCACCATAAAAAACGACGTCACCTACTACAGCTACAATCGGCCGGATGGCGAACGACTCCTCGACCTTTACCGCAACATCAGCTTCAAAGACAAGCTCCTGGGTCAGGTTCATGTAGGCATCTCATTGAATTTCATAGAAGATCTGGTTCGCCAAGAACGCATCTCGGTGGTCTTGATCACCCTGGGCATTCTGGGCGTCGGACTGCTCGTTGCGCTGCTCTACGGCTTTCGTTTTTCCAGACCGATCTCGGATCTGCTCAAGGCCACCCAGGAGATCGCCAAGGGCAACTATCAGTTCCGCGTACCGGTCAAACGCAATGACGAATTGGGGACGTTGGGTGCCTCTTTCAACAAAATGGGCCAGGAGCTGTGGAAAAATGCCATGACCCAGAAATCCTTTGGGAAATACGTGGGCAACGAAGTGCTGGATATGATTCTGGCCAATCCGGAAACCCAATGGTTAAAGGGAACCCGGAATGAGGCGACGATTCTGTTCGGCGATGTGCGCGGATTCACCGCGTATGCCGAAAGCAAGGCCCCCGAACAGGTGGTCGAGGCGTTGAACGCCTATCTCGAAATGGCGACCCGGGTGATCATCAAATATGGCGGCTATATCGACAAGTTCATCGGTGACGCAGTGTTAGGGGTTTTTGGTGTTCCGGTCTTCCGACAGGATCATGTGGAGCGCGCGGTGCGCGCCGCCTTCTACCTGCAGGAGGAGTTGCTCAAGGAGAGCCTGCACGGCAACAAACTGCTGGCGTCGGTGGGAATCAGCATCCACACGGGTGAAGTGGTGGCCGGCAACGTCGGCTCCCAATCGAAAATGGAGTATACCGTCATCGGCGACAGCGTCAATCTGGCTTCCCGGCTCAACGCATTCGCCGGCCCCGGTGAAGTCATCGTCAGCCGGCAGGTTTGCGAGCGCCTGAGCGCATCCCTCGAGGCCGAACATTTGGGGCAAAAGGCCATCAAAGGCAAAGCGGAACCCGTGGACATTTTCAGGGCCCTTCGAATCAAAAGTCGAATTCATGCTTAAAAATCTGAGATCCGAAATGATGATCTGGCTGATCGTCTGGTCCATTGTCCAGGCGACCGGGCCGAGTTTGGTGTCTGCGGCGCCGAAGGATCCGGATGTCATCAATGACAAAGATTTTGTTATCGTGACCGTGAAATCCGAGGAGTCCCTGGCGAGCCTGGCCGATCAATACCTCGGCAGTATCCATAAGGCCTGGCAGATTGCCGATTATAACGGCATCTCGAGCGTGAGCCCGGGACAACGCCTGGTCATTCCCCTCAGGCCAATCGCTTACGGCGGCCTCGACCAGAAGGGATACCAGACGGTACCGATTCTTTATTATCCAAAACTCACCGCCGATCCTGACGATAAAAAGAGGGTATCCGCCGCCGACTTCGACACCCAACTGCAATTTCTTCGTGAAAACGGATATCGAACGGTATCGCTGGATCTGTTCGTCGCATTTCTCAATTTGGAAGAGCAACTGCCTCCCCGAACCGTGATCATCTCCTTCGACAGCACCGAACGTTGGGTCTATGACATCGCCTACCCCATCCTGCTGCGCCATGGCTTTCAGGCCGCCCTCTTCGTGCGCACCGACCGCATGGATCAACCGGGCCACCTCACGTGGCAGGAAATCGATAGGCTGGCGGCCGCCGGGTTTGATATCGGTACGAGTGGTCTCTCCGGGAGAATTTTAACGCGCCTCCAATCCGAAAACGACCCCGAAGCGCACATCAAGGCGCTGGAATTGGAAATCGGTGAGCCCCGCAGGATCATCCACACCCATCTGAAACGGCCCTGCCACTACTTTGCTTATCCCGCCGGACTGACCGATGATCTGGTCGTTGCCCTGCTGAAAAAGCATGGATACAAAGCCGCATTCACACGCAGGGAGGGCAGCAACCCGTTCTTCGTCGACACCTATAAAATTCGAAGATCCATCATCCAGAAAGACAAAGACCCTCTGAAGTTCCGGAAGCTTCTGACAACCTTTAATTCGATGGACCTGCGATGAACGCCATCCGACAGCTTCTTTTGTTTACCTGCTGCGTCATCGCGTTGAACGGCTGCGGTTCGTTCAAACAAATGGTTTCGACCCTTTTCCCGGATCCACTTCACGAGGTGTATCGAAAAAAAGCCGTGCAGCATGAAAACGCGCAGGAACTCCAACAGGCGCTGTTCGCATGGCGCGTGGCGGCGCGATTGAATCCCGACGACACGACGATTCCGGACCAGATCAAGACCCTTGAGGAGCGCATCCTCAAGTCGTCTAATGAACATTATAAGAGAGGTGTCGATGACTATCAGAACGGCCGGTTGAGCAGTGCGCGCAGCCATTTTTTGATCGCGCTGCGCATCATGCCCAATCACAAAGGGGCCTTGAAGTATCTCAAGACCAGGCTGCCGAACAGCGAAAACCCCGTCTATAAGGTGGTCCGGGGCGACTCGTACTCCAAAATTGCAACCGATATCTATAATGATGCCGCCAAAGCCTCGATCATCGCCTATTTCAACGACTTGGATCCCCAGAAACCGCTCCTGATCGGGACAGATCTGCTGCTGCCCGAGCTGTCTCCGAAGGTCACCGCGCCCCGCAATGACCTGGACGCCCTGGTGCAGCGCGCAAAATCGGCCCTGAAAAATCGCCGCTACCGAGAAGTCCTCAAAATCGCATCCGAAATTGACCAACGGCAGCCCCACCACCCTGCCGCCAATGACCTCAGGGACGCGGTTTACTTTCAACGTGGCATGGCACTGCTGGAGCAACGGAAATATGCACCGGCCATGGCCCAACTGAAGAAGGTCAGTCCTCAATATCCCGGCAGAGCAAAAGCCATCGACAGGATCAGAAAACACCTTACGGCAGAGGCGACCGATGCGGAACTGGCCCAGGCGCAGCATTTCCTCGATGAAAAATCCTATGCCGAAGCGATCATCATCTGCGAAGAGATCCTCACCCAGGATCCGTTTAACAAAAAGGCAAAAGCCATTTTCAACGCCTCTCACTATGCCTGGGGGAAAACGCTGCTCGAAGAGGGAAAAGAGGCCGAAGCCATCAATGCATTAAACGCCCTCGATCAGGGGTATCAGGACACCGCCCAGCTGCTGGCCCAGGCTCGCGCCCAACTCAACGCACGCTCGGAATCCCTCTATCGCAAAGGGGTCCGCCTTTTCCTGAACGAGGAGCTCGAAAAAGCCATTGGGGCATGGCAGCAGACACTAGAGCTGAACCCGGATCATCCCAAGGCGAAACAGGATATCGCGAACGCTATTCGTCTTCTGGATAAATGGCGTGATCTGGATCAAAAGGAGGATACAACTGCCCCTTTACATTAAAGACCGGGCCAAAAAGCAGCTAAAATTACCACATCTTATTGATATCTTAAATTTATTTACATCTTCGCCAATACCTGCGCCGAACTCGAATTCCGATTGACCTCAGTCCACTTCATCTTTTTCCGCCGATTATGGTCCATGTGTGACAAAAATTGCCTGAGGCCTGCTCGGGGCAGGTAACCTTTTTTGCACGCTGCTGAAAAAGGGTCAGCGCCGTTCGCCTGGTTAATCGGACAAATCCAAGCAGATAGACAACCCAGGGAGTCATCGGCGGTCATTGGCGTTCTTTTTGCTTGTCAGATCACAGACCAGAGGTTAGGTTCCCATGTTCGACCGGGATTTTGGAATGAGTGGCCATGGAGCTTATATTGTACATTTTTTCAGATGCTTAGAAAACTAACACATACCGCGGTATGCCTCGCCGCACTGGTCGGGTCCATCACCCTCACATCCTGTGATCGGACCCTGATGCTCAATGATCTCGAAGCGGTCGAGGACCGAGGGGAACTGGTGTTGCTGACCCGCAACAATTCCGCCTGCTACTATGAGGCGGCCCACGGCTACGCCGGTTTCGAATTCGAATTGGCCCGGGCCTTTGCCCACCACCTGGGCGTAAAATTACGGACCGTCATCGTCGAAGAGGAAGCCGACATGGTCGAGCGTCTGCTTCGTGGCGAAGCCGATATCGCGGCGCCCGGCTTCCCCTTCGGCGCGCCCACCAACCGGATGGTCAACCTCGGCCCAGGATATCTCGAGGTGCACGAGCAAGTCGTGGGGCGACGAGGCGGTCCCGCCATCCTCCGACCCGAGGACCTGAATCAATTCCAGCTCTGGGTGACTCGCAACAGCGCGGGGTTGGAACAGCTTAAGGCACTCAAGGACCGATACGACACCATTCGATGGCAAACCCTTGCCGAGCGAACCAGTGAAGAGATGCTTCACATGGTCTGGAATGAATCTGTTCCATTGACCATCGTGGAATCCAATGTATTGACCCTGAACCAGCGCTACTATCCGGAATTGGTGGTCCACATGAACCTGGGGGAGCCGCAACAGCTGCGCTGGGCCATGCACCCCCAGAGCCGGCATCTGCATCGCGCCGTGGCCCAATGGTTCGCGCAAGCGGCCACCCAGGAGACGGTCAAAGGCCTCGTCAGCCACTATTACAGTCATCTGGAAGATTTTGACTACGTCGATATCGCGCGTTATCGGCGTCGCATTTTCAATCTGCTGCCGAAATACAAGAACTACTTCGAAGGGGCGGCAGACCATTATGGATTGGACTGGCAACTGATTGCCGCTCAGTCGTATCAGGAGTCACACTGGAATCCGCGCGCAAAAAGTTTTACCGGCGTGCGCGGCATGATGATGCTGACGCTTGAAACCGCCAAAACCCTGGGTCTCAAGAATCGAATGGCGGTAGAGGATTCCATCTATGCCGGTACGCGTTATATGTCGCGCCTGCACCGCTTGGTGGGAACCGACGTGACCGAACCCGATCGCACCTTGATGGCGCTGGCGGCCTACAATCTCGGATATGGTCACCTGCAGGATGCACGACTGCTTGCCCGCAGGATGGGCAAACCGGACAACACCTGGCGAAGCCTCAGGGAAGTTTTACCGCTGCTGCAACAAAAAACATACTACCAGACGCTTCCCCATGGCTATGCGCGCGGCACCGAAGCGGTCCAGTATGTCGACCGCATCCGCACCTACTACCAGGTGTTGAACATGGCCGTGGCACCCGATGGCATGAGGCCGTCGGGGGATAGGCTGGACGACGCCGTAAGAAGCCCAATATCTGCGTTGCACTCATTCCGCGGTCCTTGCGGCGTACGACAAGTACGCCTCAGGACACGGAACTTCGCGCGCCTTGATCTTGAACTTCTTACGGCGCCGTCCGGGAAACGACTCATTATGGATCCACCGACCTGAATTCGTTATATCTTGTATCCAACTGTGTGCGTCAATCCCTGTCCGCGAATTTGGGTGGCCGCTTTTCGAAGTTGGCTGTCACCGCCTCGATTTGATTGGGCGTTCCTATCAGGGAGCGCTGTAAAGACTCTTCCAGCCACAGCCCCGCTTCATCATCGCTATGCCATGCGCGCTCCAACAAATGTTTCGCCGCTGAAACGGCATGGGGGGATTTAGACGCTAATTCGGCCGCCATGCGAAGGGCCTCATCCAGGGGTTGATCGCATACGCGGGTGACCAGACCAAGCTTTTCAGCCTCGGCGGCCTCCACGATACGGCCGGAGAAGGTCAACTCCTTGGCCACATCGATGCGCACCAGATCGCGAAGGGTCTGCGTCAGGGACATATCCGGGACGAGCCCCCACTTGATCTCCATGACGGAAAATCGCGCATCGGGCGCAGCCAATCGAATGTCGGCCCCCAAGGCGATCTGAAGCCCGCCACCGAAGGCCACGCCATGGATCGCCGCAATCACCGGAACCGGCACCTGTTTCCAGACCATACCGGGCATCTGGGCATTGTTGGCCTTCTGGCCGGGCGTGCGTTCAAAAAGATCACTGCCCTTTTTGCGACCGCCGCCCATTTCGGCAAAGCTTTGAAAATCGAGTCCGGCGCAAAAACCCCGTCCCTCCCCTGATATCACCACCGCCCGGACCGACCGATCGTTTGCCAGGGTCTTGCCCGTTTCGATGATCGCTGCAAACATCTCCGGACTCAGCGCATTGTATTTATCGGGACGATTGAGCCGTACATCCGCCACATGGTTGTCAATATTCACCTTCACCAACTCGGTCATAAGCTCTCCTCTTGAGATAGACGATGCGATGCAGGGCTATTCTATTAGACCTGACCTCTCTGTTTGTCAACGCAACCAATGCGATCAAGAGCGCTTGGGAAGGAGCTATGGTTTCGACATTGCCATACATCTATCGGGTCCAACGAACAAAATTGTTCTCGTCGTTGCGAAAATGGAAGGGACATAGTATCGTTTGTCAGTCTCGGACATGCCAGCGTGGCAGCGGCCGTTTTTCCGCATCGAAAGCCATGAAACCGGATCATATCCATGATACAGCTCAAGGGGGGACACGATGCCCATACTCTTCGAACCGACCACGATTCACCATCTTCCGCTCAAAAACCGTTTCGTGCGCTCGGCCACGTGGGAAGGCATGGCCGAGGAAGATGGCACCTGCACCCCCCGATTGGAAAGGTTGTATGCCCAACTGGCCGACGGCCAGGTGGGGCTGATCATCAGCAGTCACGCCTACGTCACCCAAGAGGGTCAAGCCACGCCCTGGCAGCTGGGTCTGTACAAGGACGAACTGGTCGAACCCCTTCGCCGGTTGACGACGACCGTGCATGATCGGAATGGTGCGGTGATGGCACAACTGGCCCATGCGGGCTGTTTTACGAACCAGAAACTGACCGGCAAGCCGCCCCTGGCCTTGTCGATCCTGGATGCAAAGGGCGAAAAATGGTATCGGGAGGCCAGCACCTCAGACCTGGACGAGCTCCCCGCCCAGTTCGCACGCGCCGCAACCCGGGCGCAACGAGCGGGATTTGACGGCATTCAACTGCACGCCGCCCACGGCTATCTGCTCTCCCAATCGCTCTCCCCCGCTTTCAATCAGAGGAGTGATCGATATGGCGGATCCCTCCAAAATCGGGCGCGCCTGCTGCTCGCGGTGTTGTCCGCCGTGCGCCAGGCCGTGGGCCGGGACTATCCCGTGCTGGCCAAGGTCAACTGCGCCGACTTTGTCGACGGCGGCCTGGAAATCGATGAGGCGCTCCAAGTCGGCCGTATGCTCCAGGACGGGGGTATCGATGCCATCGAGGTGAGCGGCGGTACGCTTGTCTCCGGTGCACTCAGCCCGATCCGACAAAACATCACCTCCGAGGAAAAAGAGGGCTATTTCAGACAAGCCGCCAGCCGTTTCAAAGAAGAGCTATCGGTCCCGATTATGCTGGTGGGCGGCATTCGCTCTTTGTACCTGGCCGAAAAGCTCCTGGCCGATGGAGTATCCGACTACTTCTCCATGGCGAGGCCCCTTATCCGCGAGCCGGACTTGATCAAACGCTGGCAAGCCGGGGACAGGCGCAAATCGACCTGCCTCTCGGATAACCTGTGCAACCAGGCGGCCAGGACGGGCGAGGGCCTCTATTGCGTGGTAGAGAAAAAATTGAGCGAAAACAAGACATCATCCAAGGCGAAAGGAACTCTATGAACGGGGCTGAATGTTTGATGCGCGCACTGGCCGATGCCGGCATGACGCTTTGTTTCACCAACCCGGGAACGACCGAAATTCATCTGGTGGCGGCCTTGGAACAGGAGCCGCGCATCCGGGCGGTGCTCGCTCTTTTCGAGGGGGTCTGCTCGGGCGCCGCGGATGGCTTCGCCCGCATGACCGGGCGGCCCGCCGCCACCCTGCTTCATCTGGGCCCCGGACTATCCAACGCCATGGCCAACCTGCACAATGCGCGCCGCGCGCAATCACCGATCGTCAACCTCGTGGGCGACCATCCCTGGCCGCACCGCAAAAACGACCCACCGCTGGCCTCGGACATCGCGACCATGGCCAAGCCCGTGTCCGGATGGGTACGCGAAACCACGGATGCCAGACGTCTTCCCTCGCAAGGCATCGCCGCCCTCCAAGCCGCCATGTCGCCGCCCGGACAAGTGGCCACCCTGGTCATCCCCGCCGACTGCGCCTGGGGGGCATCGTCGCCGTATGGGGAAAACATCGTTCTGCCAGAGGCTGCCAAGGTATCCGAGCATGCCGTGGAAAAGGCGCTTCAGCTGCTGCTCAACGGCAAACCCACCGCGCTGATCATCGGCGGCAAGGCCCTGCTGGAACCCGGATTGAAAGCCGCGGCGCGCATCGCCGAAAAAACCGGGGCCGTGGTCATGTCCCAAACCTTCGATGCCCGTTTTGAAAGAGGCGCAGGATTACCGGCGGTCAAACGGTTGCCCTACTTTCCCGAACGGGCCAGAAAGCGGCTCTCCGGATACCCCCAGGTCATCCTTGCAGGAACCAGAAGCCCCACTGCTTTTTTCGGTTATCCGGATCAATCCACGCGGGTCTTGCCCGATGAGTGTGACGTGCACAAGCTGGCCGAACCGTTCCAGGACGCCACTGCCGCCCTGGAAGCCCTGGCCAGATCCATCGGTGCCAGCAGGATAGAGCCGGCTGTACAGCCGGTACAGCGCCCGGATCTGCCGAGCGGCCCCCTGACCATCGAATCGGCCGGTGCTGCAGTGGCCGCCCTGCTGCCGGAAAACGCCATCGTCTCCGATGAAGCGGGCACCTCCGGCGGCCATGCCTACCTGTTTAGCGCCGGCGCACCGCGTCATGACTGGCTCTGCCTCACCGGCGGCTCGATCGGTCAGGGCGTTCCCCTGGCCACCGGCGCGGCGCTGGCCTGTCCGGATCGCAAGGTGACCTGCCTCCAGGGTGACGGTGGAGCCATGTATACCCTGCAGGCCCTCTGGACCCAGGCCCGGGAAGAATTGGACGTCACCACCGTGATCTTCTCCAACCGCAAATATCAAATTCTCCAGGCAGAGCTGAGCCGCCTGGGATTCAAGGCACCTGGGAAAACCACCCTGAGCACCATGGACTTGAGCCGGCCGGATCTGGATTGGGTCAAGTTGGCCCAGGGGATGGGTGTCAGCGCCGCACGCGCCGAAGACACCGATTCTTTTGTCAAACTGTTCGCCCGTGCATTGCAGTCGCCGGGTCCTCACCTGATCGAGGCCCGGCTGTAGCAGACACTCGCCGGGAGAACAGTAAGGCCCACAGCCAAACAACGGAAAAAATGGAGGTCCCATGCCACAATCAAGCGCTGCCGATCAAAACATCCGCATTGTCAGGGCGACCTCGGCATTTGACTGCGGCGGTCGCTGCCCACTCAGGCTGCACGTCAAAGACAATGTCATCGTGCGGATCGAAGGCGACGATGCAGAAGAGCCCGATCAGCTGAGGACCTGCCTGCGCTGCAGGGCCTATCGCCAGTATATTCACCATCCCGAACGGCTCATGTATCCACAAAAGCGGGTCGGCCGGCGCGGTGAAGGAAAATTCGAACGCATCTCCTGGGATGAAGCCCTGGACACCCTGGCCAACCAGCTCAAACGGGTCAAAAAAATCTATGGCAACGGCGCTATTCTTCTGATGACCGGCGGCAGCTACCTGGCCAGCCTGCATCGCGGCGGTGCGGCGGCCCAAAGGCTTCTCAATCTGTTCGGCGGCTATGTGACCCACTACGGCAATATCTCCTCCGAAGGAGCGGTATGGGCTTCCCTGACCCAATACGGCTCGGTCATGGTGGGACATAGTCGCGAGGACATGCTCAACTCCAGGTTGATCCTGCTGTGGGGCTGGGATCCGGCTCGCATGATCTCGGGAACCAACACCATGTACCATCTCATCCGCGCCAAGGAAAATGGCGCGCGCGTCATTGCCATCGACCCCCGTTATCACGATACGGCGGCCACGGTGGCCGACCAGTGGGTCCCCATCCGGCCGGGCACCGATACCGCCGTGATGGCGGCCATGGCCAACGTGATGATTCGCGAAAAGCTGCATGACCAGGCTTTCCTGGATCGCTACACCGTGGGTTTCGACCGATTCAAAGCCTATGTGCTCGGCGATGAAGATGGCATCGAGAAGACACCGGGATGGGCGGCCGCCATTTCCGATGTGCCGGCCGACACCATCGTCCGACTCGCCAGAGAGTATGCCAACACCCGGCCGGCGGCCCTCATGGATTGCCAGGGACCGGCCCGCAGCGCCATGGGTGAGCAGTACAACCGCTGCGCCGCCACCTTGTGCGCCATGACCGGCAATGTGGGCCGTCCGGGCGGCAGCGCCGGCGGCGGCTTGATGGGCATTCCCGTGGCCCATATGTTCCGCAGCCCAGCGATTCCGGCGGGGAAAAATCCCTTCGAGCTGGAAGGCCCCAAAGTCAAAGGAACCCTGGACATCCGCGAACGTGTGATCAAGCGCATCCACATCAACACCCTTTTCGATGCCATTTTGAAGGGCAAAAAGGGCGGCTATCCGTCGGACATCCGCATGGCCTGGTCCATGTGTAACAACTACCTCAATCAGACCGGCAACAGCAACAAGGCAGCCAAAGCTCTCCAGAACCTTGAGTTTTTCGCCACCCAGGAGCTCTTCATGACACCCCAGGCACGCTATGCCGATATTCTTCTGCCGGTCACCAGCACGGCCGAACGCAGCGACCTGATGCGCCCCTGGCCCTCTGGGCCTTATTTCATGTTCAGCAACCGGGCGCTCGAACCGCTGGGCGAATGCAAGGACGATCTTGAAATTGCCACCGAACTGGCTGCAAGACTCGACATCAAGGATTTCGAAACCCATTCCGAAGAGGAGTGGCTGCGGCGCCTCTATGAGAAGAGCACCGATTTGAAGCACCACATCCGCGATTTCGATCGATTCAGGCAGGAAGGCATCCACCGCATCGAGCTGGAAACACCCGTAGTGGCTTTTCGCAAACAGATCGAGGATCCCGAAAATCATCCGTTCGACACGCCTTCAGGGAAAATCGAGATCTACTCCCAACGCGTGGCAGACATTGTCGAGGGCTTGTGTCCGCCGATCCCCAAATATCTGCCGACATCTGAAGATCGTAACGACCCGCTTTCCCGGAACTATCCCCTGCAGTTGATCACCCCCCATCCCCGCAATCGGGTCCACTCGGAGATGTACAAAGTCGAGTGGCTGCGCGAGACCGAACCCCATCGGGTATGGATCAATCCGGTGGATGCAACGCCGAGAGGCATTAAAGATGGCGACGAGGTCCATGTCTTCAACGAGCGGGGCACCATTGCCATTGCCGCCTGGGTCACCGAGCGCATCATCCCCGGGGTCGTCTCGGTATTTGAAGGGGCATGGTACCATCCAGATGAAAACGGCATCGACCGCGGCGGATGCTGCAACACACTGACCCGCGACGCCTATTCGGGAGGCGGAGCAGCCGTGCTGAATACGTCTCTGGTCGAAGTCAGAAAGGGGGAACGGTCATGAATCAATTCGGATTCTATTTCGATCAGACCCGCTGCACGGGGTGCAGCGCCTGCCGGGTGGCCTGCAAGGATTGGTACGACATTCCGGCCGGACCGGAAAACTGGATGCGTATCGAATATACCGAGAAGGGAAAGTGCCCCGACCTCTTCGTCGGCTATCTGGCCGCACCCTGCTGGCACTGCGAGGATCCGCTCTGCGCCGCCGCCTGCCCGGTGGGTGCCATCCACAAAAGAGAAGAAGACGGCATCGTGGTCGTCGATCGTGACCGCTGTGTGGGCAATACGGCCTGCGACGAAAAATGCCGTAAGGCCTGCCCGTACAATGCACCTCAATTTGGCCCTGAGCCGGGTGCCAAGATGGGGAAGTGCAACCTTTGTCTGGACCGCATCCAAGCAGGAAAGAAACCCATCTGTGTGGACGCCTGCCCGGTCCGGGCTCTCGACGCCGGGCCGTTGGACACCCTCGAAAAACAGTACGGCCAAACCCGAACCGCGGTGGGGTTCACCTATGCCAAACGGGTCAAGCCCGCCGTGGTATTTAAACCCAAACCCTCGTCGCCCTGAGCAGGTCCGACAAGGTGGAGAGTTTGTAGCAGTTCTACAAGCCCGGCCTTATGGATGTTGCTCGAATGCATCCACCAGGGGGGCGATATGGTTATCCCAGACCCGCCGGTAGCGCGCCTGGTCCCCGGCCGGATTTCTGATCATCTTCAGGCAATGGGCGGCCTGCGCGTCCGTAACCCCCGGTTTCTGGGACAGCTGCAGAGCAAACTTCGAGAAGTCCCGAATCATGAAGTCGAATATCTGATCAAGAACGTCTTTGTCCACTTCCCCCAGGTTGGCCTCTTCGATGATCAACTGGCCGTATGCCACTAACGTGAAAAGCTCTCCCAGGGAGAGAAGAAAGTCGATGTCCTTGGACTGATCCTTGCTCGGCGGCGCGGACATGAGCAAGTCGCGCAGCAAGCCGACCTGCTCCTTGAAGATGGCTGTATTGGGGAGATCGACCGAGTCGTAAGCGAGTTTATAGTCGTGGAATTTGATCTTGCCCAGGCCTCGCGTCGGTCCCTGGTTGAAGAGGAACGTGTCGTCGACCGCATCGGTCCGTTTGGGAATGTTCGGAAACTCGCCCGGACTGAAGAAATAATTGGCCATGAACTTGACGACGAGGGCCATGTTCACATGCACGGTTCCCTCCAGTTTGGGAAGCGTGCGGATGTCGCGGGTGGCGTTTTCGAAATACATGTCCTTTTCAAAACCACGTGCCGCGATCACGTCCCAAAGCAGGTTGATCACCTCCTCGCCCTCGCAGGTGACCTTCATTTTGACCAGGGGATTATAAAGCAGGTAACGACGGTCCTCGGCCGAAGCCGAACGCATGTAGTCCGCCGCCCGCCGTGCGAAAAGCTTCATGGCCACCAGCTTGGAGAAGGCGTCGGTGAACAGTCGGCGGATGTGGGGGAAGTCGGTGACAAAGCGCCCGTACAAGTTGCGATGGGCCGCATGGTTGATGGCTTCGTAAAAGCAGTGTTCGCCGATGCCTAACGATGCCCAACCCAGATTGAATTTGCCGACGTTGACCGTGTTCAGGGCCGCATCCCAGGCATCCTGGCCGGTGGACAGGATCTCATCGTCCGTCAGCGGATAACCATTGAGAGCGTATTCGGCCACGTAGCCGCTCCAATCCACGGTGTTCTTGACCAGATCGTAGTTGGGGGCTTTTGGATCGGCCACGAAGAATATATATTCCCCGGTTTCGGAATTCTTTGCGAAGGTGGAGACATACGCCGCTTGGTTGGCATTGCCGATGTAGTATTTGCCGCCATCGGCCACGTAGCGCCCCTGGGCCAGCGGAGTGACCATCATTTCGGACGAATAAAGGTCGGCACCATGTGTTCTTTCCGACAAACCGAAGGCGAAAATACCGCCCTGGTCGAGCAAGTCGGCGGTCCTTTGTTTTACCTTTTCGTTGGCACTCATCCAAATCGGCCCCAATCCCAGGATGCTCACCTGCCAGGCGTACCAGTAGGACAAACCGTAGAAACCTAGAATCTCGTTGAAGTCGCATATCCGGGTGGTGTCCCAGCGGGCGTCCTTATGAGATCCGGCGTACCGGGATGGGGTCAGCAGATCGGCGAAGATCCGATTCTCTTTGATAAAGTCGAAAAAGTCCTGATGCCAGACACGCCCGCGCAAGTCCTCCTTGCACCTCTCCTTGCCCTTTGCTTCGAAAAACGCGATGGTCTTTAACATGATCTCCCGGGAACGTTCGTCCAGATGTTCATACTTTTCGGTCTTGGGATTGAGTAACATGTCGCTACGCCTTTCCGTTTTTAGGTTTTTGCAGCCACTTTGCCAGCTACCCTGACGCGAACGTACGCTGTTCAGGTGCCCAGCATAGTTCGTGCACGAACCATCAGCACAAAAAAACACCTCTTAAACAAAATCCATTAAAAAACGCTTGAACAGCACCCGTTCCTCGGCGGAAAAGCCGGAGAGCAGCTCGTCGTTGACCGCCTGCCTCACCCCGATCAACGCTTCTTTCATCTCGTTGGCCTTGGGCGATGGATAGAGCCTTTGGACACGGCCGTCTTCAGGATCAGGCCGCCTTTCCAGCCAGCCCCCCTCGTTCAGACGATCGATCACACCCGACATGGTCGCCTTGTCCAGAATGAGGTTTTTGCCCAGCTCCGCAGCGGTGAATCCCTCCTGGTACCAGAGCGCTTCCAGCACCAGATGCTGCATATTGGTCAACCCGTGAGGCTTCAGGCGCTCCTTGAAACGACCATGGGCCTTCTGGTAAGCCTTGGCCAGAAAAAAAACAATGCAATCGGGCAAATTGTCACGGTCCCACTTCATCACACAACTCCTTCGGATGCGAACTATCTCAACCAGACGAGCCTGTCAACGGATATTGTGTCTGGATTTTGGAGGGAAGCGGATCGAATGACGGTATCGCGCAAAAGGCAGCCTCCTGGGCCGCCTTTTGCATTGAGCCGTCCGCCATCCAGTGGATGGAAGGCTATTTGATCTTCACATCGATGGCTTTGGGTTTGGCTTCCGCCGATTTGGGAACATGCAGGTTGAGCATACCGTCCTTGAACGTGGCCTCGATCTTGGTCTCATCCACATTGTCCGGCAGGGTGAAGCTGCGCATGAAGGTGCCGTAATATCTTTCGACGCGATGGAACTTCTTGTTTTTCTCCTCCTTTTCCTGTTTTCTCTCGCCTCGGATGGTCAGGACGCCATTGTCCACTGTCACGGAGACATCCTCTTTTTTCACTTCCGGAATTTCTGCCTTGATCATGAACTCCTTTTCCGTTTCAGAAATGTCCACCCGAGGCGCCCAATCACCGGTGGCCATCATCTGCTGGCTGGACCTGCGTGGCCACTCCAGCGCCCGAGTATAGCGATCGAACACATCCTCCATCTCCTTGAAAGGGTCCCATTTGGTCAATTGCATGGTTCTGCCTCCTTTCTGAATGGGTTGTCGAATCTGACACCTTTTAAAATAGGCAAAAGACATGCCGGGGCAGGATATGTTGCATGACCGGCATCTATCTAAAAGCATTGCAATTAAATGGAGGTGCGGCGGATCGCCCAACCCCCGGTGGGGAGAGAACTGTCAAAGATTTTTACGAATTGTCATCGAGTCGAACGTACGGCGAAGGTCAGGCCCCTTGGCAGAAACCCAGCGACTCTGACTGAATGCGATGCATGAAACCCGGCGTGGGTGGAAGACATTCGATTAGAAATTCTTACAGACACCACAGATCTGGCAGTTCTCAGGGTCGGCGGGACAGGGCGGGGTCTCCTTGGCCTGCAAAGCGCGCTGATACTCATTCCAGAGGAAGCGCTTGTCCAGGCCGTGATCGATGAAGTCCCAAGGCAGGTGTTCATCCCGGGGCCGTTCACGGTAAACATAAAAATCCGGGTTGAGGGCGGAAGATTTGAAGGTCCGGGGCCAGTTGCCATCGTTTTCATGGGCCGACAGCAACAGTTGGGCCACGCGCCGATCACCTCGGGACAACAGGGCCTGAATGTAAGCCCAGCGCGGCACGTCGGCATGAACACGCACGTTGGCCACCTTTTTGAGGTCCATCTTGATCTGTTTGATGTTGCGTTTGAGGTGGACCACATCATCCATGGCCGTCCATTGAAACGGTGTAAACGGTTTGGGTATGAAGGAGTTGAGACTGACGGTGATGGTACCCATGTGGCCGCGCGCGCGACTCGATCCCAGGAAACGATGTTTGATTTTCTTGACGAGGGTCACGATGGCCGCGACGTCCTCGTCCGTCTCCGTGGGAAGACCGACCATGAAATAGAGCTTCAGGTTGGGAATACCGTTAGCCACCAGCCGTTCGGCCGCATCGAGGATGACCGCTTCGCTCATCCCTTTGTTGATCACCCGACGCATGCGCTCGGAGCCTGTCTCGGGTGCGATGGTGGCGGTCTTAAGGCGGCCGCTCTTCATGGCCGCGATCAACCCGTCGTCCAGGGCATCGGCGCGCAGCGAACTGAAAGCGAGCTGCAATGCATGCCGGCTTCCGAAGTCGCAAAGCGCCTTTAGATCCGGAAGGTCGGAGACCGCCGCACCCAGGAGGCCGACCTTTCCAGTCTGGTCGGCCCCCTGTTGCAGGGCATGAAGCAGCCGGGGCAAGGGACGATATCGCGGGGGGCGGTACACATAGCCGGCGGCGCAAAAACGGCAACCATGAGGGCATCCCCGACTCACTTCGATGAGGAAAGCGTCTTCAAACGTCGTGTGCGGCGTCACCACCGCGCTGTTCGTATCGAACTGGCCGATATCGGTGGCATAGACCCGAGTTATTTTTTCAGGGACCTCGGCCAGTGGCGTAAAGCCGGCCAGGGACCCATCCGGATGGTGGCTGTCCTCGTAGAAGGCAGGCACGTAAACGCCCGGCAGATCCCGGGCAGCCTTCAACAGAGACTCGCGACGATCTAGTCCCGGTTGAAAACACTCGAAAAAATCCGATAGCAGGGCTTCGGCTTCGCCGATCAGAAAGCAGTCGATGAACGGCGCGAGGGGTTCTGGATTGAGAGAAGCGGAGACTCCCCCTGCCAAAATTAGGGGGAGGGAGGCGCCACGATGGGCGGATGACAGGGGGAGCTCCGCTTTTTGCAGAATGGTCAGTACATTGGCAAAATCATTTTCGAATGAGAGCGAAAAAGCCAAACCATCGAACTCACGCAACCTGTGCCCCGATTCGAGGGAGACCAACGGCCGGTCGGCGTGATTCGCTTCAGGGAGAAACGCACGCTCACAAACCACATGATCCATCGCATTGAGTAACCGGTAAACCGTTTGGAATCCCAGACTGGCCATGCCCACGGCATAGTGATTGGGATAGATGAGCGCCACACGCACGCGATCATGCCACGATTTATGGGTTGTACCGACCTCTGCATCGAGCCTTTCTTTACGCTGTTTGTCTGTTCCGGGTGCCATCAAACACTCCGTTTTAAAAATTTTGATCCTCGGACCGGATCACCCTGACCGTTTCGATGGCACCCATTCATCCACAAAAACGCATTCAACCTTGTGTGTCTTTAGCAGCAGAGCCGCTCGGCACTGGAAAACTAATCCGCTTTGCGTCTCAGGAATGTCGGCACATCCAGGTCATTGCTGTCGATCACCATGCCCTTGTATCCTTTATACAGCGATCCCGAGGATTCGTTGGCCGCCATCTGCTGCCGGCGGACCCGCCGGAAGGTGGGCTCGTCCAAATCATCGCCGGCCGCCAGATCCGCCGGTGTGATATCGCGCACCTTTCCGCCATAAGTTGGATCGGAGATCGGGGCCTGGGCCGGAGCCGGCTCCTTTTTATCCTTCTCGACACCGATGCCGGTGGCAATGACCGTGACCCGCATCTCATCGCCCATATCGTCATCGATGACTGCGCCCCAAATGATTTCGGCATCGTCGCCGACTTCGTTGTAAATGCGGTCGGATGCTTCGGTCATCTCTTCCATGGTGATATCGCTGCTGCTGGTGATGTTCATGAGTACGCCTTTGGCGCCGGAAACATTGATGTCTTCGAGCAACGGATGAGAAATGGCGCGTTCCGCGGCTTCCACGGCCCGGTTTTCTCCACTGGCCACACCGATCCCCATGATGGCCATGCCGGCTTTGGACATGGTGGTCTTGACATCGGCGAAATCGAGGTTGACCAACCCCGGCCGGATGATCAGATCGGTGATGCCTTTTACGGAATGGAGCAGTATTTCATCGGCCTTGCGGAACATGTCGATCATGCGGGCATTCTTGGAAGCCAGGCCGCGCAGCCGGTCATTTGGAATGGTGATGACCGTGTCGGCTACCCGCTTGAGCTCTTCCAGGCCTTCATCCGCGGCGCGCGCGCGTTTTTTGCCCTCAAAAGAAAAAGGGCGCGTGACCACGGCTACGGTGAGGATACCCAGCTCCTTGCACAGCCCTGCGATCACAGGAGCGGCGCCCGTTCCGGTGCCGCCTCCGAAACCGGCGGTGATAAACACCATGTGGCTGTCGGTCAGCGAGGCCTTCACCGCCTCGCCGCTTTCCAGGGCGGCATCCCTGCCGATCTGCGGATTGGCCCCTGCACCCAGTCCTTCCGTCAGTTTCTCTCCCAGTTGGATCTTGATTTCAGCCTTGGAAACCTCCAGGGCCTGGACATCGGTATTGGCGGCAATGAATTTTACGCCATGCAAATTGCTGGTGATCATGTTGTTGATGGCATTGCCGCCCGCCCCGCCAACGCCGATCACCTTGATTTTTGCCGAATTTTCCTGCTCGATGTAGCTAAACATAGTCTCCCCCTTTTGGTATGTTAAAGGTTTCCCCCTCAATCCTTTATTTCAAATTGGACCGGTGAACACTCGAACGATCTTTCAAATCACTTCCTTGAACCACTTCTTCATCCGCTGCATGATGCTGTTAAAAATATTCTTGTCGCGAATGCGGAATTTTTTGACCGGTTGTTTCCGCGCCCCATACATCACAAGCCCCACACCCGTGGCATACATGGGATTGTTCACCACATCGGTGAGGCCCGAGATACCCTGCGGCTTTCCGAGTCGTGCCGGCAACCCCAATACGGATTCGGCGATGTCCGTTACGCCGTCGAGCAGCGCCGTTCCGCCGGTGACCACCATGCCCGACGTCACGTAGTGTTCCATCTCCGCGCGATAGATTTCGCGTTTGAGCAAGGTAAAGATCTCTTCCATGCGAGGTTCCAGGATCTCTCCGAGGATCTGACGCGGCAACTTGCGGGCTTTTCGCCCGCCCATACCCGGCACTTCGATGGTATCTTCCGTGTTGATGTTCTCCGACAGGCAACTGCCGTACTTCTTCTTTATCTTCTCCGCCTCGGCCAACGGCGCCCGCAGGCCGATGGCGATATCGTTGGTCAGGTTGTCTCCGCCCAGGGCCAGCACAAAGGTGTGCTTGATGTTCTGGCCGGAAAAAATGGCCAAGTCCGAGGTGCCGCCGCCCAGATCGATCAGGGCGGTCCCCAGCTGCTTTTCTTCCTCTGTTAAAACGGCCTCTCCCGAAGCCAGCGATTCCAGGACGATGTCGCACACATCCAGGCCGGCGCGGTTGGCGCACTTGACGATGTTGTGGGCCGACGTCACCGCGCCGGTCACGATATGGATTTTGGCTTCGAGGCGCACACCGGCCATGCCCACTGGATTCTGGATGCCGGTCTGGTCGTCCACGATATACTCCTGGGGCAGGACGTGGATCACCTCCCGATCCATGGGAATGGCCACGGCGCGCGCGGCGTCGATCACCCGGGCCACATCCAGGGGCGTGATCTCGGGCCCCTTGATGGCCACGATGCCGCGGCTGTTGAAACCGGTGATGTGGCCTCCGGCGATGCCGGCATAGACCGAGGAAATTTCGCAGCCGGCCATGAGCTCGGCCTCCTCGACGGCCTTTTTGATCGACTCCACCGTCGATTCGATGTTGACCACAACGCCCTTGCGCAGCCCGACCGAAGGATGGGTGCCGATTCCGATGATATTGACTTCCGGTCCCCGGACTTCACCGACGACGCAGCAAATTTTGGTCGTCCCGATATCCAGTCCCACGACGATATTCTCGTTCCCCTGCGCCATAAGTCTCCTTAAGCTCCCTGCGCGTCGGATGCGTTGAGCCGCACCACGACCCGATCCGGATTGTTCAGGTCCACCATTTGAAAGGTGCGCCACTTGCCGCTCCCTTGCAGAACCGGCCGTAACCGCTTGAATCGCTCCAGTTTGGTGTCGATGTCGCCAAAACCCAACTGGATCATCCGCTCTTCGTCCTTGAGCACGATCGTGATGCCCATCTCCTTATCCAACCGCAATCCCTGAATCTCGGTGTAAGGGATAACGCTCGCCGGTTTACGGCAGGATTGCAGCACATCGACCACCGCCGCCATCGGAGGGTTGAGTGCGTCTTCGCCGAGGCTGATGTCCCCATATTCGATACCCTGGATAAGGGGCAATCCCGCGGCTTCGGCGTCCTGAACCTCTTTGAAAATCTTTCCTTCCGTATTGATCAAGAACCGGCGGCCCAGATCGATCTGCGCCAACGCCTCATGCTCGACCAGCCGAATGGTGATCGTTTCCGGAATCTCTCTTGCGACCCGGGCATCGGCGACCCATGGATGGGCGATCAACCGCTTGCGTACCAGGCTCAGGTTGAGGGCCAGCAGATTGTTTCCGATATCGATTCCGGCCTGGGTCAGGACCTGCTCTTTGGAAAGTCTCTGGTTGCCGCCGATGCGGATCTTTTCGGTCCGGAAGTAATCGGAGCAGGTGACGGCCGCATAGACATACATGAACCCGGCGGAAGCCATCAACAGACCAGCGATGATACCGCACAGCTTCACACCGGTGAGCATCCGCGCCATCCAGCGTCGCCGCAGTTGGCCCAGGTCTTTCTTGCGTCGGTTCTTTCTCGTCTTGCGGTTTTTGGAATTGCCCAGCACCGTGACCATCCCTTGCATCATGTCGTCAAAAAATCCTTCGCTCCCTTGCCTTCCGACGATCGAAAATTCCTGCCCATTGACCGCATTACTCTTCTATCTTCCCGGTCTCTTTTTTCGGCGCGCCGGTCGTCTTCAACCGCTCCAACAACCTCTCGCCGACCTGATACACGTTGCCGGCTCCCAGCGTGAGCACCACGTCGCCGGCCGTGACCCATTGGGCCAAGTCAGAAACCGCTTCTTCCAGGCCCTCGGCAAAGCGCACGTCCTTGTGTCCGTGGGCCCGGATGCTCTCGCACAGGCCGCGACTGTCGATTCCCTCGATGGGCCGCTCGCTGGCCGCGTAAATGGGAAGCACCATGAGCACCTCCGAACGGTAAAAGCTGCGGGCAAAATCATCGTACAACGCCCGGGTCCGGCTGAACCTGTGCGGCTGGAAAACAACCACCTTGCGCCGTCCCGGCCAGCCCAGCTCCATGGCTTCGAGGGTGGTTTTAATTTCGGTGGGATGGTGGCCGTAATCATCCACCACCGTGATGCCCCCGATCTCCCCCTTGATCTCCATTCGGCGCTGGACGCCCTCCACCTTTCCCAGTGCCTTCTTGATCCGGCCGAATTCGATGCCCAGCTCCAACCCGACGGCAATGGCGGCCAGGGCATTATGCACGTTGTGCATACCGGCCAGACTCAGGGCAATCCGGCCCAACGGGCTGCCTTGGAAAACGACCTCGAACTGGCTGGCCAGCCCCCGGCACACCACGTCGCGCGCCTGCAAATCGGCCTGAGCATTGGTGCCGTAAGTGACATAGCGTTTACGGATGTGGGGAATGAGATCCTGAACCGCCTCGTTGTCCAGGCACAACACCGCCAGACCATAAAAGGGGATTCGATCGATAAAATTGAGAAACACCCGCTTGATGTCCTCCAGGTCCTTGTAAAAGTCGAGGTGCTCCCGATCGATATTGGTCACCACGGCGATGGCCGGCGAATACTTCAAGAAAGAGCCGTCGCTCTCATCGGCCTCGGCGACGATGTAGTCGCCCTTGCCCAGAACGGCGTTGGAGCCGATCCCTTTGAGCTTTCCACCGATCACCACGGTGGGATCGAGCCCGCCGGCGGCCAGTATGGAGGCCACCAACGATGTGGTGGATGTTTTGCCATGGGCGCCGGCCACCGCGATGCTGTATTTGAGGCGCATCAACTCGGCCAGCATTTCGGCCCTCGGAATCACCGGCACCGAATGCTGGATGGCGGCGCTCACCTCCGGATTGGATGGATCGATGGCCGACGAGACGACCACCACATCGGCGCCGGCAATTTGGTCGGCCTCGTGACCTTCGTATATTCTGGCGCCCAGGCGGGTCAGGCGTTCAGTGATATCCGATGATTTCAGGTCTGATCCGGACACCTCGTAATGCAGGTTCAACAGCAGTTCGGCAATGCCGCTCATGCCGATGCCGCCGATGCCTACGAAGTGAATATGATATTTTTTTCGATACATGTTTTCCGCCTGTGCCTCATCCCCTTGCGGTATGGAACCGCCTATCCACCGATCAATTTGTAGATGTCACCGATGATTGTCAGGGTGGCGTCCGGGCGCCCCAGCGAAAGCGCCTTGGCCGCCATCTCCGACAACCGCGAACGGTGATCCATCAGATCGAGAATTTTTTCCGCCAGGCCCTCTCCCTCGAGTTGGGATTCAGGCACCATTTCAGCGGCACCGGCGTCGACCAGGGCGCGTGCATTGCACGTCTGGTGGTCGTCGGCCGCAAACGGATAGGGCACGAAGATGGCGGCGCGGCCCACGGCCGTGATCTCGGCGACGGTGGTGGCCCCGGCGCGGCAGATGATCAGGTCCGCCTGCTGGTACTGCTCGGCCACATCGTTAAAAAAAGCCTGCACCCTGGCCCGTATCCCCGCGCGGTCATAGGCCTCTACCACGACGGCTTCCTCTTCGCGACCGGTCTGGTGGACCACCACCAGCTGCGGCCGTTTTGCCAGGTAGGGCAACGCCGCCACCATGGCCTGGTTGATGGCCCGTGCGCCCTGACTGCCGCCCAGCACCAACACCGTGAAACGCTCTTCGTGCTGCGGTTTGGGCATCTCCCCCAACACCAGGATCTCATCCCTCACCGGATTGCCGGTGACAAGGGTCTTGGTCGCATCGAACCGCCTCGCCTCGTCGGGAAAGGTCAGATAGATACGCTTCACGATTCGCCGCAGCAGACGATTGGTCATACCCGGCAACTGGTTCTGCTCGTGGAGCACGGTGGCCACGCCGCTGAGCCACGCCGCCAGCACCACCGGACCCGCCGAATACCCCCCCACGCCCAGCACGACGTGAGGATCGAAGGATTTGACCAGACGGCGCGATTGCAGGACCGCTTTGGGCATCTTGATCAGAGACCGGAACTGGTTCCAAAGCCCACGGCCCTTCAGACCTTCCACCCGGATCACCTCGTGCGGCCAACCCAAGCGGGAGAGGACCTCCACTTCCAGCGGACGACCGGCATTGACGAACAACACCTGATTCTTGCTGTGACGGGCAAGAAACGCCTGTGCGATGGCGATGCCGGGAAACAGATGCCCGCCCGTGCCGCCGCCGGCGACGATCATGCGGAAACTTTGAGCCGATCCGTAAGGTTCAAACACGCTTGGCATGATGCGATCCGATGTTCATCAGGATGCCGATCCCGACCATGTTGAGCAGCAACGAGCTTCCGCCGTAACTCAAAAACGGAAGTGTCAGCCCTTTGGTCGGCAAGAGCCCCAGGCAAACGCCCATGTTAATCGATACCTGCACGGCCAGGGCGAACGCGATGCCCGTGGCCATGAGCATGCCGAAATCATCTTCGCAGCGACACGCGATATGAACGCTGCGCCACAGGACCAGTCCGTACAGCCCAAGGATGAAAAGGACGCCCAGAAATCCCAACTCCTCTCCGATGACGGCAAAAATAAAATCGGTGTGCGGTTCGGGCAGATAAAAGAGTTTTTGATAGCCCTTGCCGATGCCGGCCCCCCAGAATCCGCCTGTACCGAAGGCCATCAGCGAATGGATGATCTGATAACCTTCGTCCGCGGGATATTGCCAGGGATCGAGGAAGCTGACCAACCGTTTGATGCGGTATGCGGCATTGGTCATCAGGAGGTACGCCAGCGGCAGCACCAACAACGAGGCGGAGAGCAGATGCCGCAGCGGCACCCCGCCCACGAACATCATCAGCCACGCGATGAGGCCGAAAATGACCACCGAGCCGAAATCGGGCTGAATCATCAATGGGATGCTCAGCAAGAGCAGGATCAGCAGATGCGGCACGAATCCCACCCATACATCCTTGAGCAACGGCTGCTTTTTGCTCAGGGAGTAAGCCAGGTAGACGATCAAGGCCAGGCGCGCCGCCTCGACCGGCTGAAAGGTGACCGGACCGATCCGCATCCAACGCAACGCCCCGCCTGCCGACAACCCCAACCCGGGGACCTGCACCAGGCTCAACGACAGCAGGGCCAGGGCCAACAGCGGATAGGCCATGGAACGGTAAATCCGGAACGGGACATGGCTGAACACGACCAGCGCGACGATGCCGATCAGCGAGTAGGCCGCCTGGCGTTTTAAAAAATAGGCCCCGCTGCCGAACTTCTCCAAGGCCACGGCCGAACTGGCGCTGTAGACCATGACGATGCCGATGCCCACCAGAAACAGGACGGCGAACAGAAGGCGTACGTCGTAAGTCGTTTGAGGCACGGCGTCGGTTTGGGTTCTGGTCATGCCAACGCTCCCACAGACCGCCGAAACACGTCTCCCCGCTCGGCATAATTGGCAAACATGTCGAAGCTGGCACAGGCCGGCGACAGTAGAACCGTATCGCCGGGATCGGCCGCGGCATAGGCGCGGCGCACCGCATCGGCCATGTCAGCGGCCGTCTCGCAGCCCTGCGGCGGCGCCGCCTGCAGCGCTTCCAATACCTCATCGCGGCATTCGCCGATGGCGATCAGGCGTTTCACCCTGGCCTGGACATGGGCATACAGCGCTGAAAAATCATACCCCTTGTTGCGTCCACCCAGGATCAGGATCACCGGATTCTTGAAGCACTCCAGGGCGCGGATCACCGCATCCACATTGGTCGCCTTGGAGTCGTTGATGAATGCCACGCCGTTGACCTCCCCCACCGGCTCCAGACGATGGGGCAGGGCCTGGAACTCGTCCACGGCCTTCTGCACCGCCTGCAGATCGACCCCCGCCGCCAATGCGGCCAGGCATGCGGCCGCGATATTCTCCCGGTTGTGCGGTCCGATCAAGGTGGTGCGCCCCAACTCGATGCGACCATCGACCATCTCCGGGATCACCACGGCGATCTGACGGGGGGTGATGATCGCCCCCTGGCCCGGCCCGCCGCAAAGGCACGGCCGGCTGTAAAAGTTGAGCAGGCGGCTTTTCACCGACCCGCATTGGCCCTGAACCAGATCGTCTCCGCCGTTGCAGACGGCAAAATCTCCGCTCTCCTGATTCATGAAAAGTCGCCCCTTGGAGGCGGCATAGGCCCCCATGGAGTCGTAGCGGTCCAGATGGTCCGGGGTGATGTTGAGCAGGACCGCCACGTGCGGTCTGAATGTCAGAATGGTGTCGAGCTGGAAGCTGCTGATTTCGGCCACCACCGCGTCGAGTTCGTTGTCGCGGCCGGCGATATCGATCAACGGACGGCCAATGTTGCCGCCCACGTACAACCGCCTGCCGCCTGCGGCCAGCATGCCGCCCAACAGTTCGGTGGTGGTGGTCTTGCCGTTGGTGCCGCTCACCGCCAGTATCGGCTTGCGAATGAAGCGCGCGGCCAGCTCGATTTCGCCGATGACCGGAACACCCTTTTGCCTGGCCCTGTTCAGGGGTTCGATGGTGTGGGGCACCCCGGGACTGATCACGATCAAATCGGCCGCCTCGAAGGTAGCCGTGCGATGGCCTCCCAGCTCCAGATCCACCGGCAACCGACGAGCCTCCTCGGCAAAGACACCCAGCTGCTGCTCACCGGCCCGGTCCGTCACGGTGACCCGGGCGCCGCGGGCGGCCAGGAAACGCGCGACAGCCAATCCCGAACGCGCCAACCCCACCACGACTGTTTTTTTACCCATTAGCTGCATACGACCTACCGCAATTTAAGGGTGCTCATGCTCAACAACGCCAGGGCAATGGCGATGATCCAAAACCGGACGATGACCTTGGGCTCGGGCCATCCTTTCAATTCAAAATGGTGATGCAGGGGCGCCATGCGGAAGATGCGCNNAAATCACCGACAGGGCCTCGATGACGAACAGCCCCCCCACCAGGGCCAGGACAATTTCCTGTTTGGTAATCAATGCCACCACCCCCAGGCTCCCGCCCAATGACAAGGACCCCACGTCCCCCATAAAGACCTGGGCCGGATAGGCATTGAACCAGAGAAACCCCAAACCGGCCCCGATGAGCGCCCCACAGAATACGGTCACCTCGCCGCAGCCGGAAACGAAATGGATCTGCAGGTACTCGGCGATTTTGATGTGACCGGCCACATAGGCGAAAATCATGTACGCCACGGCCGCGACCGTCACCGGTCCGATGGCCAGACCGTCCAGGCCATCGGTCAAATTGACGGCGTTGGACGCGCCCACGACGACGAAGGCGGCAAAAACGGCATACCACCACCCCAGCTCAGGAGAGACGTTCTTGAAAAAAGGCATGGTCACATGGGTATCGAAGCCTGGGTGCAGGACGAGCAGCATCCCGGTGAACAGTGCCAGAACGGTCTGCAGGATCAGTTTGCCGCGCCCGCTCAATCCCTTGCTGCGCTTTTTCACCTGCATGAGGTAGTCGTCGACGAAACCGATCAATCCGAAGCCGATCAGCACCAGCAAGACGATCCAGATGAAAAAATTGGTCAGGTCGGCCCAGAGCAGGGTGGCCCCGGCTACGGCGATAATGATCAACACCCCGCCCATGGTGGGCGTTCCCGCCTTCTGAAGATGGCTCTGGGGGCCGTCTTCGCGGATATATTGTCCCACCTGCAGATAACTCAGCCTGCGAATCACCCAGGGGCCCAACAGAAAACAGATCAAAAAGGCCGTCAGGATGGCGTATATGCTCCGGAAGGTGATATAGCGGAACACATTGAAGGCCGAGATGGTCGTGTGCAGTGGATAGAGCAGGTGATAGAGCATTCAGGCCTCTTTTCGGGGTTTATCCGCAAGCAATGTGCTTCGTCCTGTTCGGTACTGGATTTCCCCATCCGTACCCTTTAATTGTGATTCAAAGCGGCGTCGGCTCGTCGCCCCATGACCGAAGGGCCTCGACCACGCTCTCCATGGCCATGCCGCGGGAACCCTTCACCAGAACCCAGTCGCCGGCCGCCAGACGATCGATCAAATCGGCGGTAATTTCACTCTTTTCCCCGATGAAGACGGCATCGGGCGCCATGCCTTGGCCTTGGGCGCCTTGGCGCACGGCTTCGGCAAAATGGCCGCAGACATATAATCTGGATGCACCCGATCGGGCCGCCCGCGCGCCCATCTCGCGGTGCAGGCGCTCGGCATGTTCACCCAATTCGAGCATGTCGCCCACCACGATGATGCCGGCGCCTCCTTGACGCAGTGCGCGCAACGTATCGAAGGCCGCCGCCATGGATTCCGGGTTGGCATTGTAGGTGTCGTCGATGACGTGAATGCCCCGCGCCGTCTCCAGCACCTGCAGTCGCCCCCGAGTCGGTACGAAGGCCTCCAGGCCATTCTTGATCTCGGCCGCCGTCAGCGCCAGGACATGGCCGACGGCTGCTGCAGCCAACGCATTGGCGACCATGAAACGTCCGGGGGTGCCCAGATGGATCATGAGGGTCTCATCGGGCAATACCAGCTCGAAGGTGATGCCCCGGTCGGCCAGCCGGATGTCCCGGGCCCGGACTTGGGCCTCCGGATCAATGCCGAAAAAGACCACCTTCCGATTGGCCCCGGCGGCCAATGCGGTCACATGGGCATCGTCCCGATTCAAAATGACCGTTCCCCGGACGTCGACATGGGCGATCAATTCCCCCTTGGCCCGCGCGACACCCTCCAGGGAACCCAAGAATTCCAGGTGGGCCGGCCCCACATTGGTAATCACCGCGATGGTCGGCCGGCAAATCGCGCCCAACCGGGACATTTCGCCCGGGTGGTTCATTCCCAATTCCAGAACCGCTGCCTCGTGGTCCGACGACAATTGGAACAGGGTCAGGGGCAGACCGATTTCATTGTTGAAATTGCCCTGGGTGGTCAGCATACGGTACCGTTGACCGACGACCAGGGCGGTCATTTGGCGCGTCGAGGTCTTGCCGTTGGAGCCGGTGATGGCCACCACCGGAATGGCCGAACGGCCGCGCTGATATGCGGCCAGGGCGCCCAGGGCGCCGATCGTATCCGGCACTTCGATGCAGGTGACCTCCTGGGTTTGCCACCGACCGTGGGCCAGCGCCACCGACGTCCCGGCCTGCACGACCACCCCCCGAACGCCCTTGTCGATCACCTGGTCGATGAAGGTGTGCCCGTCATGGCGCTCACCGCGAATGGCGACGAAAAGCTGACCGGCATGGGCAGACCGCGAATCGATGGTCACGCCATGGAAGCACGAACCCGAAGGGCCATAACGCAGCTGTCCCCCGGTGGCTTTCAAGATGTGCTCAACGGTCCACTGCATGGCGCTCCTTCATGCTGCCGGCGATTCGGCAGATAAAGCTTCCAAGGCTTTTCGGGCCTCTATGCGATCATCGAAGGACAATCGCCGCCCGCCCACGATCTGATAAGGTTCATGCCCTTTCCCGGCGATCAAGACCGTATCTCCGGTTCGGGCGGCCGCGATGCCGAGCACGATGGCCTTGCGACGATCCGGTTCGACCACGTATCCCCTGCGGTCAAACCCACCCGCCAGGCCAACGGGCGAACAGGCGTGATCGCACGCCTGGCGCACACCCGCCACGATCTGATCGATGATCTGCAGGGGCGGCTCGCTGCGCGGGTTGTCCGACGTCACCACCGTCAAATCGCTCAGACTGGCCGCTATGGTGCCCATGAGCGGGCGCTTGGCGCGGTCGCGATCCCCGCCGCATCCAAACACACAGATCATCCGCCCGTGACAAACCGCCCGCAGCGATTGGAGGGCTTTTTCCAGGGCGTCGGGCTTGTGTGCATAATCGATATAGACGAACCGCTGTCCGGCCGGATCGACCACCCGCTCCAGCCGGCCCGGCACATGGTCCAGGGATGCCACACCGAGTCGGATCGCTTCCAGTTCGACTCCCAGCGCCAGGGCGGTGCCTGCGGCATTGAGAATGTTTTCCAGGTTATGGCGGCCTACCAAGGCCGATCGGATGGAAAGCGTCCCCCTGGGGGTGCCAACCACGGCGGACAGGCCCGTCAGATCGGCCCGGGACGATTCGACCCGGATGTCGGCCTTGTCGCCCCGGCCGGTGGTCAGGTGCGCCATCTCCAAGCCGGCCGCCAGTTCTGCGCCTTTTGGGTCGTCGACGTTGATGACGGCCCGCACGTCGCATTTGCCCCGGGAAGCCGGCAAAAATTGGGTAAACAGCTTGCGTTTGCTGTCCCAGTAGGCCGCCATGGTATGGTGAAAGTCGAGATGGTCCTGGGACAGATTGGTGAAAACGGCCACATCCACATCGCAGGCGTGAATCCGTTGGAGATCCAAGGCGTGGGAGGAGACCTCCATGACCACATGAGTGGTGCCCGCGTCGGCCATCTGCGCCAGAATGCGTTGCAGGTCCAAGGATTCAGGCGTGGTGACCGGGTTGTCGAAGCTATGGCCGTCGAACCGGTAGTTGATCGTACCGATGACCCCTACGGCCATGCCGGCCGTCTTGAGGATGCTCTCGATCAGGTAGCTGGTGGTGGTCTTGCCGCTGGTGCCGGTGATGCCGATCACCGTCATCCGTCGCGACGGGTGGCCGTAAAATTCTGCGGCCATGGCCGCCATGGCCTTGCGGCCGTCGAGGACCGGTATGCTCTCGCCTTCCCGCCCCGGTATGACACGCTCGCAAAATATGGCCTCGGCACCGCGCTCAACGGCCTCGTCGATATAGCGATGGCCGTCGGCCGAAAAACCCTTAATCGCGATAAACACCCCACCCGGTTGTACCTCTTGCGCGCGATAAAAAAGACCGCTCACCGGCCGCTCGCCGTGGACGGACAGCACTGCCGCCTCGCCGGCGGTCAAATCTATACCGCCGCCGTCGACCTCCACTGCATGTATGAGACGCGCCAATTTCACCCGCTCACCTTGACATCCCTGGAAACCCTCAACTTCTCCCAATCGGGCGAGGGCGCCACGTTCAGATAGCCCATGGTCTCCTTGACGATCCGCGCAAATGCCGGAGCAGCGACCGATCCACCGTGGACATCTTCCTTGGGTTCGTCCACGACCACGAGAACCGCGATCATCGGTCGCTGAGTAGGGGCGAACCCGATGAACGACGCCGTGTAGAGCTCTCGGGAATATTTCCCCTGGGAATCGATCTTCTGCGCCGTACCGGTTTTCCCGCACACTTCGTAGCCGGCCACCGCGGCCTTGACCCCCGTACCGCCCTCGGTAATCACGCTGCGCATGATGCGTCGCACGGTCAGGGCGGTCTGAGCCGAAACCACCTGGCGCACAGCCTTGGGTGTCACGGTGCGCACCGGTCGGCCGTTGGCATCGGTAACGGCCTGGACCACATGGGGCTGCATCATCAACCCATCGTTGGCCAATGCGCCCGCCGAGGCGATGAGCTGCATGGCCGTGACCGAAACGCCCTGGCCAAAGGATATGGCGCCGGTATCCACCGTAGTCCAGCGTTTGTAATTGGACAGACTGCCCGATGATTCCCCCGGGAAATCGATCCCGGTGCGCTGTCCGAAACCAAATCCATGCAACGATTCGTGCAGCCGGCGGGCGCCGAGCTGCTCGGCCACCTTGACGGTCCCGATGTTGCTGGAAAATTTTACGATTTGCTGCAAAGAAAGCCAGCCGTGAGGCTTGGTGTCATGCAGCGTGTGTCCCCCCATCAAATAGGCGCCGTTTTCGCAGTAAAAAATGGAACCGGGGCCGCTCTGGCCGCTTTCGAGGGACGCCGCGGCGCTGAAGATCTTCATGGTCGAACCCGGCTCGAAGGGATCGGTGATCGCCCGGTTCCGCCATGTCTTGCGATCGGAACGGCCAAAGGCATTGGGGTTGAAAAAAGGATAATGGGCAATGGCCAGCATGGCCCCGGTCTGGGTCTCCATCACCAAAGCGATCCCCGACCGGGCCTTGGATCGGGTCACGGCTTCGGCAAGCGCGCTTTCGGCGATGAATTGCACCTGGCGATCGATGGTCAAAATCAAATTTTGACCGGCTTGTTGCACTGCGGCCCATTGATCGGCGTCGAACCCTCGCCCCAGGGCGTCCTTCAAAATTTTAACGGTGTTGGCTTCGCCCTTGAGATCTTCATTATAGTAGAATTCGAGGCCCTCCAGCCCTTGACCGTCGATGCCCGTGAAACCAATAACCTGGGCCGCCAGCGTGGTATTGGGATAAAAACGGCTGTGTTCCGGCAACAAGGCGATGCCCGGCAACCCCAGCTTCTTGACTGCCGCGACCTCCTTGGGTGTGGCCTGGCGCTTGATCCAGGCGAAGGAGCGTTTGCCGGCCAACTGTTTGCGCACCGCACTGGATTTCAGATGCAGCGCCTTGGCCAACTTGACCGCCGCCTGCTCTCTGTTGGCCAGCAAGGTGGGGTTCACCGCCACCGACGTGGTTTCGATGCTCACCGCCATGGCCTCGTGGCGACGATCATAAATGGCACCGCGTTTTCCCCTAAGGGTCAACTCACGCTCGTACTGCCCGGCCGCCTTGTCCGAAAGCCAACTCCCTTTGTGAATCTGCAAATAGGCCGACCTGGCGCCAATAACGGTCAACCAGAGCATGAAAAGCGTGCAAACCAGCGCCGCTCGGAAATTTTTGGGCTTCTTAATCTTCATGTAAGGGCACCACGACGATCTGTCCGGGCTCCGGAACGGCCAGGGCCAGCCGTTCACGTGCAACGCGCGAAACGTGTTCCGGTGCTTTTAAATGGGCCAGTTCGATCTTCAAACTGTTTTGCAGCAGCTGCAGCTCCTTTTGTTTCCGACGCTCAGTGGTGATGACATATCCGGTCTGCACGCACTCCACGCGGCACCATGTGTAAAGCAGCAGCTCTCCCAAAAAAATGGTCAGCATCGCCATCCCGATCACGCCGGTACGGCTTTTCATCCGCTTTTCGGTTTGGGGGGGTTTTGTTGTCATATCCTACCTTCTCGCCCTCAACCGATCCGTTCCGCGCAACGCAAGCGCGTGCTGCGGGCCATGGGGTTCCGCGATATCTCCTCCTGGGACGGACGCACCACCTTTTTGGTGATCAATCGCACCTTAGGCCGGGCCCCGCAAACACACCGCGGCAGATCCGGGGGACAGGTGCACGGATCGGCCCATTGCCGGAAGCGCTGCTTGACCATGCGATCCTCCAGGCTGTGAAACGAAAGGATGCACATCCGGCCGTTGGGTCGCAGCAAATCGACCGATGCATCGAGAAATCGATCGAGACAGGCCAACTCTTCGTTCACGGCAATGCGCAAGGCCATGAAGATGCGGGTGGCCGGGTGGATCTTCTGCGCTGCGGCGGCGCGGGCGGGAACCGCCTGGCGCACCAGCTCGACCAGTTGGCCGGTGGTGCGAATCGGATCGCGACCACGCGTGGCAACGATGGCCCGCGCAATGCGCTTGGACCAGCGCTCCTCTCCCAAGCGTTGGAATATATGCGTCAATTCGGCCTCTGAAAGCCGATTGACCAGATCCTCGGCACGTTTGTCCCTCCGCTCGTCCATGCGCATATCGAGCGGCTCGTCTTTTTGGAACGAAAACCCGCGGCCGCTCGCCTCGAGTTGATGTTGGGATAGACCAAGATCCAGAAGAATGCCATCCACGGCCGCTATGCCCAATTGGGCCAGGTATTCAGGCAACCCGGTAAAATTGCCGTGGAAAAAATTGATGTTGGCGACAAAAGGAGCTAAAATTGTTTTGGCGTTGGCAATCGCATCACGGTCCTGATCGATACCGATCAGCCTCCCGTCGGAGCCGATCTTTTCACAAATCGCTTTCGCATGCCCGGATCCACCCAAGGTGCAATCGACGTAAGTCCCGCCAGCCCGGCAGGCCAAACATTCCATCACCTCGTGCATCATGGCGCTCACATGCTGAAAAGCCATTATTATAGCCTTAACTTGGCGATCTCGTTACGCACCTCCGCCTGTTGCAGGTCGATTTCCATCTTCTCGACTTCCTCGGCATACTTATCCTGAGACCAGATCTCGAAATGATTCAGCACGCCGACCAGCATGATCTCCTTTTCCAGTGCCGCCTTGGCACGTAAATTCGGTGGAATCAGCACCCTGCCCTGCTTGTCGCACGGGCATTCGTGTGCGCCGCCCACGAACAATCTACGAAATCGTCGCATGCTCTCGCTCTTTTCGGCCAACGAGAGAATGTGGTCCTCTATTTTGAACCACTCTTCGAGTGGATAGGCCACCAAACAGCCGTCCAGCGAGCTGATCATCAGCGCATCGCTCCCGTTGGCACGAATATTTTCCTTGAATCGGGCCGGGATACTGAAGCGTCCCTTGTCGTCAAGGGTATGTGAGGAACTGCCTCGGAACATTATTCACCATTATTATCCACTTTGGTCCACCTTAAATACAACATGAAGATCAAGTCAAGCGAAAAGTGATGTGGGATTTTAAATTTATATAATAATTCATTCGATTTAAACCCCCATTTACAATGTGGTGAAAAGTGGAGCAACAAAATTTCGCAGCACTGTGTTTTGCCTGTTTTAAATTTGACAACGAGCCCCGGCCTGCACTATTTCAGGGAACGACCCGCCGATGAGCGGCCGACAACCCTGAAAATAAAAATAGGCAAAGATAACAAATTGTTAAAATCGTCCCGGTCGAACATAAAAAACGAGGCGCGACGCGCAGGGATCGATCCGAACCCCACCACGCCCATCG
Organism: Desulfatitalea sp. UBA4791; assembly: GCA_002402905.1. GTDB lineage: Bacteria > Desulfobacterota > Desulfobacteria > Desulfobacterales > Desulfosarcinaceae > Desulfatitalea. The sequence continues at coordinate 536 of DHGT01000114.1, read as the reverse complement.
ATCCACGCCTGGCGGTGCGCCAGGCCGCACAACATCTGTTCTCCGATGCCCGGGGAAGTCACGACTGGGAGCACACCTTGAGGGTCCATCGTCTCTGTCTGCACATCGGGCCCAAAGAAGGCGCCGACATGGAGGTGCTCGAATGCGCCGCCTATCTGCATGATATCGGGCGGGCAACCCAGGATGCGGCCAATGGGGGCGTCTGCCATGCCATCAAGGGCGCCGAGATGGCCCGAGATATTTTGGCCCCCTTGACCATCACCGAGGCCGGCAAGGCCAACATCGTCCATTGTGTGCGGGCCCATCGTTTCAGGAGCGACTATCCACCCGAATCGATAGAGGCCCGGGTGCTGTTCGACGCGGACAAACTCGACGCCATTGGTGCCGTGGGAGTGGCCCGGGCCTATCTGTTTGCCGGTGAATTGGGGGCCTGCCTGCACAACCCCGACGTTCCCCCGGAAATGACGCGCCCCTATTCCCGCGACGATACCGGTTACCGGGAGTTCGTTGTGAAACTGTGCAAAATCAAAGACCGG
>DHGT01000006.1:2136-12114 GCA_002402905.1 Desulfatitalea sp. UBA4791 | reverse complement strand
GTCGAAGACCACCGCCGGTCCGAGGGCCCAGACGATGAAGCCGTTGCGCCGTTCGAACTCCAGGAGATCGTAGAGTTCGTCGTAGTCAATGGAAAAAGAGGTCTCGCGGGTCGTCCGGGTGCGGAAGGCAAATTTCTGAAACGCGCCGTCCTGGGATTCAAACGGTTCGGCATGCACCAAGATGCCGTCCTCGCCGTTTTCCCGCCGGCCGCAGGCCACCCGGTCACCGCGTGCGAGTTTCCGAAACTCCCTGACGACCAGCGATCCGTCGTCTCGTTGCACCACCACGCCGTCCATCCGGGACTGTTCCAGGAGCGACCATCGGCCTTTTTCCACCTGGAAATACTCCGGGTGGATCGAGGTGGCGTGATAATCGTCCGGCGCTACGCCGGCTTTTGCAACCCGTTTGAATGTTACCGGCGGGGCGTCCACAAACGGCGGTTGCGTAAAATCCGGGGGTTGATAGGCGGGAAGTTGGAAGGTCATGGCATTCTCCTATCTGTTTCATTCATGCCGACATGAGGACGACCGAATAGCTGCTGAAGAGGACCCACGTCTCGTCTCCCTCGGCCAGGCCCAGCCGCCGACTGCTGTCACTGGTCACCATGGCACACACCTCGGTTCCGTCGGCAATCCGCACCACATATTCGGTGTTGATGGCGCCTTGGGTGATCTTGTCAACCGTCCCCTTGAACCGGTTGTCCGCGCTGCACTCGAGGCCGTGGCCGTTTTTCGACAAGATCACCCAGGGGGCCTTGACCTCGGCCGCAATGGTCTTGCCCGGTTTCAGACCCAGGCGCTGCACGCTGTCGTTGGTGATCACCGTGGTGACCACGTGCCCGCCCAGGGTCACAATCTCCACGCGGGTTTGAATGTCGCCCCGCTCGATGGTTCGAATGCTGCCGAAAAACGAATTGCGGGCGCTGGTCTTGCGGGAGAACTCCTTTTCCACGATGAGACGGGTCACCTGCTGGATCTCCTCTTCGGAAAAGGAGACAAAGGAGGAGGTCAGGTTGGGCGTCGAATGCCCCAACAGCATCTGGACCGCGGGCAGGGGGAGGTTGCTCTGCATCAGCTCCACGGCCCGCGATTTGCGTAGAACCTCCGGCGCACCGAGCTGCTTGGGGATGCCGCAGGCCGCTGCGCGCTCATAAAACTTGCGGCGGACAAAGCCGGGATCCGCTTGGAACAGCTCCTGTTTTTCTTTTTTCAACGATGGCTCGGTGATCAACGATCGGATGTCGTGGCAGAGTTTTTCAGGCAACTGGACCTTGCGCCGGTGGCTGGATTTTCCCCTGGCGCGGCCCAGGATGACAAATCCCTCGACGAAGTCGAAATCCCGGCCCGGGTCGAGATTCACCACCTCATGGAGCTTTGCGCCGGCGTAGCGGATGATCAGGAAAATGAGCAAGATGCGGCGCCGCGAGGCCCGCACGTCGGGACGCGTGGCCGCCTCGGTCCACTCCCGGAAGGCTTGCTCCAACTGGTTGAGTTGGACCGAATCGAGGTATTTGTCTTTTTTCGGCGTGGAGAAGATGCGCCCATGGTATGTTCGTTCCCGATCCGAAGGCGGCCGGGGGGATTGGCTGTCAGTTGTCTGGTTCGATTTTTTCATGGGTCCTCGACGATGCGATGGTTGTCCCTGGAGCATGCTGTGCCGCTCCACACAGACAATGGGCTTGACATTTTTTGGGCGCGTCCGTACTATCACGATAAATATATTAATCGTGATTACATGTCAAGGCTGGGTCCGCTATTCGTAAGCTGGCGGACGGTGCCGGTTCAGGGGAACGGCCAGGAGAAAGAGAGATGGATACAAACGAAATAAACGCTCACCACGCCGGCATCGTTTCGGCGTATCGTTTCAATCGCATGGAGCTGGCGGGCAGCCTGGGCGATCTGGGGACCATTTTGCCTTTGGCGATCGGCATGATTTTGATTAACGGCCTGAATCCATTGGGGTTGTTCCTGGGCGTCGGGCTCTATTACGTATTTGCCGGGCTCTATTTCAGGGTCACCAGCCCCGTGGAACCCATGAAGGTGATCGGCGCCTATGCCATCGCCACCGGTATTACGGCCAGCCAGATTCAGGCGTCGAGCTTGTGGATCTTTCTGTTTCTGCTGGTGATCGGCGGGACCGGCATCATCACGGTGATCGGCAAATATATCCCCAGACCGGTCATCCGTGGGGTCCAGCTATCCACCGGTGTTCTCCTGGTCACCCAGGGCGTGAAGCTGACGCTGGGCACCTCGACATTTCAAGCCTTGCGGGACGCTGCGGAACCCTACCTGAGCATCCAGAGCCTGGGGCCGATCCCTTTGGGCTTGCTGATCGGCGGTATACTGGGGGTGCTCACCCTTTTGCTGCTGGAAAACAAGCGATTGCCGGCGGCCATCGTCGTCGTGGGTGTGGGGCTGTTGACCGGCATATTCCTGGGAACGGGCGAAGGCCTGCAACATATCCGTCCGGGTCTCTTTCTGCCGGATCTGCTGCCCCACGGGTTTCCTTCGGCCGGGGATTTCACCTTCGCCCTGCTGGTGCTGGTCTTGCCGCAGATCCCCATGACCCTCGGCAATGCCGTCATGGCCAATGCCGACCTGTCGATCCAGTACTTCCCCCAGGATGGCAAGCGGGTGACCTACCGGGCCCTTTGCATCAGTATGGCCCTGGCCAATCTGATGAGCTTTTTCCTGGGCGGCATGCCCATGTGCCATGGTGCCGGCGGCCTGGCGTCCCGCTATCGCTTCGGCGCCCGCACCGGTGGGTCCAACCTGATCATCGGCGCCATTTTTATCCTCCTGGCACTGCTCCTGGGCGAACATCTCATGGGCGTCATCTACCTGCTGCCCATGGCCGCCCTCGGGATCCTGCTGATTTTCGCCGGTGCGCAGTTGAGCCTGACCCTCCTGGACATGAAAACGCGCAAGGAGATGTTCGTACCGATCCTCGTGGTGGGCATCACGCTGGCCTCGAATCTGGCCGCAGGCTTCCTGGTCGGCATCGCCGTGGCCTATGCGCTGAAATCGGAAAAGCTCCATGTTTGACGGCGCCGTCTATCAACGACTGTTGACGAATTCATCAATTTCTGATGAAGCCCATGAAAAGAAAACATAACAGACCCCATCCTTAGCGGAGCCGTTACGATGAACGCATCCCCCTGGACCAAACACACCCTTCTCGAAGTCGCCAACAGCTACTGGAAAACCTGCGCCTTGCATACCGGCGTGAAACTCGAGATCTTCACGGTCATCGGCAACGAAAAGATAGATGCCGAAGCGGCGGCCCAACGGATCGGCGGAAACACGCACGGCGTTGAAACGCTGCTCAACGCGCTGTGCGCCATGGACCTTCTCACCAAGAAAATGGGGCTTTACGCCAATACGGATTTCTCCCTGACATACCTGGTGAAGACCTCGCCGGATTACACGGGGTTCATCATCATGCACTATCACCACCTGATGGACTCGTGGAATCGGATGAGCGAATCGGTTCTGAGCGGCAAACCGTGCCGTCGAAGACCGGTGACCGCCTCGGAATCCGAGCGGGAAAGTTTTCTCATGGGCATGTTCAACCTGGCCATGGACCTGGCGCCCCATTTCGCCAGGGAGATCGACCTTTCGGGACGGAAGCGGTTTCTCGATTTCGGTGGGGGGCCGGGAACCTATGCCATCCATTTCTGCCTGGAGAACCCGGGGATGACGGCCACGGTGTTCGATCTGCCCACCACCCGGGTCTTCGCGGAAAACACCATCGCACGATTCGGCCTGACCGACCGAATTGACTTCCAGGAAGGCAGCTATGTCCACGATACCGTGGACTTTGACAAGGCATACGACGTGGCCTGGCTTTCCCACAACCTCCATGGCGAAAATCCGGAAGATGCGGAAAGGGTCGTGGCCCATGCGGTATCGGCGTTGAAACCCGGAGGGCTGGTGTTCATCCACGAATTCATCCTCAACAACGACAAGACCGGTCCGTTGTTCCCGGCCCTGTTCTCCATCAACATGCTTCTCGGCACGCCCGGCGGCCGGGCCTACTCCGAACAGGAACTGATGGGTATACTTGAGAGAAACGGGGTGGTGGATGTGAAACGGCTGGACGTGAAGGCGGCGGTGACGTCGGGCATCGTGTGTGGAAGGGTGGGGGGCTATTGACCTTTACGTCCAAAGCAAATAATCAGACTCATAGCTGGGTTGAACGATTCGGTCCAGCCGATCCAGACGATCCGGGGAGGCATCCATGCCCGAGCTGACATGCATCTTTTGCGGAGGGCGCGCCGAGCTGCACGGCCGGTGAGCTAACGCCAGAGTGGCCTGCAGGGACTGCGGGATGGAGACGGGTCCGGAGGCGTACCGGGACCAGATCGAAAACTGGATGGCGACCATTTGTGACATCACTTTCGGCGAATCGGCGCCGGAGGATCCAAGCAGCCCGGAGAGCTGAGCGTTTCGGTGTCCGGGCAGGTTTTCGCGCTTCATTTGACTGGCTTTCAACCGGCGTCCATGGGGTCGCGTGAGATGGCCATCACCACGTTCCAGGGATTTTTGAGCACCGCCAGCCTGCACCACGGGCTGCTGGTCGATTTGTGCGCCGAGCAGGGCGTGATCACGCGCGCCCAGCTGCTGGCCTACATGGAGCGGCACGGCATCGCGCCGGCGGAAAAGGACCGGGTGATCGAGCGCTACTGCCGCACGGCGATCCTCTACGCCGAAGCGGATTGCGAATATACCGTCAACCCCATCGTGGCCGGTCTGGTCAATTTTTACGAGCGCCGCGGCAAGTTGACCCACGCGGATTTCCTGCGCGACCAGATCTATGAGATCGGCACGTTGACCGACCTGTTACAGCAGCAGCTGTTCGCCGAGGAACCGGTGGTGGCCCAGGTCGCCGATACGGTGGACAAGCTCTACCTGGCGGTGCGTGACGTTCGCGAAAGCGGTTACCAGCATTACCAGGCCTGCATGCGGGCTTTCGGTGACATGAAGCGCAACGATGCGGGCCGGCCGATCGACGCGCGCATCGAGTCGCTGCGGACCGTTCACCGCCGCTACATCGAGCCGCTGCGCGAGCTGATCGATCCCCAGTCCGAACCGGTGCGCAAGATGGCCCTGCTGCGTCGCCGCATGGCCGACCTGGCCGCCAACCGCCGCCTGCTGGGCGAGTCGGTGGAGCTGGACATGCGCCGGCGCCGGCTCAACATCGATATCCAGTATATCGACTACACCCTGATCCGCCATTTCGAGACCCTGATCGATACCAGCCGCTCGCTGCTCAACTCCCTGCTCGAGGAGAAGAGCATCAAGGAGGCCCTGGCGCGCTGCCTGGGCAGCCTGGGGACCGTGTGGCCGCGACTCCAGGCGGAGACGATCGTGGCCCCGGGGTTGATGTCCAACCAGGCCGCCGACCTGGAGAAGGTGGGCCTCTTTTTCAACGACGTGGTGCACCGCAAGTTCGTTCCCCGGCCCCGGCCCCTGGCCATCCATCTGCCGAAGGAGGAACCGGCCGACCGTCTGCTGCTCATGGAGGAGACGCTGCTGGCGTGCATGGCCAAAGAGCGCCATATCGCCGGCTGGCCGGGGTTCGTGGCCCGGGAGTTCGGCGACTATCCGCCCGACGAACGGCTCAAGGCCATGGTGCTGCCGCTGGTGATGACCGATCCGCCCTTTGCCGTGCGCATGGGCGACCGTCCGTTTACCATTGATTTGAACGAGTTCGAGGTGGAGATGGAAGATTTCGATGTCACTTGGGAGTCTATCCATGGTTGATGTGCCCCAGGATACCCAGAAAATCATCCAGGTGCTGTTGCGCGGGTACCAGTTCAGCGACTCGGATCTGTACAAGGCGGTCTACGACCGGTGGTACGCGATCCTGGACCGGCATTTCGACTGGTTCCGGGACCACCTGGCGCTGAGCGGTTTCACCCTGTCGCGGGAGAAGCAGGTGATCTTTCTCGAAAAGGAGAACAAGACCCTCAGCCAGGAGGAGCGGCAGGCCGTGGTGGCGCTTTTCCTGCTGGCCGATCTGTGGCTGGAAAAGGGCAAGAGTTACGGGGACCTTTTTCAACTGAGCGTTCCCTGGGCCGAACTGGACTGGTTCCGGGACGGGTACGGCAAGGAGTATCTGGACCAGGTGGGCATCGACAGCGGCAACGACGGCGCCCTGGAACAGCTCTTCCGGCGCCTGGCCAACAAGGGTTTTCTGGAATACGACGACGATGCGCGGACGCTGACGCTGCGACGGCCCGCCGAACGGCTGATCAATATGGCGCGGCGGCTGCACCAGCAGATCAACACCGGGGAGCCGGACGACACCGTGGCAGGAGCACAAGAGCAGGGCGATGCATAACTACACCAGCAGCATCCGCAGAATCGGGCTGATCAACAGCGGCATGTTCGACACCCTCAGCCTCAACTTCGATGTCGAGGCCGTTCACCTGGTGGGCGCCAACAACGTGGGCAAGACCAGCCTGATCGCACTGATCCAGTTTCTCTTCTTCCCCACCATCCAGGAGATGACGTTCATCAAGCCGGTGGGAGAATCGCTGAACTTTTACTTCCGTCCCGAGGGGTCCTATATCCTCTTCGAGGTGCGCACCATCACCGGCAGCATCCGTACGGTGGGCATCTACGGCACCGGCGAATCGGATTCGCGGGTCAACTTCGTGTTCAACGGCGCTTTCGATCTCCAGGCCTTTCTCGGCCCGGACAACACGCCGCTGCCGTTGCAGGAGCTCCAGGCCGCTTTCTTTTCCCGCGACTTCGCCCGTTTCGATCGCTTCGAGCGCTACGAAGAGGCATTGCTCGGGCTGCACACGCGCAGCGAGTACAATGTGCCCATGTTCGATCTCTCCAAGACCAACTTCCGGCTGCTGCGCAAACTCATGCAGGGGCTGCTGCGGCTGGACCGTATCGATGCGGCCGATGTACAGCAGTTTTTGATCCGCATCGTGGAAAAGGGGGCGGTCAGGACCAGCTTCAACCTGTTGCAGGATTTCGAGCAGAAGTACCGGCACATCAACCGGCTGCGGATCGAGCTGCACGAGCTGGAAGGGCTCAAGCCAGTCATGGCCCGCTACCAGTCGATCCTGGCCCAGATTGCCGCGGCCGAGGAGAACCGGCAGCGGCATGCCGAACGGCTGTATCACTTGTCTGCGGTCTACCTGGCCCGCCTGGCCGCGGAAAAGGAGGCGCGCGCCGGTGAGTATCAACGCCAGGAGGATCGGCAGGTGCGGCTGGATCAATCGATCAAGCGCCTGGTGCAGCGCATTCACGAGGCCGGGGCCGATCTGAAAGAGATCGAGGTCCAGAAGGCGCGTTTCGCAAAGCTTTCCGAGCTCTGCTCCCGGCACTCGGAACCGTTGATCCGCAAGGAGCGGGATGAAATGACCCACAGCCGGGTGGAGTTGCAGAACGCCCTGGCGGCGGTTCAGGCCGGCGATGCCGGGGATCTGCAACGGCAGTTGCGCGGGTTGGAACGCGAACATGAGCGTGTGTTGCGCCTGATGCAGGCCGGCACCCTGCAGCAGCTTTGGGAGGAGGCCGGTTTCGACGAATCCCATCGGGCGTTGCTCAGGTTCCTGGTCTCCCATGATCTGGCCAGTCTGCGGGCGGCCGAGGTCTTGACCGACCGGGAGGCGTTTCTGGAGGCCTCGGCCGGGGTCACCGGATACCTGGATGGGGAAGGACACTTCCAGGGGTTCGGCCTGGATGTGCCCCGGTCCGCGTGGTTCGTGCCCGAAAAGGAGCAGGAACCCCTGGCATCTCGCAAATCGCGGCTTGAAAGCGACATGGCCAAGGTGCGCGCGCGGATCGAGATCGCCGGAAACGTGGCCCGCAAGGAGCAGGAACTCAGGGACCTGGATGCGGCCGTCCGGGACAAGGAGACGCTTCTGGGCCAATTCGCCGAGCTGCGGGAGTTGACGGCCCGCTGGGAGAATTCCGATCGCCTTGCGGCCGAAGCGAACCGGTTGGCCGAGGCGGTGCAGGCGATGCGGCAATCCCAGGAAGAGCAGGAGAAGGAGAACCAGGCCGTGCGCCGGGAGCAGCTCGAGACCCATGCCGCCCTGCAGGCCGCCCAGGCCCAGTGGGAGCAGGTGAACCGCGCGCACGACCGGTTGACGGCTTGCGACAGCGCCGCGCCGCAACACCTGGACGAGCTCACCCTCGAGGCGTTGCGTGACGAATATCACCAGCTGCAAGCCCAACTGGAAGAGATCGTCAAGGCCCTGGGGCGCCTTCAAAACGATTTGAACGAACCCAAGGCCGAGCTCGAGGCACGCTACGAGCGGGCCGCGGCCGACATCTCCTTCGAGCGCTGGCTGGCCCAGAAGGCGGACCTGGCCGAAGAGGTCGGGGGGCTGGAAGCCCAGTTGCAGCGCGAGTACGACGGGGTCTTCACCCTCGTGCGGGCCAAGCTCTCCAAGATCACCCAGGCCTACGCCGGGGTGGAAGCCCAGGTGGCGGCGCTCAACAAGGCGGTGCGCAACGTGCGCATCTCCAACATCGAGCAGATCGGGGTGGCCCTGGAGAAGACCGACCTGCTGGACGCCATCGACCACAGCACGCCCGGCCAGCTGGACCTGTTCGCCGCGAGTTCGCCGGCCACACCCCTCGAGGCGGCCCACGCCATCGTGGAAGATTACTTCAACCAGATCAAAAAGTACGGCAACGAGATCAACCTCAAGGACATGTTCCGCCTCAAGTTCTCGGTGCGGTTCAGCTACCAGGACAAGCCGGTGGAGCGTTACGAGATTCACCGCTTCGAATCCCACGGCACCGAGACCGGTGTCAAAATCGTCATCTACCTGGGGCTGATCGGCCTGCTGCAGGAGCGCAAGAACATCGTCGGCACGCGCATCCCCTTCTTCCTCGACGAGGTGGGCAGCATCGACGCGGACAACCTCAACCAGTTGATCGCCTATTGCGGCCGCAACAATTTTCTGCCCATATTCGCCAGCCCGGAAATCCGCAAGGATATTTCCCACAACTATATTTTCCGGCGCAACGGCAGCCGCAGTTACCTGGCCGCCATGGTGAAGGTCACCAAGAAACCCCAACCGCCGGTGTCCGATGAAGCGCCCCGCCTGGCTGACCACGCTTCTTGAAGCGGGCAGGGTGGCCCATTCGGCCGCCGACGGCCGGGTCGTAGGCGAGCTGCTCGCCCTGGAGATCGTCGCCATTCGCAGCGCCGGTCTGCGGCGGACCGTGGTGGCCGCCGATCCGGACCAGTTGCGCCAATGGACGGATGCCAGGTACCCGCCGCATAAGGTCGATTGGCAGACCCTGCCCACGCGTCAGGCCAATATCGTGCGCAGCGGTGGGAGCAAAATTGGCAAGAGCGCCCATTCGGTGCTGCCGTTTCTCTTCAAGTGGTTCGGCGATGGCCCCTTGAGTGCCATGACCCGCGCCTATGGCATGGCCGCCGTGTGCAGCGACCGGCTGGCCGAACTGCCCGTGCCGTCGTGCTGGCGGCTGCTCACCATCGAAAACTGGGAGCCGTTTCACCGCGCCGACTATACCGCCGCGCCTGTCCCGGTGATGGTGGCCTACCTGGGCGGCAACGTCTCCGAGATGGTGCTCGACGCCCTCAATACCTTTCGTCACCCTCCGGAAACCGTGCTGCACTTCGGCGATTACGATTGGGAAGGGCTTTACATCTTCCAACGTCTGCAAAAGGTGGTGCCGTCCGCCCGGCTCTACATTCCAACGAACCTGGAGACGCTTTTTCAGCAGTACGGTCGCCGGGAATTTCTCGACAAGCAGAAGCGCAAGGCCGCCTTCGACACCGACAATCCCGAATGCCGGCCGGTGATCCGCCTGATCGAACAGTACAATGGGGGAGTGGAGCAGGAAGTGGTGGATTTGCCGGAAATGCTTTAGCCTTGAATCATATTTTGTCGTGATGCCGCTGCCGGTGTTATCCGTTTTGAAGTTGGGGATTCTTGCTGAATGCGATTCATTAAACCCGGCGTGTGTGGA
>DHGT01000006.1:0-2118 GCA_002402905.1 Desulfatitalea sp. UBA4791 | reverse complement strand
GGGCCGCTTGTCCGCCGTTTGCATTAAACCGGCACTACGACCGCAGGCGTATGTGGCCCTGGCCACCTGCCCCACCCACGCCTGCCATCTCCGTTGCCATGCAATTTTTTTTATTAAAAATATTTTGGAGAGCACCCCCTTCAGGGGGAATCACGTTCAGTTAGATTTGATGGGCTCGCAAAAAGGTCGTTGCCGGACGGCGCCGTAAGAAGTTCAAGATCAAGGCGCGCGAAATTCCGTGTCCTGAGGCGTATTTGTCATACGCCGCAAGGACAACGGGATGAGTGCAACGCAGATATTGGACTTTTTACGGTGTCGTCAGAATTGCTGTCTTGACACCAATTATCCGAACGACTATGGTCACGCCCATCTGTTTGACCCACCTTTTCCGGCGCATTTTCAGCATGCCGATGCCGCATCTGTTTTTATCATCAGATGCGAATGTTTCAAAAGATCGACAGAGACCATCAGATGAATAGACAACGAATTTTTATTTTTTTGGGGCTCATGCTCCTTCTGGCCTGCAAGAGCACGGCCCTGCCATTACCGCAAAGCGAAAAGCTTTCCCCTGCCAAAGTCAAGGATATCGCCGCAAGGATCGACCGCCGTCACGGTGATTTGTCTTCGGAAATGCGCCGTCGAATTCTCGAAACCGTCGTTCGATCCATCGACAACATGGTGTTCATCGAAGGCGGGGAATTTGAAATGGGCGATTTCGGCATCCCCTGCGAATACGATCCGTCCGACATGTGCGAGTGGCCCTGCGGTTTGGCGCCCGAGGAGATGTGCCCGATCACCATGTTCACGGACGATGACCATCTTCACAAGGTTCGGCTGAGCAGCTTTTACTTGTCCAGGTATCACACGACACTCGGCGATTTTGATCTGTTTCGGTCGTCGCATGGGAAAGAGCTGTTTGATAAGGAGTTGCGCAAAAGAGAGGATTTAAAGGAAAGATTTGATCCGAATAAGCCGGCTCACACGAAAGAATGGCAGGAGGTCAAGGAGTATTGCCTCTGGCTGGGCGAGTTGAGTGGGTATCCGGTGGATCTGCCGACCGAGGCTCAGTGGGAGTACGCGGCCCGTAATCGGGGAAAATATGTATGGTATCCGACGGACAATGGCAATTTGGAGTTCGGGCGAAATTTTCCACCGAGGTTTGTCGGACCTATCGCAAGGCCTTTTCCTGTAGGTAGTTTCCCCCCTAATCCACTCGGCATTTATGATTTGGCGGGCAATGCTCAAGAATGGGTTAACGATTGGTATGACGAAAATTACTACCCTAATTCCTCTAAGGATAATCCAAATGGCCCTGACAAAGGAGATAAAAAGGTATCTCGCGGAACACCACCACACGAAACCCCATGGTCCACTGCGCACAGTGTTTTGCGAAGAGGAATAGCGCCCATTCAAGATTTCTATTACCCTTCCCTTAGTTTTCGTTGCAGCCTACAGACCGATAGCAGGCTTGAATAACATATTTTATGCTATGCCTTGAAATAGTCTACTGTTTCTCGCAGCCAATAGTACACTCCTTTTGCGTGCCGGTTCATCCGTGGCCCACGCTAAGGGCACAGATTTTTGAGCATTCTTGCCTTCTCCAGGCAGCGTGTGAATGAAACGGTTAAATTGATCCTGTTGATTATTGTCCAAAATGGCGTTTATTCGGTTAAGGCTCTGCATTGCATTTATCTTCTCGGCCTTTGGAGACATATGCTCCAGCACTTCTATGAATTGACGCCAACACTTCACATTACTCAAGACCAAAACGATGGCCTCTTCCTGTTCCTTTTCCCAGCTGTCAATGAAACTTTCACTTAACAAAAAAAGCATGGGCCCTATAGTTTCAGGTAGCAGATGGCCTAGCGGCAATGTTTGACCTTCGATAATTAGAGCCCTATCACGGAGCAAGTTATGAGACAATTCTGCGGCTTCTGCTTTTGAAGCGATGCGTCGATCCCACATTTCCTGCATCTCAAAATAGCCCTTTTTAAACATAGCCTTCGCAACGTTTACCGGAGATGACGCAACCATGAAGAGTCCCTGGGTAATATATTGAAACGCTTCTTTGGTGATGGAAAATAGGTGCCGGAAATCAACCTCCGCCAACGCCTCGCA
>DHGT01000073.1 GCA_002402905.1 Desulfatitalea sp. UBA4791 | reverse complement strand
GTCTTGGCGTCCGGCACCGCGTCGTCGCGGATCACCACCCGCGGGGTCTTGACCAAACCCGATTCGATGGCATCGTTCAGGCCGAAATCGCTGACGATCCAACCGAAAAGCGCTTCATCGCCGCTTTTCTTTCCCGACGGCGTGAAGGGCGTTGCGGAAAAATCGTAACAATTCAGGATGCCGCGCGCACGGTGGAGCCGATCGAGGCCGCCGACCCAGACGGTCGCCTCCTCGGCGCTGTCTTTCATGTCGCGTGTGCGCAGGTATTTGCCCTTGGCCTCCGGGTTGATACGCCAGGCATGATGGGCCTCGTCGTTTATCACGAGGAGGTTGCGCGCAGCGGCCATCTCGCCCAGCACATCGCGCGTATAGGCCTCGTCGCTCTTGACGCCACGTTTATCCACGCTGCGCCGTTTTTTGACCTGCTCTTCGCTATCCCACGACAGGGCATGCCAGTTTCGGATCAGCACCTTTCCCTGCCGCAGTTTGTCCAGGAGCGCGGAAGGTACGACGTTGAATGCTTCATAGTAGTTACCGGTACGGGCTGGTTCCAGCACGGCCAAACGACTCTTGACGGTGAGGCCCGGTGCGACGACCAGAACGTTTTTGGAAAACCGTGTGTCCTGAGGGTAGGTAATCTTGTTCAAGATGTGCCAGGCGATCACCATCGCCATGACGATGGTCTTGCCCGTCCCGGTCGCCATCTTGCAGCATTGGCGGACAAAGGCCCCCCCGTCGCCGGGAATGTCGATCCCCACACGCTCGGAGGCAGGCGCCTCGGTAAGCCAGATGAGGGTTTCCACCGCCTCCATCTGGCAGAAAAAGAACCGCCGAAGGTCGAACTCTTCCGGGTCCTGCCAGTGATCGAGGAGCCGCTTGGTGATGCTTGAAACACCGGGGTAACCTGCTGTCCGCCAGACCGCTACCCGTGGACGTATCTGATTGACCAGCGGTATCTCCATGAAGATGCCGGGATCATCGAATGCTTTGGACTCACCTGAAGCCACTACGTAACCTGCCGGACGTCGCCCCTCCACCAGGCTAAAGGTGCGCGTCTCGCGCTCGTATCGCCAGTGCCGCCGTGGCTCCTCGTAGGGTGAATTGATGATCAGGCGGTCAATGGTGGTTTGGGGCATCAGGAACCCTCCGGCGGCACCAGCGGCTCGATGGCGGCGATCAAGATATCGAGCAAGTAAGCGTCATCGCGCCACATAGATGCCTTCCGCGTTGTTCAGTATATGCCTGCGGCGAATGTAGTTCTCGCTTTGCTCGATTAAGCGTTTCTCGACCAGATCCACCTTTCGGCCGCAAAGGACTTCCAGTTCCTTCGTCATCTCTTGCAGGTGCCCAAAGTCCCAACGCACACCGTCTGCGAACACCACCAATACATCCACATCGCTGTCGGGTCTGAAATCGTCGCGTAGCACTGAGCCGAAGAGTGCGAACTCGGCAATTTGCCATTTTTTGCAAAACGCAGCGACGGCGTCTTGTGGCATCGAGATTCGTGGGCTCATCGTTCCACCTCGATCACCTTCAGGCTTTCGATACCCCGGTCGTCCACGATCTTCACCGCAACCCGCTTGTAACCCCCCGGTTCGAAGGGAAGTGACACCGTGCCGCGATAGGCTTCGATCAGTTCCTCATCGATTTCCGCCTTGAGATTCTTCGCCAGACGCGCCCAGCCTTCATCTTCACCGGCCATCGGAAAGAAGACCTGCCGGGGATAGAGGCTGCGGCCATCGTAGTCGGTATCCAGCATCCACAGGGCGATCTTATCCTTGCCCCCCGATTCCACCTGACCGGTCTTGGTGTTGTAGTAGTCGAAGCCGTGGGAAGTGACTTGTGAATAGTGGATAGTGGTTAGTGGGCCTGTCAGCGACGCAGCGATTTGACGAGCCCGGTCAGCAATTTCCCGACTTCCTCGCAATCGCTTAATGCGCTCTGCACGCTCGCTTGGGGCAAGAGATTCAAGTTGTCGCACAAAGTGAGCAGCGTCTCCAATTCGGCCAGGGAGACCCTGGCCATTCCCAAGAATTGAAGAAACTCCCCCCTCCCATGACGCGCCTGCCCTTCCGCGATGTTGGCCGGAACCGACACCGCCGCCCTCCTCAGTTGTGAGCACATCCCATAGATCTCTTCTTTGGGCAATTGCGATTAAAGCTGATAGATCGCCTCGGTCAAGGCCATTGATTTCTGCCAGACTATGAGATCGCGATAATTCTGCAACGACGTCATACGGCGCCAGTGCCTCCTTCCTGCTATCCACTATCCACAATTCACTATCCACTTCTACGTCCGGCTGCCCGATGAGCCAGAACGAGTCGTTCCCGGCGCGTTTCTTCTTGAGGTCGTCGGTCAAAAGGTCGGCGTTCATCTGGACCTTGATGAGCGTCACGCCCGGCCAGTTGATCTCATCGATGTCCTTGGAGGCCTCAGGGTCGAACTGGAAGGCGGCGAAGACGATGAGCTTCGGCCTGGGGACCAGCTTTTGCGCTTCCTCGATGGCCTGCGCCACCTGCCGCTGCTCCATCGGTGCGTGCTCGGGACCGAAGGAGACGACGATGCGCTGGGCGGCATAGGCGGCGCCTTGTTCCCGGAACCGGTCCGCGCCCTCGTCGTTGGGGAGGCTCTCGCCGTCGGCATGAAGCCAGTAGCAGCCGGGCAGCGGTTCCAACCGGGAAAAACGGATGTACTGCCCCGCCTTGCCCCGGATGCCGGTGCGCAGCAGCTCATCCCGCCATTCGCCCTGGCGGAGTGTCTCGCCCGAGCGGGCGATGGATGTGTCCGCCGTAAGCTCCCTCTCCCCCTGGGAGAGGGCCGGGGTGAGGGTGTCCTCAATAGACTTCACCGCCGGCGCGGGCACCGCTTCCACGGTGAACGGGCCGCTTACGCGCGTCCTCTTTTTGTCGACGAACGGCTGGTCGTAGAGCGTCTCCTGCGGCG
>DHGT01000103.1 GCA_002402905.1 Desulfatitalea sp. UBA4791 | reverse complement strand
ATGTAAGCCGAAGGTGATTTTAAGGGGGCTTTTTTACTTATTAAGGTATGACAATCGCGCTGATAACACGCAGCAAGGCCATTTGCGAGGAGAATTGTTCAGTGGGGCAAGGGAAATAGCACGATGAAAAACAACCCATATCTAGTGAATAATATTAGCCAACCTGCCGTAATTCTCGACGTTATTTCTATAATTTTTCACATGGTGTTTGATGGAATTGAAAGGGGGCAGCCGGTACATGTGCCTGCTGATTATCCTCTATTGTCGAAACAACGCGGTCATAAGACGCTGTCGTTGGATGAAGTAAAATCAAAATTATCTCAATACGATATCATAGAAAGTGACTGTGGGGTGACAAGCAGTTACTTGCGTTTCCGACATCCCCAAGGTTCTGATTGTTTCGAAGAAGGAGATTTGATTTATTTATGCAGAAGCGGTCTTTTCCACTTAAATATCGATGCCAATGGTGCCCTTTTGGATATCACTGCTGAGTTTCATGGATATTCTCCAGAATTCTTAAGTCAAATTGTCACGGATTTTCCAGACAATAACTATCTGCCCGATGAGGAATTGATTTTGGGACTTTCGAACAACCGAATCAATAACCGTGTCATAGATAACGCTGAATTTCTTTCAGGATTACAGAAAGCAGGGGCCTTCAACGAGATTCAGCTTGATTAAGAATCCTATGAATTTTTAAACTTAATTTGATTTGAGTTATTTCGTCCTTGCTCGAAAATATCGGCCTCAGCGATTCGAGGATGTGGTCCAGCAGGATCATGTTACCCGTGTGCTATGCAGGGCCATTATTCATAAACGGATTCCCCATGCATTGATATTTGCTGGGTCTCGCGGAACTGGAAAAACAAGCATGGCCCGGATTCTGGCTAAGGCTCTGAATTGCAGCAGGGGGCCGACTGTATCTCCCTGCCAGGTATGCCAATCGTGTTTGGAAATCACCTCGGGTTCTGCCACTGATGTGTATGAGATCGACGGTGCCTCCAGCAACCGTGTGAACCAAGTTCGAGAATTGCGAGATGATTTAAAATATTTGCCGATTAATAGCCGCTACAAAATCTACATTATTGATGAGGCTCACATGCTTACCCCAGAAGCATTCAATGCGTTGCTTAAAATCATCGAAGAGCCTCCATCCCATGTGATCTTTATTTTCGCCACAACCGAATGGCGGGATCTCCCCGCGACCATTCTGTCTCGGTGTCAACGTC
This sequence comes from Desulfatitalea sp. UBA4791, assembly GCA_002402905.1. GTDB lineage: Bacteria > Desulfobacterota > Desulfobacteria > Desulfobacterales > Desulfosarcinaceae > Desulfatitalea. The sequence continues at coordinate 7,855 of DHGT01000103.1, read as the reverse complement.
ATGATTTCCGCAGAATCAACGCAGTGGGGCTTATGGCGCACATGAAATATGTTTGTAACAAGGAGCAGATTGGCATAGATAAACAAAGCCTATCCTTGATAGCCCGAGAGGCCGAAGGAAGTATTCGTGATGCCTTGGGCCTGCTTGAGCATGTACTTTCCTTTTCCCAGAGTCAAGTAAGCCTGGCAGATGTCTCTGAGTTTTTGGGATTGATAGATACGCGATTTTTATTTGATATGTCTGCTGCTATTTTGGCGCGTGATGTTCACACCGCACTCGAGCTGATTCATGAGATATGGCGTGCCGGTTTTGAAATTCAAAGATTTTATAGCGATCTGCTAGTTTATTTCCATCAGTTGGTTTTAGTTAAATTAGGGACCGAACCCATTAGAAAGATTGACTTATCGAAGCTTGAAATCGAACAGATGAAATTGTTGGTAGGGGAGATAGATGTTCTACATTTGATACAGATAGCAGATTTTCTTTTACAGGCCGAATTTTCAATTAAATCAACCCCACAAACAAAGTTCAACCTTGAAATGATTGTTATAAAGCTACTGAAAATAGCACCAGCAATGCCTCTTGAGTTTCTGATCGAGAAGCTGAAGCGATCATAAGCTTTTAGAAAAGAGGCAGCCCTATTGGCCAATTCAAAACTACATTCCATAATATCATCGGCGATCCGGGCAGGTTCGTTCCGCCGGCCGGCAGGTGCCTTTCAAAACCCCAAGGGGAAACGCCCGGTGGTGTCCGGCAAGGGAGCATCCGGGTGCGTGCTATCCGGCCCAATCCCCCCGGTTTGCAGCATGCCGCACAGTGCCTGGACGACCCGCGGATCGAAGCGCGTTCCGGCGCCGCGCCGCAGTTCGGCCACGGCTTCGTCGGCGGGGCGCCGGGGTATGCCCGGCCGACCGGCGATCATGGTTTCCAGGGCGTCGCAGGCGGTCAGGATGCGCGCTCCGATGGGGATGGCTTCTCCCCGAAGGCCGTCGGGATAGCCGGAACCGTCGTAGTGTTCGTGGTGGTGTCGAATCATGGGCACCAGTTCGTCGAGAAACAGCAGGGGCTCCAGGATGCGCGCCCCGATCACGGGATGGAGCCGGATCTGACCCATTTCCCTGGGGGTCAGCCGTCCGAGCCGGGCCAGGATCTTGTCGGTCATGCCGATTTTGCCGATGTCGTGCAGCAACCCGGCGTGGTAGAGCAGATCCGCCTCCCGGGGCGTGAGCCCGATAGCGAGGGCGCTCCGTCGGGCGTAGAGTCCGACATTGAGGGAGTGGCCGTGGGTCACGGCATCCTTGGCTTCCAGGGCCATGACCAATCCTTCGACGGTCTGGCGGAACGTGTCCAGCATGCGCGCATCGTAGCACCGCGCGCGGAGCAGCGAAATGGCCCCCTGCTCGCCCAGCACCTGGAGAAAATCCATTTCGCGGGGATTGAGGCGTCGCGGCCCGCTGAAATAGACCGCCAGAATGCCGACGATGTGCGCGTCGATGTCAAAGCAGAGCCCCACCACCGTGCGGATGTGCTGCTTGCCGAGTCCTTGGGGATCCGGAATGCGCTCGTCCGCATGGGCATCCTCGATGATGACGGTGCGACCCGGCGCGGGATCGAAGATCTTCACCAGGGCGGCATAGTCCACCGCCGCCAGGCTGCGGAAGGCGAACCCGTGGCTGACCTTGGCTTCGATGCGCTGCCCGGTGGTATCGATGATCCAGTAGATGCATCCAGCGGCCGACAGCAGGTCGGTGATCTGGCTCACGATGCCTTGCAGGATGGCGGCGGTGTCGTTGCCGGCGTGGACGGCCCGGCTGACATTGCGAAAGGTCTTGATGTAGCGGTCCGGGACCAGGGTGTCTCGGATAGCCTGGGCGCCCTGCCGGCCCAGTATCGTCAGGAACCCCAGATCTTCTTCGGTCGGCGCGACGGGACCTCCAAAATGAAGCCGGAGTGACATGTAACAGTCGGGTAGAACCCTGAAGGGCACCTCGATGATCGCGGCCACCCCTTCGGCCGCGGCGGCCTCGGGATATTGCATGTGCGGGTCGGTTTGAACATCGTGGATGACCAGTGGACCTTCCGCATAGATGCGGCGGAGGGGTTGTCGCACTGTCACTGCACCCTTTTCCAGATAGGTGGCACTGAGGCCAACCGAGGCCCGCAGGCGTAGTTCGTTGGAGGGCAGTTGCAACACCCGCAGGGTGCCCCCCTTGGCATGGAAGAGGTCCACCGCGGCGGCGAGGATGCGCTCGAGCAATTCATCGATGGGGTCGACGGTCTCGGCGGCCCGGGAAATGTCCGCCAGGATCTGAAAGGGATGGCAGGCGTGGTCAAGCATGCGATCGGCCTTGCGCCGGAATCAGGCGCTGGGGTTTCAGGTCCACAGGTAAAGAAAACAGCCGGCATAAATCAAGGTGGCGATGGCGCACACCACCATCTTGCCCCGGGAGAGGCCGGCGGCGGCCTGAACCGCCGTGTAGCCTACGGAGAGGACGTAGACCGCGGCCACCAGGGCCGCTGCTCCGCTCAAGACAGTCGGTGCCACCTGGAGCCGGGCCGCGAAAGGCGCCAGAGGCCATGCCGCGATGGCGGCGGCGCCGAGATTGAGATAGGGCGGCAGGAATTGCGGGCATCCCCCCAGCGCCCGGCAGAACACCCAGATGAACAGGGCCGTCGCACCGTGCACCAGGAAGGCCACCGAAACGCCCACCATGACGACCAGCATCGCGTTGTAAGGGCTATCGGACACCCCGCTGCGGGCCAGCACCTCAGAGCTGAAATAGAGTGAGGCGGCCCCGTAGATCAGGCCCAGCCCCATGACATTGATCACTGTGTAGCGCAGGGAGCGTTGCCGATTCATCATGTCGGCATAGACGCCGCCGTCCAACCGCAGGAGACGCTTCATGTCGTCCAGATAGGACATGGGTGCTATTTCCTCCATACAGACCACCACGTTTACGGCGGTCATGAAAAGGGCAAAGGGGAGGCCGGAACCTCCCCTTTGCTGTGGAACGCCGGGCACAGGAGCGTTCAATCGATCAACAATCAACAATAGCGCAACAATAGCCGTTTGGTACCGTCATCGTCAACTCCAAGGTTGCAGTCCCCAGATCATGACCACGATACAGACGACCGAAGCGATCAGCGGCCAGGTAATGCCGTTGTAACGGCTCTCCTCGTAGTGTTCTCCCCAGCCGTGGATGCGGTCGATCACCTTTTTATCTTCCAGCGTCGGCGCGTAAGCCGACAACGCCGACATCCGGTTGAAAGCGATGGAGAGCAGGATGAACATGGCGAAACTCATCGGCACGGTGACCATCCCGCCGGACATCCCCAGGGCCGCCACCAGACCTTTGCCCACGCAGATGCTGGGCAGAACATGGGGTGAGATCACGATGTAGAGAATGCCGCAGATCGTGGAGGAGATGATCAGGGCCAGCTTGTTGGCCTCTTTCCACCAGACGCCCAGCAGGATAGCCGGGGTGGCCGTGGTGGCCAGCAGGCCGAAGGCCCACAGGATGCTGGTGACTAGGAAAGCGGGGGGGCGGAAGGCCAACAAAATGGCAGCGATGCCGCCCATGGCCAGCGCCACGTAACCCCATCTCATCTTCTTGCGGGATTCCATGTTCGGGGCGACGATGCCCAGCAGGTCGTTGCCGATCAGGCCGGCGATGGCCATCAGGTTGCCGCCGATGGTGGAAAGACCGGCGGCCAGGGCGCCGCCCATGACGAAGGCCGCCACCAGGGCCGGATTGTAGAAGACGTTCAGGATCAACAAGGTCTGGTCCGGCTTCTCGATGATGCGGTCGGTGGTGGCGCGGAAGAAGTTGCCGGCGAAACCGGCGGTGTAAGTCCCGGAGAACAGGAGGCCCAGGAAGAGGGCGAACCATACCACGGCCCAGCGGGCGCTCTTCACGCTCGAGGAGGTGAACACGCGCATGGCCAGGTGGGGCAGTGCGACGGGCCCCAGGGTGAAGGCCGGGATCAGGGCGAAATACCACCGGACGTCGTATTTCATGTCGAAGAAGGTCGGGATCATTTTGAGCATGCTGGGGACCATGTCGCCGTAGGCCAGGGGCGGAAACCACCACCCCGAGGAGCCCATGGCCTTCATGATAGCGCCCATGGGCACGACCATGGCGATGGTCATGACCACCATCTGAAAGGCAGCGTTATAGGAAGCGCCGTACATGCCCCCCATGGTGATGAAGCCGACGGTGGCCACGCCCGCCACGATCAGGCCGATGTTGTAGGGCACGCCGAACAGCAGTTCGAAGGCCTGGCCCAACCCGATCATCTGTCCCAGGGCGTACATGACCATGATCAGGGTCATCCAGCAGACGATGACCACCGTCGAGGGCTTGCCGTAGCGCGCCCTGATAAAGGACGCCGGCGTAAATGCCTTCATGCGCCGCAGGCTGGTGCCGTAGAGCAGGGTAAGCAGCGGAATCGATATGGTCCACTGGATCCACAGGTAGACGAACGGCACCTGCAGCTTCTGGATCAGGGCGATGACCCCCAGAAAGGTGGCCAGGCTGGCCCATGTGGCGGCCATGCCCAACCCGTTGGTCACCGGGCCGATGGAGAAGCCGGCGGCGTAGAAATCCGCATCGCTGGCGGTTTTGCGGCTGGCCCACCAGCCGACGTAATAGAAGATGGCGAACAGGGCGATGACAACCCCGATTCCCAACCAGACATTGCTCAGTGCGTATTCAGCTGGCATTGCATTCCTCCTATTCGTTGATCACCCGTTCCAATCTTTGGGTTTCTGAAGCGGCATGCTCTTCCATCTCGTCGTCGAAGCGATTGCAGAGGATCGCCATGACCAGGCACACTACGGCCATGCCGAACCAGCCGAGAAGGATAGGCGCGATGTACTGGGTCGGAAACCCCCAGAAGGTGCCCTGCTGCAGGCCCGGGAAGAGCCTGAAAATCGTTGCCGAATGGCCCATGAGGATCAGCAGAACGGAAAATACGACGGTCAGCCAGATCTCTTTTTTGTAAAGTTTTTCCTTCATCTCATAGAGCTCCTTTGCCGTTAAAGGGGTTGACTGCGGCCGGCATCGGCCATGGCTAAACTTCCGGTGCCGGCCGTCTTCTTCTTTGGGCGGATCAATTTTTTGCTATTTTCTGCCCCACTCTTTGTTCCGCAGTTCGATCCGGCGGATCTTGCCGCTCACGGTCTTGGGCAGTGCCGTCACGAATTCGATCTTGCGCGGATATTTGTAAGGCGCGGTCACCTTCTTGACATGGTTCTGGAGTTCCTTGACCAGGGCGTCGCTCCCGGTGTAGCCGGGGGCCAGGATGACGAAAGCCTTGACCACTTCGCCGCGGGTCTCGTCGGGGCTGGAGACGACGGCCGACTCGGCCACGGCGGGGTGTTCGATCAGCGCGCTTTCCACCTCGAAGGGGCCGATGCGGTAGCCCGAAGTCAGAATGACGTCGTCGGCCCGGCCCACGAACCAGAAATAGCCGTCTTCATCCACATAGGCCCTGTCGCCGGTGACGTACCATTCGTTGCGGTAGGCGGCCTCCGTGCGATTCGGCTCTTTCCAGTACTCCTTGAACAGGCCCACCGGGCGATTGGGTTTCACCCGCACGGCGATATCACCCTCGGTGTTGGGCGGCAGGATATTGCCTTCGAAGTCGATGACCTTCAGGTCGATACCTGGCATGGGCTTGCCCATGGAACCGAATTTGGGTTCCAGACAGGGAAAACTGCCGCAGAGGCACACGGTTTCGGTCTGGCCGTACCCGTCGCGGATGGTGCATCCCGTGGCTTTCTTCCAGACCTCGATGATCTCGGGGTTCAGGGGTTCGCCGGCCCCCACGCAATGGCGCAGATGGGGGAATTTGTACTGGCTCAGATCCTCGAGCACCAGCATGCGGTAGATGGTGGGGGCACCGCACATGGTGGTGACCGGGTATTGGCTGAGGAGGGAGAGGGTCTTCTTGGGTTCGAAGCGGTCGGTGTGGTGGATGAACTGGGCCGCTCCCATGTTCCAGGGACCGAAATAGCTGCTCCAGGCCGCCTTGGCCCAACCGGTGTCGCTCACGTTCCAGTGCATGTCGTCTTCCCGCAGGTCAAGCCAGTACTTGCCGGTCACCCGGTGGCCGATGGGGTAGGACGCATGGGTGTGCAATGCCATTTTGGGGAACCCGGTGGTGCCGGAGGTGAAGTATACGATGCAATTGTCCTCGCTGCGGGTGTTCACCGTCTCGAAAACCTCCGAAGCGGCGTCGACGGCCTCCGTATAGTATAGCCAGCCGTCCCGGGGCTGGGTGATCACGATGCGGCTTTTGACTGACGGGCACTCCTTGGCGACTTCGTCGAACCGGGCCGCGATCTCGGGATTGGTGATGATGCAGGAGGCCTGGGCCGTGTTGGCGCGGTACTTGATATCCTTGGCGGTCAACTGGGTCGTGCCGGGGGCCACCACGGCGCCCATGCGGATACAGGCCGTGAAGGTTTCCCACCACTCGATGTTGCGCGGCAGGATCACGAGGACGACATCGTCTCGTTTGACACCCTGGGCCGTGAGGAGATTGGCCAGCCGCCTGGAAGCCAGCGCCAGTTCGCGAAAGGTTTTGCGCACTTCCTTGCCGCTGTCGTCGACCCACAGCATGGCCAGCTTCTGGGGATTTTCGGCCCATTTGTCGATCACGTCACCGGCGAAGTTGAAGTACTCGGGGACCTCCCACTGGAACGTGCTGTACTCCTTGTCGTAATCGGTCATGTTCATTTTGGCTGCTGTGCTCATTGCTGGACATGCCTCCTTCTCTGGTTGATGCCGGCCGCAGCCACGATGGCGTCATCGGCGGCGCGATCAGCAAGATAAAATTAATCAATGCAATTTAATGAATTTTATTTATTGATTTAGCTGCACGGTAGATGGTTTGACAATCGGCTGGCGTCTGATTTTGATGTCGGCGCAATGGCTGACGGTGGTGAAGGGCTTTTACGCAGGCGGGGTAGGTCGATCACCTACAAAGCGGTTTCCTCCGAATCGGCCCGGGCACCCCGAGACCAACTGACGGCGTGGCGGAGCAGCTCGATGGCGTTTTTAAGGCCCAGTTTGACTTTGATGCGTTCACGGTAGGTGCCGATGGTCTTGACACTGATGTTCAGGCGGGAGGCGATATCGCGGGTGTTCAACCCCTGGCCGATGAGAGTGAAAACCTCCAGCTCGCGGTCGGTGAGCCGCTCCATGGGCGCCAGGTCCCGATCCTGGCGAGATATGGAAAGGTTGGCGAGAATATGATCGTTCATGCGTTCGTTCAGGTAGATCTTGCCGGCCAGCACCTTGCGGGCCGCGGTCACCACGGATTCCATGGCTTCCTGCTTCATGATGTAGCCGCGCGCGCCGGCCCGCAGGGCCCGCTCGGCGTAGAGCAATTCGTCGTGCATGGAGAGGATCAGCACCGGCAGTTCCCGGTAATGGCGCTTGATCTGTTTGGTGAATTCGATGCCGTCGCCATCTTCGAGGGTGATGTCGGCGATGACCAGGTCCGGGTGCAGGGTCTGGACGGCATGCCAGGCGGTGTGGGCATCCTTGGCCTCGCCGCAGACCATCATGTCGGGCTCCTGATTGATCAATTCCCGTAACCCCAGCCGGAAAATGGGATGGTCTTCCACCACCAGAATCTGCTTTTTGCACTCCGTCATCGCGACACGTCCTCCCGGTGGGTGCTGTCGTTCAGCGGCTCATCGATCGGCGGGGCAGCACCACCTGAACGAGAGTTCCCTCGCCCTTTTGGGATCGAATTTTCAGATTACCGCTGATCATTTTGGCACGAAAATCCATTATCTGCAAACCCATGCCCCCGGATTCCAGGGTCCCGTCAAAGTTAATCC
>DHGT01000041.1 GCA_002402905.1 Desulfatitalea sp. UBA4791 | reverse complement strand
GATAAATGACGCTGAATAGTTACTATTAAAGAAACTCTTTAAGTCTGTTTAAAAGCAACTGCCTGGGAGGGCAAGGTTTAAATAACTTAAATAAAATCCATAATAAAGATAGTAACTTATATTGATGAAATTATCTGAAGTATGGGATTACAAAGACCAACACATGGTATTATGGACAACCCTATCCTGCTAAAAAGAATCGAAAAAACCTTCCGCCACGGACTCGGCCGGCGTAAAGTACTACATGGAATTTCACTATCGGTCCGACCGGGTGAAGTGTTTGGTTTTATTGGACCCAACGGGGCCGGTAAAAGCACGTTGATTAATACGCTCTTGGGCTTCATTCAACCCGATTTGGGGGAAGTGTCAATCCATGGACTCCCGCCATCGTCGCCGCGATCACGCCGAAACATTGGCTATCTTCCAGAAGGTCCACGGTTTTACGAAAAGCTCAGTGCATCGGAATTGTTGTCGTTTGGCGGCAGGGCCTCGGGGATGAGCAGGCGGGCCGTGCGAAGCGCAATGGATCCGCTACTCGACAAGCTTGAAATCCTGCATGTCAAAAATCGTCCCATTGGCACCTATTCCAAAGGCATGAAGCAACGCATCGGCCTGGCCCTGGCCCTGATCCACGATCCGGCCACCCTCATCCTGGATGAACCCATGAGCGGTTTGGATCCCATCGGCCGTAATTTGCTCAAGAATATTATCCTAGATCTCAAAGCAAAAGGTAAGACGATTTTCTTCAGCACCCACATCCTTAACGATGTCGAAGTGCTATGTGACCGTATCGGGTTGATTCATCAGGGGCGATTGATCTACTGCGGCGGCATCGCAGGTTTCGGAGATATTGGTGAAAGCTTTGAGAATCGTTTCATGCACCTCATTCAGACCAGCGAAGGCAAAAAGGAGCCATGAATAGAGCAGCAAGACTCGTTGCTGGCATCACGATGAGGGAAGGTCTGCGGAACAGGGCCATGCAGGGCATCCTGGCCATCGCTTTGCTGCTTTGCCTTGTCTATGTGATGATCATTCCGATGTTCGCTTTCGACACCGGTAAAGTAGTGGTGGATCTGGGTTCGGCCTTTGTGACCGTGGCAGGTCTGGCCATCGTCATTTTTCTGGGGATCGCATTGTTGACCAAGGATATCCACCAGCGGACGGTGTGTATGATTCTTTCGAGGCCCATTTCTCGTGCCGATTATGTTGTTGGAAAATTCTGCGGTTTGGCTGTTACGGTGCTGTTGGCCGTCGTCATGATCGTTGCTTTGACGGTGATTACCAGCTGGATCGGTATTCAGTTGGTGCCCGAAATGAAGGCGCCGCGCAATTTCAGTTGGGGTGTGCTGGGCGTCAGCGTTTTTTTCCAGTATCTTTCCTTCCTCATGTTGATGGCGGTGGCTTTCTTTTTTGCCTGTCTGACGACGAGTGAATATCTCTCCATGCTCTTTACGGTGTGTGTTTATGTGATCGGAAACAGCCTTGAGACCATCATCGCAGTGATCAAGGAGGGGCAGTTCGTCCAATTAGGGCCATCCTACTTGGCCTTTCTCAAGATCGTGGCCTGGGTGTTTCCTAATTTGAGCGCTTTTGATTTGAAAATTTACCTTGCCTATGGATTGCCGCTGCCATGGAAGCAGGTTGGATGGACAGCCGCTTATGGTGCATGCTATGTTGCGATCCTTGCGGTAGCGACTCTCTGGATTTTCAAACGCAAAGAGATCACTTGATGGGCATGAAACGCATCGCCGGGGTATTTTTGACTTTGTTCCTGCTTATAGGGTATGGACTCAGTCATTCCCAGATGAATGCACAGCGTGCTGCACGCCCCAAGGAAACACTGCGAGCCCAGGCGCTGGCAATCGATCCCACACTGCTTAAAATCGCCAGTGGACCTTTCAAGGGATTGGCTGCCGACTATTTTCTTTTGAAAGCCTCGGTCTTCATGGGGGGGGCCTGGGAGGTCACGGAAGAGGATTGGGAGGCGGTTTACATCCTCTTGAAGCAGTCGTTGCATCTTGATCCACTTTTTTTTCAGACCGGGTATTACGTCCAAGGTATGTTGTCTTGGCGAAGCGGATTTCACGAAAAAGCTATAGAACTTCTGGAATTGCACGCAAAGCAGCGCAGTTGGGATTGGGAGCCCCAATTTTATCTGGGCTTTAATTATTTTTATTATTTGAAAGAGTATGAAAAAGCTGCGTCACACATGCAGGCAGCGGCTCAGTTGCCTGGCGCTCCGCCCATTGCAGCGACGCTCGCAGCTCGGATCGTTCAGAAGGGGGGGCAGACTCTAACGGCCATTGGTTTTTTGAAGACCATGGTCGAACGTGCCGATGACGACTTCAACCGGAAATTGCTTGAAAAGCGCCTCTTGTTGTTTCTGGGGCTGCATCAGATCGAGAAGGCGCGCGACGCTTACTTGAAACAGTACGGCAGGCTGCCAGAATCGATGGACGAATTGATTGAAAACGGTTTCATCGATCAATTTCCGAGCGAGTTGAAACTGGAGGCTTATTCGTATGATGCTGGCTCAGGCGCTGTCACACTAAAGTAGCGATTCACCACAGACAGGTGCGATTGTTCAAAATATGCCCAATAAGCACACCTCAATTGTCATTCCCGCGTTCAACGAGGGGATGACACTTGATCATATCATCGACCAAATCCAGAAAAAGATAGGGCCGAAGCAGGTTCTCATCGTAGATGACGGCTCGAAGGAAGCTAATAGTCGCAGCTATCGGTTCCCAGGGGTTAAGCTATTGAAGCACCCCTATAACAAGGGGAATGGCGCGGCAGTGAAATCGGGTATCCGGGCCTCTATGGGCGACATCCTCCTTTTTATGGATGCCGACGGCCAGCACGATCCGGAAGAGATCCCCAAACTGCTGGCCCACATGGACGCCTACGACATGGTGGTTGGTGCACGCAGCGGACATCAGCATGCATCCTTGGGAAGGCGGTGGATGAACGCTGCCTACAACCGGCTGGCTTCCTTTGTCACCGGTTTCCCGGTGGCGGATCTCACTTCAGGTTTCCGAGCGGTGCGGGCCGATCTGGCACGGGACATACTCCCGTTGCTGCCCAACGGCTACTCTTGGCCCACCACCATGACGCTGGTGCTGCTACGCAGCGGGTTCAGCGTGAAGTATGTGCCGATCAACGTTCGTCCGCGGCAGCACGGCCGCAGCCGCATACGGCCGGTGCGCGACGGCATTCGATTCTTCATGATCATCTTGAAGATCTGCACCCTCTATTCGCCCCTGCGCATTTTTTTGCCGGTCTCCGGCGGGATTTTCCTGATGGGGTTGATCAACTATGCCTATACCTATCTGGCGGCCCATCGCTTCACCAACATGAGCGCGCTGCTGTTTTCCACTTCGGTGATCATCTTCATGATGGGACTGATCTCCGAGCAGATCAGCCAGATCAGCCTGCTGCGGCAACAGGTCAGGCCACCCGAAGGTCAAGCCTGCAAAAAAGAGGGGCAGGAAGATCTCGATCCCAAGCATTGGGCTTGACCATGCGGTTGCTGGTACTCACCACTTCTTTTCCTTCGTCGGTTTACCCTGCCAGCGGTGTTTATATAAAAAGGATGTTGCGCGAATTGCCAAAGAAGGTCCATGTGACGGTGTTGACGCCGGCCTGTGATCGGTCGATGGATGGGCCCGCAGCATGGCAGGGACTTCGAGTTTGGCCCATTCGCTATGCGCCGCAATTCTGGCAAATCCTTTCTCATCGGCCGGGCGGCATCCCGGCGGTCCTGCGCGACCAGCCGTGGGCATGGGCACTGGTCCCTTTCTTCTTTATCTCCCTGTTAGTTGCTACCATTCGTCATGCCCGCCGAGCCGACCTGATACACGCCCACTGGTCGTTTGCGGGTTTGATTGGAGGGATTGCCGGCCGTTGGATTGGGGTTCCCGTTGTTACCAGTCTGCACGGCAGTGATGTGCGCCTGGCTGCCAAAAATCGGATGTTCAGGCGGCTGATTCAATGGGCCTCGTGTCTAAATGAACGCATCGTTTGCGTGGGGAACGATCTGGCCGACAGGGTTCGACCATGGATGGCGGCCGGTTGCCGCGACATTCTGGTGATTCCCAATGGCGTGGAGATGACCTTTGGGAAAGCCGGGAAGACCACCGGTGCTCCGTTCGTGGTCACGGTAATCGGAAACCTCATTGCGCTCAAACAGGTCGATGTTGTCATTCGGGCGTTTGCATCGCTTCCAAAAACGGTTGGTCGGCCGCAATTGCTGATCGTCGGCGCCGGTCCGGAAATGGCGCGGCTTCAATCCCTGGCGAACGAGCGTGGCATCAATGATCGCGTTCGATTCACGGGACAGGTGCCGCCCGAACAGGTGGCCGATTACCTCGCAAAGAGCGATCTGCTGATCTTGGCCAGTACCGGTGAGGGGCGCCCCAGCGTCGTTTCTGAGGCCATGGCCGCCGGGGTGCCGGTGGTGGCCAGCGATATCGAAGGGGTGCGGGAGATGATCGCGGATGGCGTGCGCGGTTTGCTTTTCCCCGTGGGCGATGTGGCCCGTCTGGCCGCCTGTATGCAGCGCATCATGGATGACCCGACGCTGGGCCGGCGATTGGCGGCCAATGCCGCGCAGTGGTTGCGGGCGGAGCAGTTGACCTGGGAACATTGCGCGGGGCGTTACACAGAGACATACGAACAGGTATTGGCGGAATTCTGTCAACGGACGGGGCGATCACCCTTTGTTGCGTAAACCTGGTTCCCACCGATATGAATCTTGACTATTGCCTGGATTTATTATATTTTCACTTGGCACGACAAACCAACAGTTCCCCGTCCGGCAGGCGGCACACCAGGGGGAAGGGTCCACTAAGGACCAGGTACATTTTGGCGTTCTTTTCCGTAACAAACTGCAACTAACGCTGATCGCTGATCGCTGATCGAGGATCAGGTCTAAAGCTGGATCAAGGCGAGATTGGAAGCGGATCGAGTCAGGGCATGAAGCGACCTACCGGCTGATATTAGGGATTCATCGGTTATGACCGAAACGAAGACGACAACCCATCCCTCTTTGTTGCCTTATCTGAATGGCGCTGAAACAGGGCTGCGACTGGTGCTGCCGGCATTGACGCCGGGCCAGGCGAAGGCGCCGGGTTGCGGCGTGTTGGCATCATCGGGGCCTTTTGCCGTGGTTTACGAAGGCAGGGTTTCAAGCGGGCAGGGCGGCGCGATGGCTGATCTATTTTTGCTCATCCAACCGGATCGCTATCCTGTGCCAGGATCGGAGCTCCTACCGATCAACAATGTCATGGTGGCGCAGTTGTGGCAGGCCGCATTCAAGCGGATAGAGATCCGAGGGTTTGGGCAATGCCGGCCGGTATTCGAAGAACAGGTCGATGCGGAAGGGCAGTTGCGGGCATTTCGTCCGCTGTTCCGCTGTGACTACCGGAATCGGTGGTGTCAACCCCGATGCCCACGTTGCGGCCGAGACTTGACCCTATGCCGGGAAGACCGATTGCTTCAAGATGCGGGCCTTGGGGCTTACGGCAATTCCCTTGAACGATATCTATACTGCCCTGCCTGTGCCGGCGAATCACCGGATTTTCCATTTTACGCACCTGATCGTCCGGCCTCGGCCCCTGAACGGCTCGAGGATTGCCCCACCTTGATCGAAGGATTCAGCCGCCTCCTCTCCCACAATGAACTGGCCGGCGATTTGCCTTGTGTGGGGTGCGAGGAGGCTGTTCATTGTTATGGCCCTGAAACCCTGGTCCATCGGCGGATGCGGCCGGTCTTTTTCTATCCTTTTTTTATGCTGATGATGCCGGCGGCGACGATCAACGTGCTCGAATTTACGGCCTTGTTGTCCGGTGAGACGCGCGAATCGATCGCACAGCGTCTCGGTCGGCTCGACAAACCCGGGCGGATGGCGGGATTCGGAAAGATCGATGAGGCGCTGCCGGATTCCCGGGGCTTGTTCTTTCCAGAGGACGACCGTCGATTTTTGGAGGTTCTCTTCCTCAAACTCAACTTGTTAGGGGAGTTGATTCGGCTCCTGCCCGGAGAAGCGGGCGGGGTTGCCGAGCCGATCGGCCGCATGTCGCTCGAGGGCATCTGGGTGGATCTGCCGGTGCAAAACGCGCGTCTGCCCTGGTCGTGGAACTTTTCGCTGCGCTTGATCGATCCGGTGGGGCAAGTGGATCACGGGCTTTTTCAAAATGCTCGGATCGTAAACCGCAGGCTTCATCTCTTTGGCGCCGCATGGGGTTATGTATTGCTGACCGGTGCCGGGCAAGGCATGGAGGCGGTTTGGGCTGCGATCGAAAAGCTGGTCGGCCACCCGGAGGTCTTTGGGCCGGGTGAAGAGATCGATCCGGCCGCCATCGATCCAGGCTTGGATGCGCGGCATCTGATAAGCGATGGCGCGGCGTTGCGGATCGACCCGGCATGGCGCACCTTCTGGCAGCGCGCCGTGGTGATGGGCGGCGAGCTGTTCCGTGCCAGTATCGAACCGGAACCGGCCTGGCAGGAAACGTCGTTTCTTAAAGCCCTCGAAGCGCTTTGCAGCGATATCCGGCAGGCTCTTTTCCAGCCCCCTAGGGGGGGTTCAGCGATCGCGGAGGAGCGGCGGACCCCGGCGAAAGGTGACGCCGACACCTTCTTCGACGCCGACAAAAACGCCGCCATTGCCGACATCCTGAAGCAAATACTCAACCACTGGCCCGAAGCGGAGGCACCTTCCGAGGCGGAAGAGACCTTGGTGCTCCAGTCGCCCGGCATCGAACCCGTGGCTTCGGATCCATCCCCAACAACTTTGGCTTCATCCAATGAAGACGGCGATTTCGTGGAAACCGTGATCCTGGGAACCTCCGGCGAGCCGGAGACTTTGCCCGAAGGGACTCCATCGGCGCCACCGGATCTGGAAGAGACCGTGATTATCGCACCCGATGAAAAACCCGTCTCGCCGGTGATCAAGGAGGAGAGCCATTGGGAGGTGGATTTGGAGCAGACCGTGGTCATGTCGAGGCCGGAAAAGCTCGATCCGTCCACCGAAGATCTCGAAGAAACCGTTCTTATGGGATCTGCCTCCTCCGATGAACGGACCAAAGGGCGAACAGATCGGCAAAGACCGGGGGATCAAAGTTCTTCCGAAGACGCGGACCTGGAAAAAACCGTGGTCATTCAACCTCAGCGATCGAGGGAGCGAAAGCCCAAGCCATGAACGATGAGGCCCTGGTGCAACACCTCACAGACGAAATCCGCGCCATTTACGCCGCCGATCCAACTCGCGCGTCCCAGGCCATCGAGGCGCATTTGATTCTACGGTTGGCCGATCGGGACGACGCCGGCCGGCCGGTGGTCGAGCGCATCATGGAGCGGTTTTCGCCCAGGGTGCTGCCCGCCGAGACCATCGGCGATGCTGAAGTGCTCACCCGTATCTTCGGGCTGCTACTGGGACGCAAAGTAACCCCCGAAGATCTCTCTTCAGCGGAACTGCTCCAACGCCTGGCCCACTCGCTGAACACCATTTTCGATACCCTCAATGAATTGATCAATGTGATCAACACGACCTTCTCGGCAGGGACCCGCAAAGAAGAACAGACGATTCGGCAATTCATCGGGTATCACCTGGAGGGAGAGGACCAGACCCAATCCCTGGAAGATTACCTGGGACAGATCGGCAAGGCCTTTCTCACGACCCAGGAGGCCTTCAAAAAGGCGGCACGAACCAAGGTCGCGCAAATATTAGAGACGCTCGACCCGGATA
>DHGT01000131.1 GCA_002402905.1 Desulfatitalea sp. UBA4791 | reverse complement strand
TCGGACAAATTGCTTAGAAGAGTCGTCTGTGTCGGGGCGTAGCGCAGACTGGTAGCGCACTTGAAGGGGGTTCAAGGGGTCGGAGGTTCAAATCCTCTCGCCCCGACCAAATCCAACCATAAAGCGGGCTGGCTGAAATGCCGAACCGCTTTTTGTTTTTCCGGACACTCTATCCCTTGGCGAGGCCCTCCTCACCTCAATTTGAGTTTGAAAACCAGGCCATTTTCCGCTAAATCATCAGCTATCATTTCCTGAACGCGCAAATCATCACAAAACCACAACCCATATCGAGGATGCCATGATTCGTTTAAATCCAATCAAACTAGTGGCCATTGTCGGTCTCAGCCTCTTACTGTCGACAGTTTTTGCAAGGGCGGATCAGGTGATCACTCCGAATCAGCGGCAATGGGCTCGCCAGGCGATCCAACAGGAAAAGCAGCTTGCCGCCATGACCAAACCCAACAGCATTGCGATCCTCTATTTCCGCAATCTGTCTGACGATCGCACCCTTGATCCACTTCAAAAGGGGTTGGCGATCATGTTGATCTCCGACTTGTCCAAGCTGGACATGATCACCGTCGTCGAACGAACGGAGCTGCAAGCGCTGGTCGAAGAGATCGGTTTTGGGCAATCCGGTCTGGTCGATCCCAATACCGCTCCTCGGGTCGGCCGTTTGTTGCAGTCCCAATATCTGATCGGTGGCGCTTTTTCAGGTACCGCCGCTTCGGAATTAAACATCGGCGCAAATTTGATCGACGTGCCTCCTGGCAAAACCATTGGCCGCGCAGAGGCAAAAGACAAGATGGACCAGCTTTTCACTATTGAAAGGCAATTGTTGGACCAAATCATCTTAGACCTTAAACTCAATTTGACCCAACAGCAGAGACGTGACTTGGGTCAACCATTGAGTCGCAACCATGGTGCTTTATTGGACCTGTTTCGGGGCATCGATGCGGTCGATCACCAGCAGTACGAGTCGGCGGCCCAGTTCATGGATCGGGCGATTCAGCAGGACCCGAACCTGACGCTGGCCAAAACGTCGCTGCAAGAGCTGAAGGATAAGGGATTGGTGGCGCCATCCTACGGTGGTGGAGGTGGTGCCCCAACGCCAGAAGAGAAAGCGGGTGAAGCAGAAAATCTCAAGCATCGCAGGCAGATGCTGCGATCCGTGAGAAAGGGGACCTCCTTCTCGACCCAATTGCCGCCCGCTACCCCCCTCGCCCGCATTCCCCAGCCACCGTCGGTTCAGCCTACGCCCTCTCCACAGGAAGAGGAATCTCCGACTTTTGGGCCAGATGAACCGTAATCCGTAGGCAAGCACCTTTTCAAAGGCAGTGAAGACAGAAAGGAATTTCGTGATGCGAACGACCATGACCTGCATCTTGTTTCTCGCGGTTTCCGTGTTGGCTATCGTGCCGGCAGCGGCAGAAACCTATGGCCGGACGGGATTTCATATCGATTGGTGGAACAGCGATTCTGGCGAAGACGGATTTCAATACCACATCCCCATCGAAGCAGGGCTCGACTACCGGAATTTTTATTTCAAGGTGCTCACCGCATACGCCTATAACGAGATCGACCCGGACAACGAAAGCAGCCGGTCCTTCGATGGTTTTGTGGACACCAAGGTCAATCTGGCCTATGAAAGCGTGGCGAAATTGCCGGTGGATCTTTTATTTGCCCTGGATTTTAATCTGCCGACCGGCAAAACCGGATTGGCCGCGAGAGACACGATCAGCATCGCTGATCCGGACAAGACGACGATCACCCGCATGGGAGAAGGGTTCAACGTCAACCCGAATATTTCCGTTCTCAAACATTGGGGTAAATTGTATACCGCCGTCGGCGTTGGCTATATCTGGCGAGGCAGCTTCGATGCCGCCGACACCATGGAGGACTACGATCCGGGTAACGCCTTGAACTTGACGGGCGCCGTGGATTATATTTTCAATTCCCAATGGACCGGACGCCTGTTCGGATCCTGGACGCGATTCGAAACCGACGAGCTGGCAGGCGTCGATTACTATGAACCAGGCGATGTCACCATTGTGGGGGCTGGGGTCACCTATGCAAGAGCGACCTGGGCGTTGGGCGGCATGGTGAAAGCGATTTTCAGGGACAAAGATGAACGGCAAAACAGCTTCGGCGTGCTGCAACCCGAGCCTGAAAACTATTTCGGCGATGAATGGATTGCCGAAATCAATGGACGCGTTCAGATCACCGACCGCATGGATGTCAAGGCATGGATTCAATACTTGATGATCGATGAAAACGATTATCCCACCACCGACCGGTATTACCTTAGCGAACGTGAAAAGACCCTGTTCGGCTGCGAATTGGCCGGACGCCTGACCGCCCGTTGGGAGGCCGGCTTGAGATTGCAAAGCTACTTCATGGAGGTCGACGACAACCCGTCGGATTCCGACGCCGGGTCGGATTTTGACGGCGGCAGCGCGACCTTATGGGTATCGGCCCGCTTTTGATTGTTAGCGCTATTTGAAAAATCCAAAGGATGGCGGCGCGCTTCCCTCAGAGCTGTTTGCCCTATACTCTCTCCTGCGCGCCGGGACCTGGATCGATGGGCCCTAACCACATCAGGGCGCCATCACATCCAAGGCCGCTTGATCGGCGGCCGATAGCCATCCATCTATATCTTCCGCCTTTGCCAAAGCGGTGGCTGTTTTGAGAATCTTTCCGCTGGCAACGTCCACCCGACGCAAATCTAAGCGCAAGGATGAACCCGCCACCTGGAAAGCCCCGAACACCATTTGTTGTGCACCGATGATACGGCCGAGTCTGAGTTGCGCCTGGGCATCGGCCAATTGCGAACTGCCGATATTCAACTCTTCCATGGCCTTGAGGAGTTCTTGCCGTTCAACTGCCTGGTACGATTGCATCTCCGTGATCCGTTGTACGATGCGACCGGCCAAAAAATCCCCGATCCCTTCCTGACCATGTGCGATCGTGCTCAAGTCCTGCGGTTCCCACACCGCCACGGAAATCTTCAAGTCTCCCATGGGAGACCCGGGCCCGGCGCATGCGGCTATCACCATGAAAAGCATGCCTATTGCGGGCCAAAAGACCTTTCGCTGCGCCCCAGGTGTCATCCTATTTACCCTTCATGGCCACTTCCAGCACCACCTCTTTGACCTGATCATCTCGTGCTGGTTCACGCTTCTTCTCGATAACACGGGCAAAACATAAGTCCGGTTCTACCCGGACCACCTCCAGGCGTGCAACCGATTGCGATTCGCTTTTCAACACACGTCCCTTATAGGTGATCTCTTTTCCCATTTCGATTACGTCAAAAGTGGTGCCAGGGGTAACTCCCTGGTTGCGGCCCAAATTGAGCATCACCTCTTTGCCGTCGACCTGAACGACATACCCCTGAAGCGGGTACTGGTCCATGACGGCCTTCAGGATTTCCCGATTCAAATCAAACAACTCGCGCTCCAGATCACCATTGGCCGGTAAACGATGGGTAATGGTCTTTGCGATGGCTGTGGTTTCCGTATCGATCATTCGCAGGTTCAACAGAGTGCTGTCGGGCAGGTAGAGCAGTGTGCCGGTCCCGATCAACTTGGCCGACAGGATTTTGCCCAACTGCAGGGCGGTCTGTGGATCTGCAAGTTCTGAAGATCCCAGATTCAGTTCGGAAAGTAAAAGTTCCATAACAGCCCGCTCGACCACCTTTACCCGACCGGAGGCATCCAACAATTCACCGAGACGGGTCGTCAGCGCGATGGACAATCCATCCCGTGATGCCAGACCACCGCGCTCTTGAACGTCGACCAGCGTCAACACCATTGGCCGGGAGGTCCACTGGTCTTCGGGCGGCGCCTTATCCGCCTTTTCCTGGCGCTTATACCTCTCGACCAGATTGCTGACCAGCTGATCCATGCGCTTTTTGCTTTCCGCATCCTTTTGCAAGGCCATCATTTGCTCGGCCTTTCTGGCCAACACAGAGGCGATGGTATCGGCTTGATCGAGGGCCAGGACTTGCCGGTATTCCGACAGGGCCTTGCTCCAAAGGCCCTCTTTTTCGTAGGTGACCCCCTTGTTGGAGGTCGGCTCAAGGTAGTAGGGGTCCATTGCAACGGCCTGGTCGAACAGGCCGCGAGCCTTGCCGTATTGCCCTTCCTGGGTGTAAAGACGTCCCAATTGATTCAATGTTTCCGTTTTTTGAATGAGCGTCGCGTCGGTTCGGTTGAGTGCTTCCTGGTAGGCCTTTTCAGCAGCCCCCCGATCCCCCTTGGCCATCAGAAGATCTCCTTTTACCTTGTGGGAGACCGACCTTTGGGGCGCCGCCTTCGCCAACTCGTCGGCCAGAGCCATCGCCTGTTCGCTGTTTCCCTGGCGCGCCAGGATGATGGCCTGCCCCTCCTTCCCGACAATGGCAGCTTGGCCTGGGACCGCCGCAATTTCATCGAATACCTGCTTTGCCGCTTCGGTTTTGCCTTGCGACAAAGCCACGTACCCCTGAATCGCCCTGGCTTCCAGGTTGCCTGGATCCCTGCGAACGATGTCTGCGCTGATGGCTTTGGCCAACTCGGGCTCGTTGCGATGGATCTGGCGTTCGGCCAGCCGGATCAGCATCACCTCGGCCGTTTTACCGCCGCCTTGAAAATAGTCCAAGATTTCCAGATCAGGCCCCAATATGCACGCCACCGGCAGGATGACCTGTGCATCATATTGACGGCTGACGCCCACGGTATCGAGAAGAATGGGGAATTTGATATGCGTTTTAAGAATGAATTGTTCAACGGCGTCCGCCTTGGAACGCGTGATCCCCCACACCGTCAGCTGTTCATCTCTATACTGCTGTAGCAATCTATCGAGCATCAAGAGGCCACCCTGGCTCGAGGAAGATTGGGCATCAAAGAAAAACAGGACCGTCATCTGCCGCCCCTGTGCCTCTCTCAGGGAGCGCTGCTTGCCGGCCATGTCGGTCAAGGTGAATCCGGGCGCCCTTTCACCGATTGTCATGGCCGAAAAAACGCTTCCAACAGATAAAAAAGTAAACAGGACGAAGATCATTGCACAGATGAAAATAGAGATCCATTTTACCTTCACTGGTTCACCTCCCGCTCGTCGCTGACGGTCATAAGGCACCTGCCCATAAGGCGTTCATCAGATTGCGTGTATAAAAAATAGATATGGATCTTTTCTGGCGCGTTTTCAAAATTGATATAATCTGTTGTTTCTATAAAGTAAAGTACAATAGCGGCGGGCATAAGGGTTGGAAAACGGGAAACGCGCGATAAGCCTGGAGGATTATATGCGGATCGAAGGTGGTTTGGCGTTCGTCGGGTCGTATGGCCGGATGCAGAAAAAAGCCAGGGTGGCCCCCATCGACCACCCTGGATTCAACAAGCGCACCCTGCGGGAGCATTAGCAATATATATGCCGCTGCATTAATTACATCCATCGAAAGCTGGTTCCTTGCACCTATTGTTCAGCCGGCTGATGGATATATCCCTGTGCCGGAATAAATTTTCTCACGCTCAGATCCATCATCCTGCCACCCATCTGAGCAAATAGTGAATCCGGCAATTACACTATTTGCGCACATGATCCGATAGGATCGTGCAGGACATTTTGCGGAATGCGACTTGATCTGCTGCAGGATATGGGAGTATGGTATTTTTTGCGGCCAATCACCTGACGTTTACCCGAAACTATCCGCTGATCAACCGTCAAACAGGGGGATGCATGATGTTGACCTTACGCTTTGATGAAAACAAATGCCTGGCATGCGAGACGAGAGACTGCCTGACCAAATGTCAGTATTTGGACATGGACGTGGAGGAGGCTGCCCTGGAAATACAAAACATCATCCAGGGGAAGGACTCGCGCGTACTTCACGAATGTCGGACATGCTATGCCTGCGAAGAGTATTGTCCCATGGGAAACCACCCTTTCTATCTTATTGTCAGCCGCCAGGAAGAGCGAAACATTCCGCCGTTGCCCGAGCCCATTATCCAGCAAGGCGTGCAGCTTGGCATTCCATTCCGCGGGGAACCCGAGATCTCGGAGATCAACGGCCCTGTACTGAATATGGGGGTTTTCAGCCAACTATCCCATCTGGCGCAGGGCAAACTTTTCGATGGGCTTACCCTGATCTCCACCGACAAACGAAAAATGCACCATTACTTCTGCAACCTGATGTATCTTCACTTTGCCAGGATATCGGTCATCAACGAACGGGTCCCCGATATCATACAAACGATTGCGGCACATCGTCCCACCGAAGTCGTACATTTTCACGATGAGTGCTATGGTACGTACAATTCCTACGCACAGGCATTCGGTATCGATGTGCCGTTTAAATCCATTCATCTATTTGAGCATTTGTATAACCGCCTGGTTGAACTCAAGGAGGAGATCCGGCCGCTGGGGTATAAAGTTGCATATCAGAGACCGTGTTCTTCCCGCCTGTCGCCGGACAAGCATCTCTTCGTGAACAAGATATTCGACCTGATCGGGGTCGAGCATGTGGATCGCGAATACGTGGATGAAAACGCCCTGTGTTGCGGTAGCACCATTTTATCCCAGAGGCAGAAAGGCAGTCGTAAATTCTGCCTTGATCTTCAAAATAAAAACATCACGGATATGAAAAAGGCCGGCGCGCAACTATGTATCTTCAACTGCCCCGCCTGTATGCAAACCATCGGCAAACAAGTGGCCGAAAGTGGCATCATGCCCATCTGGATGAGCGATCTGTGCCGCATGGCCATTGGTGAAAAACCCGCCTGAGGAGGAGATGGATGGATTCGATCTATGCTGCATTGATGGACATTGTCGGAGAAGACTACGTATCGAACCAAACCGAAGAACTCTTTACCTACTCCAAGGATCTAGGCACCTCCGAGCCCCAGTGGCCCGATTACGTGGCTGCCCCTAAAACCGTTGAACAGGTCAGCCGGATCGTCAAGTTGGCCAATGAACAGAAACTGGCGGTGGTACCCCTCGGCGGCGGCCTGTCGCTCGCCGGCCTGGCACTTCCGCTCCGTGGGGGGATCACCCTGGATCTCAAACGCATGGACCAGATCCTCGAACTCAACGAACAGAGCCGCTACATCGTTGTCGAGGCCGGCATCTCCCATGGCAAGGTCACGGCCTACCTTCACAAGCATGCACCGCGGCTGATGCATTCCGAACCCGGGGCGCCGGCGGCGGCCACCATCGGCGGCAACCTGGCGATCCACGGCCAGGGCGATCTGGCCCACCCTTATGGATTCAATTCGGACATGATCAACGGCCTTGAAGTGGTACTGCCCACCGGAGAGATCTGCCGTTTTGGTTCCTGTGCAATCGGCAACGACTGGTATACGCTGCACCCCCTGCCCGACTTGCAGCTTTTCCTGGGCTGGAGCGGGTGCACCGGCATCATCACCAAGGTTTCGCTGCGGTTGTTTCCATGCAAGAAGTTCCAGGAGCAGGACCTGTTCATTGTCCAGGATGAAAACCTGGTGCCCGAAATCATCTATGAAATGACGCACATCGGCATGGCCGAAGACATCATGGCCATCAGCCAGGAGATCCCGCCGCCGTTCAATCGACTTCACTGCATTCTCGTCAATATTTCGGGCGACTCAAAAGAGGAGTTGGAATTTAAACGACAGCTGATCTTTGACGGCAAGTTGGCCCGGTACATTGAGGACGGGGTCGGCGGCATCGGCGCCGTCGGGCAGAAAATCGAACGCCCCCAGGTCAGCAAAACCTCGGACTGGCGCAAGGGCGGAGGATTCGAATATGTCGGCTCGATCGTACCGGTCTCGTACTATCCGGAGTGTTACCGGCGCGGATCTGAAATTTCGGCACGACATGGCATTCCCTATACCGTTCTGGGACGGGTGGTCGGCAGCAGCCATGGCATGATGTTTTCCTGGACATATGCCTTCAACCGGGCCGACGAGGAGACCGTAAGGCATGCCCGCGAAGCGTTGCATGAAACCGACCGGATGGTGCTGGAATTGGGCGGCACGCTTTGGAAACCAGCGGTGTTCGGACAGAAACTGGTCATGGATCGGATGGATCCCAACACCCTTCAAATGATGAAAAAGGTGAAGCATTTGCTGGACCCCAACGGCATCATGAATCCTGGAAACTGGGAGGTGGCCTGATGGCGCAGACACAATACAAATACATGGATATGATCCACCGCTGTTTTCGATGCGGATACTGCAAGTTTCCCCAGGACTGGGAAGATGTGGACAATTGTCCGGCCTATGCCCGCCATCGCCTGGAAAGCCACTCCAACGGCGGCCGCCTCTGGTTGATCCGGGCGTGGATCACCGGGGAGCTCGAGCTGACCGACCACCTGGCCGAAATCATCTATTCCTGCGTCGCCTGCAAGAACTGTGAAGAGAAATGCCCGCTTTCGTTTTCCGATGACATTTTGAACATGGTCATTGCCGCGAGGGCCGAAATGGTGGCCCAGGGGCGTATCCCCTCGCCGGTAAAGACCTATTTGAAAAACATCCAACTGCACGGCAACCCTTATGGGATCGGCGCCAAAAAGCGCAGTGACTGGATGCAAGAGCTCTCCATCGAGCCCTTTGAAAAGCAGGAATTTCTCTTCTTTGTAGGCAGCGAAGGGGCCTATGACAGCCGCGCGCAGCATGCGGCCAGGGCACTCTCAAGGCTGTTTCAAAAAGCGGAACTCTCTTTCGGCGTTCTGGGCAACGATGAAACCGACGACGGCAATGAAGTCGAACTGCTCGGCGAAGAAGGTCTGGTCGAGATGCTGGCCGAAAAAAACATCGCCAGTTTCAACGAACGGGGAATCAAAAACATCATCACCTTGTCGCCGCACGCCTACAATGCCCTAAAAAACATCTATCCGCGCTTTGGCGGCAGCTATCAGGTCTACCACTATACCCAGATCCTGCCGAACCTGATTCAGAGCGGCAGGCTTCATCCTCCCAAATTGGAAAACACGACCATCACCTATCATGATCCCTGTTTTCTCGGACGCTGGAATCGGGAATACACGGCACCGCGAAGGGTGCTTCAGGCCATCGGGGGATCGAAGTTGATCGAAATGGATCGCAACCGTAAAAGCGCTTTCTGCTGCGGCGGCGGTTCGGGCAATTACTACACGGATCTATTGGGCGGCAGCGATGACAGCCCGGCGCGCATCCGGGCGCGCCAGGCCCATGCCACTGGTGCGACGATTCTGGCCGTGGCCTGCCCCAATTGTTTGACCATGCTCGAAGATGCGGTCAAGGTAGAGGGGCTGGAGGGCAAAATCCAAGTCAAGGACATTGCCGAATTGATCGATGGCGAATCGGCCTCATAGCGCCGACACCATCGACGTTCAGAGTGTATACAAAGATATGGGACGGGCAATACCCTTCAGGGAAGTCTCTGGAAGCGGTGTCAGGGGGAAATCCCCGGCCAAACGATCCCTGGTGGCACCGCTGAGGATGATTTCGGTGCGGTGCACTTTGTTCAGCTCCTGCAGTCGGGAGGCAATATTGACCGTGTCTCCGACCAGGGCGTAGGAGAGGCGGTTCGGGCTGCCGATATTGGCGGCCAGGGCCTCACCCGAGTGGATGCCGATGCCATGACGCAGCGACGGGTATCCTGCGGCTTGCAACTCAGCATTGACTTGGTCCATTCGCCGTGACATCTCCTGGGCCGCTGCCACCGCCAGACAGGCATGATCGTGGCGCGAGACGGGCGCACCGAAAACCGCCTCGATCTCATCTCCGAGAAATTGCAGCACCAGCCCCTTGTGCGCCTGGATGGCTTCTTCCATGCTGCGGAAATAGCGGTTGATGATCCTGACCACCTCCTTGGGGGGCAACGATTCGGTCAAGGGCGTAAAATCCCGCAGATCGCAAAACAGCACGGTCACCTCCTTGACTTCGCCGTCGAGCGGAATCCGGCCGGAAAGAATTTCGTCCCGCACTTCGTGGGCCACATAGCGGCCGAACATCTCTTTGATCATGTCCCGCTCTTTGAGCCCATCGGTCATCTGGTTGATCACCTCGCCTGCATATCCGATCTCGTCGTTGGAGGTCACCGGCACTTTGGGGTCGAAGTTGCCTTGCCGCACCTGTTTGAGAACGCCGATCACATGATTCAGCTGTCGGGTCAGATTGCCCTTGACCAGCAGGGTGATCCAAACACCGATAGCCATAAACACTAGGGAGTTGACGGCGATGGCCATGCCGCATTGTGTCACGGTCGTCGAAGAGGCGATGGCCGACACCTTCATCTGCCGAAGGGAACCGAGGATAGCGATGAAAGGAATGATGTTACATCCCAGAAGCATGGCCGTCAGCCGCATGCCGATACGAATCCGAAGCACGCCGGGCGTCGTAGAAATCCTGCCATCGGGGAACAAGACCGGCGCCACCCATTTGTGGCCCACATACTCCAGGGTAAAAAAAGCGATGATACTCGTCACCAATCCGGTATAAAGGCCCACTGCGAACATGAATTGAATGACATGGGGTTGCGCGCCCATGGACCACGTCCCGATGCTGAAGTAAACCGACGATGCGATCCACAGGCCAAAATCCATCAGAATCAGAAAAAAGGGCTCGTTGAGCGAGCGTCGGCGCAATGGCACCGGCAACGCATCTTTCGGCGTTTTGCCAGGATAATAATGGACGTGCAGATATCTTCGCAACGGACGTTCGTATGCCATCGTCAGGACAAACCCCGTCATGAAAGCGAGGGGGGTGAAATATACGTTGAGCCGGTCTACCTGGACCCGAATCGCCTCCGGCAGTGGATTCCACACCCCGGTAATCATCTGGGTAATGAGGAACCCGATGAGATTGCTGATCAGATTGGCGATCAACATCCCGTTTTTCAGGCGATAAAATTGCCATTTGTTCATCGCATATGCTCCCGTGGCGGTTTTCGACCCTATAAAACAAATGGTGATCCCGAACAAGCCGGTTTCATCCACCCTTGACAAGCATGCGGCACAACGCATATAGCTCGGGGCACTTTTTCAGCGAACAGGAGCGATCAGGACAACCTCGTCAACATCATCATCCATCCGCCATATGATCGATCAACGCATGTCCGGAGCTTTTTCCATGAATGTTCAGCATGTCACCACCATCAGTACCGAATTGGGTATTTTACCTCGCCAGATCGAGGCAGTCGCCGCCCTCTTGTCCGAAGGCGCCACCGTACCGTTTATCGCCCGTTACCGTAAAGAGGCGACCGGCAGCCTGGACGAAGTCCAGATCACCTCGGTGCGGGACCGACTGGGCCAGTTGGCCGAATTGGACGGGCGCAAAGAGGCCATCCTGGCCAGCCTGGAAAAACATGGCCATCTCAATGACGAACTGAACGCTAAAGTCCTGGCCGCGGACACTATGAGCGTGCTGGAGGACATCTATTTGCCCTACCGTCCCAAGCGGCGCACCAAAGCGACCATCGCCAGGGAAAAGGGCCTCGAGCCATTGGCCTTGCAGCTCATGGCCCAGGAAGGGACCGATCCCGTCCAGATGGCGCAGACCTTTGTGGACGCGGAAAAGGGGGTCGCCACCATCGACGAGGCACTGGAAGGGGCTCGCCATATTCTATCCGAAATGATCAACGAAGATGAAACTGCCCGATCGCGGTTGCGGGCTCTCTTTGCCGAACGGGCCGTGATCCATAGCACCGTGGTCGCAGGCAAGGAGGTAGAGGGGGCCAAGTTCAAGGATTATTTCGACTGGCACGAAACCGCTGCCACCGCACCCTCCCATCGAATCCTGGCCATGCGACGCGGCGAGCGCGAGGAGGTACTCTCGCTGAGCCTACTGCCTGAAGAGGCCGAAGCGTTGCTCATCCTGGAAAACCTGTTCGTCAAGGGCGAGGGCGCGGACAGCCAACAAGTCAAAACCGCCGTCCAGGACAGCTACAAGCGGTTGCTGTCGCGATCCTTGGAGACCGAATTACGGCTCCATCTCAAGGAACGTGCCGATGCCGAAGCGATCCGTGTGTTTGCCGACAACCTGCGTGAGCTGTTGCTGGCGCCGCCCCTCGGTGCCAAGCGGATAATGGGCATCGATCCGGGCTACCGCACCGGCTGCAAGCTGGTCTGCCTGGACCGCCAGGGCAAATTGCTGCACCACACGACCATCTTTCCCCATACCGGGCAGGGACAGGCGCAACAGGCCGCCGACACCGTTCAAAAATTATGCGCCCAGTTCGATATCGAAGCCGTGGCCATCGGCAACGGCACGGCCGGAAGGGAAACCGAAACCTTCGTTCGCGGCCTGGGACTGCCGTCCAAGGTGATCGTCCTGATGGTCAACGAAAGCGGTGCTTCGGTCTATTCGGCCTCCGAGGTGGCCCGTGATGAATTCCCCGATCAGGATGTGACCGTGCGTGGTTCGGTCTCCATTGCCCGGCGCCTGATGGACCCCTTGGCCGAGCTGGTCAAAATCGACCCCAAGGCGATCGGGGTGGGACAGTATCAGCACGATGTGGATCAAAACGACTTGAAACGCACCTTGGACGACGTTGTGGTGAGCTGCGTCAATGCCGTGGGTGTGGATCTCAACCGCGCCAGCAGCCAGCTGTTGACCTATGTTTCCGGCCTGGGCCCCCAACTGGCCCGTAACATCGTCAAACAACGCGACACAACAGGCCCATTCCGCAACCGCGAAGCGCTCAAGGAGGTGCCTCGCCTGGGCCCCAAGGCCTTCGAACAAGCTGCCGGTTTTCTGCGAATTTCCAATGGTGAGCACCCGTTGGATGCCAGCGCCGTACATCCGGAAAGCTACGCCATCGTGGATGCCATGGCCGCGGATCTGGGTTGCACGGTGCAAGATTTGATGCAGGATGCTCAGCTGCGCCAGCGCATCGACATTCAACGTTACGTCAACGACAAAGTGGGACTGCCGACCTTGACCGATATCATGGAAGAACTGGCCAAACCCGGCCGCGATCCGCGCGAAAACTTCGAGGCATTTGCCTTTGCCGGCCATGTCACTGAAATGAAAGATTTGCAGGTCGGCATGCAGCTGCCGGGCATCGTGACCAATGTGACCCGGTTCGGCGCCTTTGTCGACATCGGCGTGCACCAGGACGGTTTGGTGCATGTCAGTGAGCTGGCCGACCGTTTCGTCAAGGACCCGACCGAAGTGGTCAAGGTGCAGCAGAAGGTGACAGTCACCGTCCTGGAGGTCGATCTGGAGCGCAAGCGCATCGGCCTTTCCATGCGCACCGGTCGCAAGCCCGAGGCGACGGCCAAGCCGACCGCAAAAGCGGATATGGCCAGACCGAGAGCCAACGTAAAAGCCAAACCGACCGCCAGGCATCCGGGACAAAAACCCAGGCCCGAGGTCAAACAGCCGTTTCACAACCCCCTGGCCGAAGCATTGGCGGATTTCACCCACCGAAAACGCGGCTGAACCGGGATTCGCGACCCAACGCCATGCCAATTCGAGGAGTCGATGGATGCGCGCCGTGATTCAACGTGTCACTCGGTGTTCGGTTTCCGTGGAGAACCGGGTCATCGGAGAAATTGGAGCCGGCCTCCTGGTGCTGTTGGGCGTCGCCCATGACGATACCGAGAAGGAGGCCGCTTACCTGGCCGAAAAAATTGTCCAGTTGAGGATTTTCGAAGATGAATCCGGCAGGATGAATCGTTCGCTGGTGGAAAGCGGCGGTGCCATGATGGTCGTTTCCCAGTTCACCCTACTGGGCGATTGCCGCAAAGGCCGACGCCCCTCTTTCGTAGCCGCTGCGCCGCCGGAAAAGGCCGAACAGCTTTACGAATGCTTCATCGAACAGGTGCGCGGCAAAGGTATCCACACCGCTACAGGCCGGTTCAGGGCGATGATGCAAGTGGCCCTGGTCAACGATGGGCCGGTGACCCTCGTGGTGGAAAGCCGATAGCGCGCCGTTCGTTCGACTCGTCCAGGTCCGCCAC
>DHGT01000090.1 GCA_002402905.1 Desulfatitalea sp. UBA4791 | reverse complement strand
ATGGAACCGGTGACCGCGACGCCGGCATTGCCCATCAGCAAATGCACCTTTCCAAAGGTGTCGACCGTGCGTTCGGCGGCCTGTTCCCACTCCTCCCGCAGCGACACGTCCAGGGGGATGCCTGCCACCGTCAGCCCTTCGCCCTTCAACGTCTGGACGGCCTGATCCAGCATTTGCGTGTCGATGTCGGCCAGCATGACGTTCATCCCCTGACGTCCGAACAGACGGCCCACATGAAATCCGATGCCTTCGGCCCCTCCGCTGATAAAGGCGGTCTTGCCCTTCAAATCTTTCATCAAGATCTCCTGTTCATTTTCGATTTGTAAATTGGTATAAGGTCAGGAGAATCGGCCACCTGCCCTACCCGGGCCTGTCATAATCGTTTCTAAAGATTGAGAGCGTTTAATGCCAAATAACCCTGTATATCCGCGCAACCGCCGATTCATCGCCGCCATGCCCGTCATAGCGGTAATTTGCCTGCTGATCGGCGTCGCCACGCTGGCCGTCGCCAGCGTCAAAGCGGCTATCGTGTGGTGCCTCATGGCCGGATTGTGGTGTGCCAACTACCTGTTGAGCCGCAAGACCCCCTTTGCCGTACTCTCCGATGAGGCCCTGCTTCTCTTTCCTTCACCGGTGCTGCCCCGCAAGGTACTGCCGTGGAACCAGATGGTGCGGTTGAGGCTTCTGGCCGGCTACCGCTGCCAGATCTACTTGAACAATGGACGCCGGGTCGATTTCAGGTTGTTCTGGCTGGATGCAGCCCGGCGCGGCCCATTCGTCCAGACGATCGAGGCGGCCATTGCCCGAAACGTGGCCCATGGCGCGGGTCCTGATGCCTGATGCCAGCGTTGAGTACCATTGCACCGCCGTCTGAGCGATGCGGGTACGCGGCCTTTACCCCGGGCCGAATCCAAAGGTATCCTGCAACAAAAAAAGGGTTCTCTTATTGACCGCCAGACCGGCCAGTTCGTCGGCCGCCACCCAGCGAGCCGCCAACGCATCGTCTCCGGCCCTCAAGTCGCCGCCATGGTATTCGGCATTGAGATCGACGATGAGGTAGTGAAAACGAACCCGTCCTTCGTCATCGTATTCGACCACATCAAAGGTGTAGACCGGGGTCGAGGCGACAATCACGATACCGGTCTCTTCGAGCACCTCCCGCTCCGCGGCGGCCTGCAGGCTCTCGCCCAGCTTGACGCTGCCGCCCGGGATGGCCCACTCACCTGAAGCCGGCGGTCTGCCGCGTTGGACCAGAAGCACCCGGTCGTCCTTGAACACCACGGCGCCCACGGCCAAGCGGGGCGCATCAGGATATTCAGCGGAGGAAGGGTCTTCCACATCCAATCGACAGAATTCCTTCACTTTAAACTTCAAACTTTATACTTTCCACTTACGGCGAAGCCGTCAATCACATAGGCCAGAAGCGATTGTCTTCCCAGATCTCCGCCTTGATCTCGCGGTCCATCCGTGCCAGGAAATTCAGGTGGCCGTGCTCCCATTCGGCCAACCAGCGATAGAGTGCCTTTTCATTGGGATCCGATGCGCTCCGCGCGCGGTCGGCGTATAGCGAAACCGCCTGCTCCTCCATGAGCATGGCGGCCGAAATGGCTGCGGCTTCGAACCCGGCCGCGGCGATCTGGGACTTCAGCGTGTCGTTCAACACCTCATCGGCCACGGCCGTCTTACCCAGCGCGCCGGCATCGACATCGGCGAAATGCTGCCGCTCGGTGAATGTCTTGAAGTGTTCTTCCAGAATACGCATGTGCCCCAATTCTTCGTCGGCCATGGTCTTGAAAAACGTCCGAACCGCCTCACTCCGGGTCTGTGCGGCCACCTGGGTGTAAAAGGCGTGCCCTCGTCGCTCGAGCAGCAGGGCCTCCTTTAAGATCTCCAATGGAAGTTGGGTGGGCATCGCTCTCTCCTTTAGAAAACCTGTTTGGGGCGTATGCCTTTCTCCCTGTAAAAGGCCGCCGTCTGTTTAACTTCATCGATGTAGCGCGCCACCTTTGTTAAATCCTTACGGCCGGGGCGCGCCTCCAGGCCCGAACTGGCATCCACCGCATCGGGCAGGGCCGCATGGATGGCGCGGCCGACATTGTCCGGATCCAGTCCACCGGCCAGGACGGTTGGATGGGAACGGGCGAAATCGGCGGCCGCACCCCACTCCCATACCATGTCGTTGCCGCCGGGCAAAGGGCCTTTGCCGCATTCGACCAGATAGGCATCCACCGCGTAGGCATCCGCCTCGCTCATGTAAGGGGCTTTAGTGGCAAAGAGCCCTTTCCAGACCGCAACATGCAGTTGCGTGCGAACGCGTTGGATCAGGTCAGGCGATTCCCGGCCATGCAGTTGCACGATCCCCAACCGGCAACGCGATACGGCCTCGGCCAGAAAATCCCATTCCGGATCGACAAACACCCCTGCGGCCACGGCCCTGGCCGGCAAGGCCGCCGCCACCGCCACGGCACGATCCATTTCCAGATTTCGGGGACTGGGCGGGAAAAATACCAGCCCCACGGCATCGGCGCCCAAACGGGCGCACGCCGCCGCTTCATCGGGATCGGTCAGCCCGCAGATCTTGATGTAGGGAAATCTTCTACCGCTCGGATTCGTCGAGGTGTTCACCACGCCCTCCTGACTGCTGCCACGCCTCAATCCTTCGCTTTCCCGGTCAGGGAACGCAGCATCGCGGCCCGATCCTTGGCCCGTACCAGGCTTTCACCGATCAGGAAATTGAAGATGCCGCCTTCCAGATTGCGCACGATATCCTCCCGGCCGTGGATGCCACTGGCCGCCACGGGCACCTCGTTCGGCTGCAGGAGGGCTTTCAGGCCGAGGGCCGTGCGCAGATCGGTGTCGAAGTTGGCCAGGTTGCGGTTGTTGATGCCGATCAGCCGGCCGCCGGCGTCGTGGGCTGCGGCGTAGTCTTCGGCGCTGTGGATTTCCACCAGGGCGTCCATGCCCAGCTCGTGCGTCAGGGCCAGCAGCTCTTTGAGTTGGGCGGGCGAAAGGATACGGGCGATGAGCAGCACCGCATCGGCCCCGGCGGCCCGTGATTCGTAGAGCTGGTAAGGGTCGATGATGAACTCCTTGCGCAGGACCGGCAATCCGACGGCCTCCCTTACCCGGCGAAGGTCTCCCAGGCATCCTTTGAACCAGGGCGCATCGGTCAGTACCGAAACGGCCGCCGCACCGCCGGTTTCATATTGCCGCGCACATTGCACCGCATCCAGATCCACGCAGATAGCGCCCTTGGACGGCGAGGCGCGCTTCACTTCGGCGATGATATTCACCCCACCCGGGCCGGGGCTGCAAAGACGCCGTTCGAACCCGCGCGATTGCCAGGGACGATCATCGATCATGGACCGCAACCCATGTTCAGGCACTTTGTTCGCCGCGGCGGCCACCTCCGCTTTTTTGTCGGCCACGATGCGATCCAGTATGGTCATGTTGCCTGGCTCCTTGCCACCCGGTTTTCCGGCGCCGTCATCCATTGGTTTGCGTATAGTCGATCAGCCCCTGCAGCTTGTCGAGGGCCCTGCCCGAATCGATGGATTCGGCCGCCATCTGGATGCCGCTTTTGAAGTCGGCCGCCTTGTCCACCACCATCAGGGCCGCGGCGCTGTTGACCAGCACCACGTCGCGCTTGGCGCCCCGCTCTTTGCCGGAAAGAATGTCTTTCAGGATTCCGGCGTTGTGTTCAGGATCTCCGCCGACCATATCCGCGCTCTCGGCCAGGCGGCCGAAGTACAGCTCAGGCTGGATGTCGTAAGTGCGGATCATGCCGTCGCGCAGTTCGCTGACGCGCGTGGGCGCGCAAACGCTGATCTCGTCCAGGTCGTCGTGCCCGTGCACCACCATGGCACAGTGGGCCCCCAGCAGCTTGAGGGCCTGGGCGAACATCTCGGTCAGCTGGGGAGCATACACGCCCAGCAGTTGACAATTGGCCGAGGCCGGATTGGTCAACGGACCGAGCATGTTGAAGATCGAGCGCACGCCGAGCTCCTTGCGCGGCTTGGCCGCATATTTCATGGCGCTGTGGTACAGGGGTGCGAACAAAAAGCCGATGCCCACACTGGCGATCGCCTCTTCCACGATCTCGGGCGGCGTGTCGAGTTTGACGCCCAGTTCTTCCAGCACATCGGCGCTGCCGCACTTGCTGGAGACCGCGCGGTTGCCGTGTTTGGCCACGGTCACCCCGCAGCCGGCCACCACAAAGGCCGTGGTGGTGGAGATGTTGAAGCTTTGGGCACCGTCGCCGCCGGTGCCGACGGGGTCCACCACCCTGGACCCGACCACATGGATGCGGCGGGCGTTCTGGCGCATGGCCCGAGCCGCACCGGCCAGTTCCTCGAAAGTTTCGCCCTTGGTGGCCAGGGCCGCCATCATGGCCCCGATCTGGGCCTCGGTAGCCTGGCCGGTGAGCACAGTGTTCATCATGTCGGCCATCTGGGTGTCGGTCAGGTTCTGGCGCCGGATGATCTGGCTCAGATAGTCTTTAAACATTCTGGTCTCCTCTCTATCCGATCATTTTCACAAAATTCCGCAGCAATCGCTTCCCGATGGTGGTCATGATCGACTCGGGATGAAACTGGATCCCCTCGGTGGTGTGATCCGTGTGCCGCAGTCCCATGATTTCGCCGTCCTCGGACTCGGCGGTGATCTTCAGGCAGGCCGGCAGACTCTCCCGTTCCACGGCCAGGGAGTGGTAACGCATGGCCTGGAACGGTTTGGCCACCCCCTTGAAAATCCCCTCGCCGTCGCAGGTCACGGTGGATGTCTTGCCGTGCATCAGTCTCCGGGCGCCGATGATGGTGCCGCCGAAAGCGGCGGCGATGGACTGGTGTCCCAGGCAGACCCCCAGCACCGGGATGCGGCCGGAAAAATGTTGGATGGCATCCAGGGACACGCCCGCATCGGCCGGGCCGCCCGGGCCGGGAGAGATGACGAGGGCCTCCGGTGCCAGCGCCTCGATATCGGCGACCCCCATGGCATCGTTGCGGATCACCTGCACTGGTGTGCCGATCTCTTCCAGGTACTGCACCAGATTATAAGTAAAGGAATCGTAATTATCGATCATGAGGATCATTGTCGAATCTCCTTGTCAAGGGCGATTTGGGCCATGGCCAGCGCCTTCTGCACGGCCATGGCCTTGTTGACCGTCTCCTGACGTTCACGTTCGGGGTCCGAATCGGCCACGATGCCGGCCCCGGCCCGAACGGTCATCTGATCGTCCTGCACGCAGGCTGTGCGGATGGTGATGGCCATGTCCATGTTGCCGCTGAACGAGATGTATCCCACGGCACCGCCATAAGTCCCGCGCGGCACCTGCTCCATCTCGGCGATGATCTGCATGGCCCGCACCTTGGGGGCGCCGCTCAGGGTGCCGGCCGGAAACGAGGCCCGCAACAGGTCCCACACGTCGCAATCCGGCTTCAGCTCGCTGATGATGTTGGAGACCAGATGCATCACGTGCGAATAGCGCTCCACGACCATCAGGTCGGTGACCTGCACCGTGCCGGTGCGCGCCACGCGTCCCAGGTCGTTTCGGCCCAGGTCCACCAGCATCAGATGCTCGGCGCGTTCCTTTTCGTCCTGGAGCAGTTCGTCGGCCAGGGCGCGGTCCTCCTGCTCCGTGGCCCCGCGCGGGCGGGTGCCGGCAATGGGCCGCAGGGTGGCCACGCGGTTCTCCAGGCGCACCATGGTTTCGGGAGACGAACCAGCCAGCACCGTTTGCCCCAGGTGCATGAAAAAGAGATAGGGTGAAGGATTGATATAGCGTTGGGCCCGGTAGAGCGCCAGCATGTCGTGGGGCGCCGGGCAGGTGAACGGCTGGGAGAGGACCGCCTGGATAATCTCGCCCTGTCGGATGTAAGCTTTTACGCGCTCGACCTGCTCCCGGAAATCCGCTTCCGCCAGGACCGGCTGCAACCGGAGTTCGAACGGCGACATGTTCATGGGTTCGGCCGTCAGCGGCATATTGATGGCGCGCAACAGCTGGTTGAGCCGGTTGGCCGCCGCGGCATAGGCATGGCCGGCCAGCTCGGGCTTGTCGATAAAACAGATCGACAAACACAACAAGGTGTTGCGGATGTTATCAAACACCAGCAGCTCTTCGGGTATCATGAAATGGGCCATGGCCTGGTCGTCGGCCAGCAGGTTGGGCACCCGCGTCTCGAAAAACGAAACCATTTCATAGCTCAAATAGCCGACCAGCCCGCCCCAGAAACGGGGCAGTCCGGTCATGTCGGCCGGATGATAGCGGGCCATCAGGGTCTTGAGCACGGCCAACGGATCGCCATGATGGGCGATACGCTCGGTGCCGGCGCGGGTGCCGACTTCGACACGGTCACGGTAGACGCGCACATCGGCATGGGCCGACGTGCCGATGAAGCTGTAGCGCCCCCATTTTTCACCGCCTTCCACGCTCTCGAACAAGAAAATCGCCCCCTGCTTGCGGTAGAGCTTGGCCAACAGCGATACCGGCGTCTCCATGTCGGCCAGGATCTCCACGCCCACCGGGATCACGTTGTGCCTTTGGGCCAGTTCCTGGAACTGTTTCTGGTCTGGAAATTTGCGTAGCAGCATGGTGTCTCCTTCATGTTTCATAAAAAAAGGTCGCTGTGACCTCTTCGGCCCGCGACCCTTTTCAGTACAAAAAAAGGACCGTGAGCTCGAGTCGGCCCACGGTCCTTGTAACTGCCGGTAGATGGTTTCAGTCGGTCGGCAGGGCACCGCAGGCACACAGGCACCAGCGCCACCACCATCCTCTGATGTTCACTGCTTCTTGTTGTCTCGATGGTATGGAAATCATCTGTGGATTCATGTCGCCTAAATAGTGCCCATCCACGGGAATAACTT
>DHGT01000092.1 GCA_002402905.1 Desulfatitalea sp. UBA4791 | reverse complement strand
GCACTTTGGATTCGGCGCCGTGCAGCTTGCAGGCCGAGCGGGCCACCAGTCCGCCCATGGAGTGGGTTACCAGGATCACCTGCCGGCAGGGCTGGATCCGGCCCTGTTCATCGATCACCCGGTCGATGTAGTCCGCCAGGGCCCGGCCCGAGGCGTGGTTGGAGTCGGTCCAGTTGTAGCCGAAGGCATACACCGGAAGGTCGAAGCAGACGTCCAGCGGCGAGGGCCACTCGTGGCCGGCCAGGGCGCCGAGAATCGCCCCGTAATATCGCCAGGCCACGGCGCCCCACCCGCGATCCCGTCCTGTTTCGGGCACCTTGGCGTTGTCCGGGTCGACGTTAAGGTAGTCGGTTTGATGGGATGATTCGCCCACCAAAAGGTCCTTGCGTTTTCCGGGATTGCTTCTCAGTCCATACTTCAACCCCATCATTATGGGCGCATCCGGATCCCACACCTTATCCCCACCCGCGGCTTGTTTGAGCCGGCTGCCCATGATGCCGGGGACCAGGATGATGGGCAGGGTCTCCTTACGGATGGCGATCTGATTGATCAATGGATCGTCCTCTGGTGCCGTTTTCAGGCCCAGGATCGGCTTAAACAGGTCCTGCCACCCGATGTCGATACGGTGGATGCGTTCTGCGGGCATATTCCAAAGGCTTTCTATTTCTTGAAACCATTTTCCATGTTCCGGGCATCAAGCCTGCCACAGGCGCGATGGAAGCGGCATTCACGTTCACTTGTCAGGTGGGCGCGTGATAGACCGACTGGAGGGCAAGGACTTCACGCAGGGTAAAAGGTGTTCGGGTTATTGGATCATCCGCTTGACGGGATGCGTCTTTTTTGCGGGCCTGAATGGCCGGCACACAGAGATGGTGCTGAACTGCTTTTGAAAATTTCGGGGGGGAATATGCACTCGGGAATGCAATCCTGTCAACCCATTTCTCAAACCTGCAGTTCATCGCAGGCCGTTCTGTTTGTTTGTTGCCAGCATCCGGTGAACACGTTACATTCGGCCCGATGAATCCGCTCAGCCTCACATACGACCAGCTTGTGGAGCAGTTCCAACGGCGCTACGGCCGCGGAGCGTTCCATGCGGGAGCGCTCTACCGTGCTTTCTACGACCGTCCGGTGTTCGATCTGCGGCAAGCGCCTGAATTCAGCCGTTCTCCAGAGCTGGCGCAACGCATCGCCCGGGATCTGGATATGCGCCTGCCCGAAGTGTCGGGCCGGATCCAGGAAGAGGACGTGACCAAGCTGCAGTTTCGCCTGGCCGACGGCCTGACTGTGGAAACCGTACTCATCCCCATGGCGCATCACACCACCGTGTGCGTCTCGTGCCAGGTGGGCTGCCGCATGGGCTGCCGCTTCTGCCAGACCGGCCAGATGGGATTGCTGCGACAGTTGTCCGTGGATGAAATCGTAGCCCAGGTCTTTGTGGTCAAAGTCCATATAGGATTGGATGTGCGCAATGTGGTCTTCATGGGCATGGGCGAGCCCCTGGATAATTTCGATGCGGTGGTCCAGGCCATCGCGGTCTTATCGGATCAACGCGGCCTGAATATCGCCAAGCGGCACATCACCCTCTCCACGGCGGGATGGGTGCCTGGCATCGAGCGATTGGCCGCCTTGAACTGGCCGCAGCTCAAACTGGCCGTCAGTCTCAATGCGGCCGACGATGCGCTGCGAAGCAACCTGATGCCCGTCAATCGGCGTTACGGGCTCGGGACGCTCCGGGCGGTCCTGGAGGGCTATCCGTTGGCCCGGGGCAACGTGCTGCTGGTCGAATACGTCCTGATCCGGGATGTCAACGACCGGCCTGAAGATGCCCGCCGGCTGGCGCGCTTCGTGACCGAGCTGCCGGTGCGCGTCAATCTGATCGCCTACAACCCCAGGAAGGCGTCGCCGTTCGATGCGCCCTGGCCTGAAGAGGTCGAACGCTTTCGCCGCGCCCTGGTCGACCTGGGAGTCTTCGTGCGCCTGCGAGGCGCCAAGGGGACCAGCATCCGCGCGGCCTGCGGTCAACTGGGGGGCGCTTCAGGCGGACCGGTCGGATCCTGATTTGAGGTTACGCAGGGGATGGGAGCGTTTGCCGCTGATCGCTTCGATATGGATTCGCCAGATCCTGAGGCCCGGACCGGGCGACACCAGGGGCATGTGCCGCTCCCGGGCGTAATGCCGGACGATGTGATGGAGCGCCGACGCTTTCTCGATGGGGTCGTCCAGCTCCTCGATGCGGCCCTGGCCGGCCACGCTCTCGAAAGCGAAGCTCCATTTGCAGGGAGTGGGCGCCTCCAGCAGTCGAAGATCGGTCTCCATGGCAAAGGCGACCCGCGGATTTCGGCGGATCAGATCGATCTTTCGGCCTTCGGTTGCGGTGTGGAGATAGAGGTGCCGGCCGTCGTATCCGAAGCAGACCGGGATCACGTAAGGCGCATCATCGGCGGCCAGGGCGAGGTGGCAGATCAGGCAACGGTCGATGACCGCATCGATTTCCGAACGATCGACGATCTCTTTTTCAGCACGCCGCATGAGCATGTCGCCCCCCCTTACCGTCCGTTGAGCCTGAACAGGGCGGCCGCGTTGAGGCCGCAGACCTTTTCTTTTTGGCTCTCGTTCAAACCGGCCTGGGCCATCTCGTCGAAATAGCGTTTGGGTGCGAGCAACGGGTAGTCGGTGCCGAAAAGCACCTTCTCCTCTCCGGCCAGCTCCATGGCCAGCCGGTAGATATCGGCCCGGTAGAGAAACGGAGAGGCCGCCGTGTCGAACCATACGTTGGCCAGAACCTGGGAGACTTCCTTTTTCATCAGGTTGTACCAGAAGATGCCGCCGCCCCAATGGGCCAGAATTATTTGGTTTTCGGCGTATTTTTTAATCAGGGCGTAAATCTGGGCCAGGGTATTGTTGGTTTTGCCGGGATACGAATGGCCGACCGGTTCGTTGGTGTGGAGCATCACCGGGCAGCCGAACCGGCGCGCCAGGTCCATGATGGCGTCCAAACCGGCCAGATATTGACAATCCATGTCCGAACAGTAAAAGGCCAGCTCGCCGACGCCGGAAAGGCCGGCCTGAAGACAACGCTCGACCTCCCGGGGTGCTTCAGCCTGTTCGGTATCCATGCAGCACAGGCCGATCAGGCGATCGGGGTAGCGCTGGACCGCTTCGAGGATGTAGTCGTTGTGACGCTTGAAATGGTCGGCCGTGCGCCATGGAAACCCGAAGGTCACCGCTTTGTCCACGCCATGGGCATCCATGGCCGCCACCAACTCGTGCGCCCCGACCATCTTCGACTTGGGCGACGCATAGAGCAGTTCGAAGGCCGGTTCGTTGTCAAAGCAGCGGTCGCGGCGGTCGCGCATGTCGCGGGGAAATATATGGGTGTGTGCGTCGATAATCATGTGGGGCTGTCCTGGTTCTTATTCGGTGACAGAAAAAAACCATCTTCAACAGCAACGGCTGATAGCATATCAACCTGAATTTGTCTTGCCCTTTCCGGTTGCCGGCCAGCGGTTCTAACTGAATGTGATTCACCCTTAAAGGCATGCTTTCCAGTGCATGTTAGATAGTGCCCATCCACAAATGGCCAATTTGCCCGATATCTGCGTTCTGCTCAAAATTTTATCCTCGGAATATCAACTATATGCCTGCGGTAAAATTTTTCGCACGCCTTGATCTCAACC
>DHGT01000002.1 GCA_002402905.1 Desulfatitalea sp. UBA4791 | reverse complement strand
TTCGACGCCCTTGGCGTAGGGCGCGCCGGCATCGGAGGTCGGCCCCGTGATGGCCAGTGACAATCCGATTTTGTACACTTCAGCCTGTGCCGAAACACCAAAACTGAGAACTGCAGCGACCGCGATGACAAGGATCAAGATTCTTTTAGACATTTTCATACCCCCCTCTTGTGTTGTTGTAAGCCATGGCGCCCGTCCGCGGCTCAATACCGGAAGGGCCAGAGCTTGACATACGTTCGGCAAATTCGCCACCAATTGGCAATCCCCCGGGGTTCGAACATCAAAAACAGAACGATCACCAAACCGAAAGTCAACGGTTTGAAGGCAGTGGCCAGGTTCATGGCGGCCGGGAGGAAGTGCTTCAGCCATTCGACCAGGTTCTCCACCTGCAAATCCAGCATGCGGATGGCCGCAGGGCCGAAAAACGATCCGGTCAAGGTACCCAGCCCGCCCACGATGGCCATGGCCAGATACGAAATGGATTGTGCCAGGGTGAACGACTCGATACCCGCGCCGCGATACAAATAGGCGTGCAGGGCACCGGCCACCCCGGCAAAAAAGCCGGCCAGTGCAAAGGCGTACACCTTGGTCAAGCCGGGGTTCATGCCCATGGCGTCGGCCGCCCGGTCATTGTCGCGCACGGCCACCAGGCTTCTGCCGTAGCGCGTTCGCAGGAGATTACGCACCGCCAGACCGAAAACGATCACGATGACCAGGGCCACATAGTACCAGAACAGATAGTGATCCCCTCGGGAAACCATACCGGTGAACCAGTAGACCCGGCCCACGGGAATGGTCTGCCCCTGGTTGAACAGTGGGAAAAAGTTGATGGTCCATTGAAAAATCATTTGAAACGACAGGGTGGCGATCGCCAAATAGAGATGCTTCAAACGCAGGGCCGGCAGACCGACGAAGGCCCCGAACATAGCGCCAACCGCACCCGAAACGATCAGCATCAACGGCCATGCGTGAGTGATGAGCACATGGGAGTCTCCTATGGTCCGAGCGAACACGGCCAAAGTGTACGCCCCCACCCCCACGAACGCGGCATGTCCGATCGAAATCAGGCCGGCGAATCCGGTCACCAGGTTCAAACCAATGATCGCCACCATGGCGATGAGGATATTGTCGAGCACCAGCATATATTTATTGCTGACCTCGTATACCAACGGCCAGATGAAAAGCACGGCGAGAAGGACACAGAACAGGAGTCGATCCAAATGGGTAAAAAAGATGCGCTGCTCTTCCTTGTAGGTGCTGAAAAAATTGCCTGTGGCCAACCAGCGGTTTGCAGACATAGGCTATACCCGTTCAATTTCATGAGTCCCGAACAACCCATGCGGTTTGAATAACAGGATGATCAACAGAATGATGTAGGGCAGCACCTCGGCGGTGCCGCTCAATCCCCATTTTCCGTCCAGATAACCTGAGGCGAACTGCTGAATCAGCCCCATGATGATACCGGCGACCACCGCGCCGATGATCGAATCCAACCCGCCCAGGATGACGACCGGAAAAACAATGATGCCAAAGGCGTGCAGCGTCTCGAAATTCAGCCCCGTGATATTGCCGATGATACCGCCGGCCGCCGCCGCGCTCAAGCCGGCCATGGCCCAGGCCAGCCCGAAGACATGCGGTACCGATATGCCGATGGACATGGAGGCCAGCTGGTCATCCGAAACGGCACGCATGGAGATGCCCACGGTGGACTTTTTGAAAAACCAGGTAAAGAGAAAGATCAGCGTAAAGGTGACAATTACCCCCACCATTTGCGTCCAGGAGATGGAAACCGGCCCCATATTAATAGGCGTTTTGGGGAAAAAGTCGGGAAAGGAGTAATTGTAGCCGCCGAACGGTGTGAGGTAGATGATACCATCTAAGATCGACATCAGGCCGATGGTGACCATGATGACCGATATGATCGGTTCTCCGATCAGGCGGCGCAGAAAAATACGCTCGACGCTCATGGCCAGGAAAAAGGTCAGCACCATGCTGACAAAAAAAGAGATGTACAGCGGAATCCCCACCCACACCGTCAACGCGTAGGTGATGAAGGCGCCGGTGGCGATGATCTGCCCGTGGGCGATGTTGAGCACCCGGCTGGATTTGTAGATCAGGACGAATCCCAATCCCGAGAGGGCATAAATCGACCCCACCACGATGCCGCTGACGACCAATTGCAAAAAATAGCTCATAATCCTTCACTCTATGGCAATGTCGTTTACTTCAGGTTTTCCGGTCGAGGTGCTTCATCACCGACAGAATAAAACCGCATGTCCGTCTCAACCGTCGTGGTCTGCCCGTCCTGATACTGGTAAGTGGCCTGCACCTTTTTGCTGCTGACGCTTTGGTCGTAAAGCGCGTCGTACAAGGCCTGGTAGCGCTTCTTCACAAAATCCCGGCGGATCTTGCCGGTCTTGGTCAATTCGCCGTCATCCACATCGAGCAGCTTGTAGAGGATCGCAAAACGACGGATCTTGAAATGCGATTTCTCCGCATTCGCATTGATGGACAGCATCTCGTTGTAAATAAGCTCCGCCACCTCCGGTTTCTGGGACAGATCCATGAAGGTGGTAAAGGAGATGCGCCGGTCTTCTGCCCACTTGCCCACAATCACCGGATCGATGTTGACCAGGGCCGCCACATAATCCTGCTTATCCCCATAGATCACGGCCTCCTTGATATAGGGGCTGAATTTGAGCTTGTTTTCCAGGAACATGGGGCTGAATATCTCCCCCGCGCGGTTGTGCATCACATCCGACAGACGATCGATCACGACCAGATGGCCGTTTTCGTCTATAAAACCTGCATCGCCCGAGTGCAGCCAACCGCCTTCGAGCAACTCCTCGGACTTTTCGGGCAGCTTGAAGTATCCGGCGCACACCGAAGCCGAACGCGACAGGATCTCCCCTTCTTCCGAGATGCGGCATTCGGTGCCCGGCAAGGGTTTGCCCACCGTATCCGAACGGATATCCCCGTCGCAGTGCATGTAGGCGATTCCCGTAATTTCCGTCTGTCCGTAGATCTGCTTCAGGTTGACGCCTATGGCCTGGTAGAAATTAAACAGCTGTGGGCCCAGAGCCGCCCCTCCGGTATAGGCCCGGCGCAGCCGCAACAGGCCAAGCTGATTGATCAATGGATTGAACACTATGGTCTTGCCGAGCCACGCCAGCACGGCGAGCTTGAACGGCATTTTACGTCCGCTCATGCGGTATTCGGCCGCTTCCTGGCCGATCTTGATGAAGTAATAGTAGCACTTTCGATTGAGCCAGTAGGACTCGTCGATCTTGAGCCAGATCTGGGAACGGATGGTTTCATAAATGCGCGGTGCA
Source organism: Desulfatitalea sp. UBA4791 (assembly GCA_002402905.1). GTDB lineage: Bacteria > Desulfobacterota > Desulfobacteria > Desulfobacterales > Desulfosarcinaceae > Desulfatitalea. The sequence continues at coordinate 1,716 of DHGT01000002.1, read as the reverse complement.
CCGAACATGAAATGCGGCCCGATCTCCTTGAGATCGGACATGATCGTCTCCACCGACTCGGGGAAATTGATGGAAATGCCGGTGGCCAGGGCCACACCGAAAGAGTTCATCTGCTCGCCGATCCAGGCAAACGGCAGAAACGACACATATTCGTCGTCGGCCTCCAGCGGATCGGCCTTGGTGATCTGCACCCCCATGTTGATATAATTGCGGTGGGTCATCATGGCGCCCTTGGGCAGACCGGTGGTCCCCGAAGTCAGGCACAGGTGGCAGACATCGTCGGGCTTTCCTTGATCGATCAGCTCGTCGAAGCGCGCCTCGTTTTCTTCGAGGGTTTCTTCCCCCAACCGGTAAAGATCGTCGATGAAAACGAACCAGTCGTCGTCGCGATAACCGCGCATGCCGCGGGGGTCCTCGTAGATGATCTTCCGGACATTGGGGATCTTCGATCGCACTTCGATCAGTTTGTCGACCTGCTCCTGGTCATCGCAGAAGACGTAACAGGCCTCCATGTAGGTGAGAATATCGGCGATCTCGTGCGGCAGGCTGCTCTGGTAGATCCCCGCCGAAATCCCGCCCAGGGACTGGGCGCCGATGGCCACGACCAGCATTTCAGGGATATTGTCGGTGATCAGGGCAATGACTTCTCCTTTTTGCAAGCCGAGTTGGGACAGGCCCAGGGCCGCCTTGCGCACCAGTTCGTAATACTGGTGCCAGGTCAGGCTGCGCCAAATCCCGAATTCCTTCTCGCGCAACGCCACCCGGTCACCGGTCTGCGCCACCCGCCAGCGCAGCAGCTGGGGGATGGTGTATGTCAACAAAACGTCCTGATCCGTCATACCTACTCTTTTCTAAATCCTATTCTTCTCCAATGTATGCTTCCACCACCTTCGGATCCCGAGCCACCTCTTCGGGCCGGCCAGCCCCGATCACCTCGCCGAAATCGAGCACGTAAATCTGGTCGGAAATATCCATGACCACTCCCAGATCATGCTCGACCAGCACCACCGTGGTATGGCGTTCTTTCTGGATATCGATCACGAAACGCACCATATCTTCCTTTTCTTCGATGTTCATGCCGGCCATGGGTTCGTCGAGCAACAGCAGATCAGGCGCCAGGGTGAGCGCACGGGCCACCTCGATCCGCTTTTGAACGCCGTAACTCAAATTACCGACCGGTTGTTTGCGGTAGGGTTCCAGCTCCATAAAATCGATGACGTCCTCCACGCGGGCCCTGTTTTCGGCCTCCAACTGGCTGGCTTTGCCCTTGTAGATCACGGCGTGCCAGAAGCTGTATCGCAGCTTGCGGTGGCGGGCGAGCATCAGGTTGTCCAACACCGTCAATCCACCGAACAGCTCGATGTTCTGAAAGGCACGGGCGATGCCCCAGCTGGACACCTGGTGGGGCGATGCATGGGTCAGATTATGTTCGCCGTATCGAATGGTGCCGCGGGTGGGATGGTAAAACCCGGAGATGCAATTGAGCAGACTGGTCTTGCCCGCACCGTTGGGACCGATAATCGAAGTGATCAATCCCGGCTGGATGGCGAGGTTGACTTCGGTCAGCGCGTGCAGTCCGCCGAAGGTGAGGGTCACATTGGAAACAGTCAGAGGGTTCATAAGTTACCCGAGACAGAAATCAATTTTTAGGTTGTTTTTTACTGGTGCGAACCGGCATTCAGATCAATTGGACTCAGTAATTTCCGGTTAGGTTAT